>NZ_JBITXP010000023.1:0-117082 GCF_044544765.1 Streptomyces sp. NPDC053513
GCGGGTTCAGGCACAGCAGCCTCGGGCGCCGGCAGGGCGCGGGTCCGTTGTGCCCACCCGTTCCGCCCCAGCGGAACGACTGCCCACAACGGGGGGCGGCGGGTCACCGCCCGGCGGTGTGCACCCACAACGGCGGGGGCACCGCCCCGGCAGGCGCGGCCCGCGACGGGGGTGAGTGCCGCACCGGTGGGCGCACGTCCACAGCGGCGGGTGGGCGCCGCCCGGCGGGTGGGCGCCGCCCGGCGGGTGGGCGCCGCCCGGCGGGTGGGCGCTCGCGACGGGGCGGGCAGGGGGCCGTGTCCTGCTACTCGTACGCCTCGACGACCTTGACCTCTTCCTCGGTCACGACGCCGTCGACGATCGAGTAGGAGCGGAACTGGAAGGGCCCGGCGCCGTCGGTGTCGGCGGTGGAGACGAGGACGTAGTGGGCGTTCGGCTCGTTCGCGTACGAGATGTCCGTACGGGACGGGTAGGCCTCGGTCGCGGTGTGCGAGTGGTAGACGATCACGGGCTCCTCGTCCCGGTCGTCCATGTCGCGGTAGAGCTTGAGCAGGTCCCCGGAGTCGAACTCGTAGAAGGTGGGCGAGCGGGCGGCGTTGAGCATCGGGATGAACCGCTCGGGGCGCCCGCTGCCGACGGGACCCGCGACCACGCCGCAGGCCTCGTCGGGGTGGTCCGCGCGGGAGTGCTCCACGATCTGGTCGTACAGGGCCTGGGTGATGGTCAGCATGCCGACAGGATAAGCAGACGGGCCGTTCCGTACCGGTGTTCGGTACGGAACGGCCCGCATGCTGAGACCTTGCAGGTCAGAGGGTCAGGAGCGCTTGGCGAAGGCCGCGCCCTGGGGGTTGCGGGCCTTGAGGACCAGGTAGGAGACCGCGAGGATCAGGCCCCAGACCGGAGCGCCGTACAGCGCGACCCGGTTGTCCTTGTCCATGCCCATGGTCACGACGACCATCCCGATGAAGGCGAGCGAGAAGACGCTGAACCAGATGCCGCCCGGGGCCTTGAAGGGGGACTGGGGCAGCTCGCCGCGGTCGGCCTTGAGCCGGTAGCGGATCTGGCAGATCAGGATGACGATCCAGGCCCACATGCCGGAGATGGTGGCGAAGGAGACGACGTAGTTGAACGCCTCGCCGGGCCACTGGTAGTTGACCCAGACGCCGGCCATCATCAGCGCGGCCGAGACGGTGGTGCCGACCAGCGGGGTGCCGGACTTCGTCAGCTTGGTGAAGACCTGCGGTCCCTGGCCGTTGAGCGCGAGGTCGCGCAGCATGCGGCCGGTGGAGTACATGCCCGAGTTGCAGGAGGACAGGGCCGCCGTGAGGACGACGAAGTTGACGATGGCGGCGCCGATGCCGAGGCCCATCTTCTCGAAGGCCGCGACGAACGGGCTGACGCCCGGCTTGAACTCGGTCCACGGGACGACCGAGAGGATCATGATCAGCGCGCCGACGTAGAAGACGGCGATGCGCCACGGCACGGTGTTGATCGCCTTCGGCAGGACCGTCTTGGGGTCCTTCGACTCGCCCGCCGTCACGCCGACCAGCTCGACCGCGAGGAAGGCGAACATGACCATCTGGAGGGTCATCAGGGTGGAGCCGATGCCGTTCTCGCCGGCGAAGAAGCCGCCGAGGTCCCACAGGTGGGTGACGGAGGCGGTGTCGCCGGCGTCGGAGAAGCCGAGGGTGAGGATGCCGGCGCAGATCAGGATCATGCCGACGATCGCGGTGACCTTGACCATGGAGAACCAGAACTCCAGCTCACCGAAGAGCTTCACGGAGATCAGGTTGGCGCCGTAGAGGATCACGGTGAAGACGAGGGCGGACAGCCACTGCGGGATGTCCCACCAGTACGTCATGTAGGTCGCCGCGGCGGTGACCTCGGTGATGCCGGTGACGACCCAGAAGAGCCAGTAGGTCCAGCCGGTCGCGAAGCCCGCGAAGGGGCCGATGAACTCGCGGGCGTACTCCGAGAAGGAGCCCGACACCGGGCGGTACATGAGGAGCTCGCCGAGCGCCCGCATGATGAAGAAGATGACGAGGCCCGCGATGGCGTACGCGAGGATCAGGCTGGGTCCCGCGATGGAGATGCCCTTGCCCGCGCCCAGGAAGAGCCCGGTGCCGATGGCGCCGCCGATCGCGATCATCTGGATCTGGCGGGCGCCGAGTGCCCGGTGGTAACCCTCGCCCGAGGCGGAGTCCGCGGCCTCATTGCCGTCGTGCTGCTTGTCGACCTGCACTGAGGTCATGGTGGTGCGCCTTTCTCCATGCTGATCCGCGCGACTGCGAGTGCGTCTGCCGCGGATCAGATCCTGATCCCCCCGGATGTGGATGGAGTGCCACCGGCGGTCAGCCGGTCCAAGCGCCCTCGGGAACAGGGGTGGCGTGCCCGAGCGGTCGTGAAGATTTATCACGACGTGGGGGGTGATCGACGGAGTTGGGTGTGGCGCGCACCACAAAAAAATGCGGACAAAGGGCGCGCAAGATGGCGAGGTGGGCGCTTGAATAACGTATTCGTTATCCGGATTTGAGCGTCCGCTGAGCGAACACCCCCTTTCACGGGGGTGTCGCCACGGCATCAGGGGCGCGAACCCGGACCGTCAGGGTCCCGAACTCAGACCGTCAGGGTCCCGACGAGGGACTCCTGGAGCGCCCCCAGCCAGAGGTACGCCATCACCATCGGCTTGCGCGGGTCGGAGTCCGGCAGCCGGTACAGCTGCTCGCTGTCCTCGTCGTCCGTGACCTCCAGGCGGGTGCCGATGGTCAGCCGGAGGTCGTTGAGCGCGCCGAGCCAGGACCGGGACTCGTCCGGGGTGAGCTTCAGGACCGCGCCGCCCTCCCCCGCCGCCTCGGCGGAGAGGGAGTCCAGGGCGCGCACGACCGCGAGGGCGTCCTCGCGCTTGCGGGCCCGCAGGTCGTTCTCGGTGTAGCGGCGGAAGTCGGACGCGGCCGCCCGGAGCTCCTCGCTGTCGTCCCCGTACGCGTCGGGGAAGAGGCGCCGGAGGGCGGGGTCGGACGGCGGCTCGCTCGGCCCCTCGGCGAAGAGCGCGGCCAGCGGGTCCTCGTCCGCGGCGGGCTCGTCGCCCGGGCCGATCAGCTCCATGAGCTGGACGGCGAGGGAGCGGAGGATGGAGATCTCGACGTCGTCGAGCGCGACGGCCGCGCCACCGCCCGGGAGGGCCTCGAACTGCCCGGCCATCAGACGCGGTCCTGGGAGAGCGTCGCCCACAGGCCGTAGCCGTGCATCGCCTGCACGTCCCGTTCCATCTCCTCGCGGGTGCCGCTGGAGACCACCGCGCGGCCCTTGTTGTGCACGTCGAGCATCAGCTTGTGCGCCTTGTCCTTGGAGTATCCGAAGTACGACTGGAAGACGTACTCGACATAGCTCATCAGGTTGACCGGATCGTTGTGCACGAGGGTCACCCAGGGCACGTCGGGTTCGACGACCGCGGAGACCTCCTCGGCCGATTCCGTACGTTCGATCTCAATAGGCGCGACGCTCACTCACCCCATGTTGTCACCCCTGGGGGGCGGTCGCGCAAACGGGGCGCGCACGGGGGTCCGCTGTTCGGACCCACTATTCGTCACTCTGACGATTTCTGCGCTAGCATCGCTGACATGAACGCTGCGGACCTTGGGCTGCCGGTGGACGTGCCGTCGACCGCGCTCTTCACCGATCAGTACGAGCTGACCATGCTCCAGGCGGCCCTGCGGGCCGGCACCGCCGACCGGCGCTCGGTCTTCGAGGTCTTCACCCGGCGGCTGCCCGAGGGACGGCGCTACGGCGTCCTCGCGGGCGTCGGCCGGGTCCTCGACGCCGTCGAGAACTTCCGGTTCGACCCCGCCGTCCTGGGCTTCCTGCGGGAGCGCTCCATCGTCGACGAGCCGACCCTGGAGTGGCTCGCCCGCTACCGCTTCTCCGGCGACGTCTGGGGCTACCCCGAGGGCGAGGTGTACTTCCCCGGCTCCCCCGTGCTGCGCGTCGAGGGCTCCTTCGCCGAGTGCGTGCTCCTGGAGACGGTGATCCTCTCGATCCTCAACCACGACTCGGCCATCGCGGCCGCCGCCTCCCGCATGTCGGCCGCTGCCGGCGGGCGGCGCCTGATCGAGATGGGCGCCCGCCGCACCCACGAGCTGGCGGCCGTCGCCGCCTCCCGCGCCGCCTACGTCGGCGGCTTCGACTCCACCTCCGACCTCGCGGCCGGCTTCCGCTACGGCATCCCGACCGTCGGCACCTCCGCCCACGCCTTCACCCTGCTGCACGACAGCGAGCGGGACGCCTTCCGGGCCCAGGTGGAGACCCTCGGGCGCGGCACGACCCTGCTGGTCGACACGTACGACGTGGCCGAGGCCGTCCGTACCGCCGTCGAGGTCGCCGGACCCGAGCTGGGGGCCGTCCGGATCGACTCCGGCGACCTGCTGCTCGTCGCCCACCGGGTGCGGGCGCAGCTCGACGAGCTGGGCGCCCGGGACACGAAGATCGTGGTCACCTCGGACCTCGACGAGTACGCCATCGCCTCGCTCGCGGCGGCCCCGGTCGACGCGTACGGGGTGGGCACGCAGCTGGTCACCGGCAGCGGCCATCCGACCTGCTCCATGGTCTACAAGCTGGTCGCCCGGGCCGCCTCGGCCGACCCGAAGGCGCCCCTGGTGCCGGTGGCCAAGAAGTCGCTGGGCGGCAAGGCCTCCGTCGGCGGCCGCAAGTGGGCGGCGCGCCGGCCCGACGCGGCCGGGGTCGCCGAGGCGGAGGTCGTGGGCACCGGCCCGGTCCCGCCGGAGCTCGCCGACCACCAGCTGCTCGTTGAGCTGGTCAAGGGCGGCGACGTGGTGGCCCGGGAGCCCCTGGAGGCCGCCAGGTCGCGGCACATCGCGGCCCGCGCGGGGCTGCCGATGTCGGCGATGCAGCTGTCGCGCGGCGAGCCGGTCCTGCCGACCGAGTACGCCTGACCGGGTACGCCCAGGAGTCCTCGGTGACGCCCCCTCCCGCCGGGAGGGGGAAGTCTCTAGGCTCGAAGAATTCCCTCCCGACCCGCTAAGGACACCCGCCATGCACCGCGCCTTGATCGTTGTGGACGTTCAGAACGACTTCTGCGAGGGCGGCAGCCTCGCGGTGACCGGCGGCGCGGACGTCGCCGCCGCCATCACCGACCTGGTGGGCCAGACGGCGGGCAGCTCCTACCGGCACGTCGTCGCGACCCGCGACCACCACGTCGACCCGGGCGCGCACTTCGCCCCGGCCGGCGAGGAGCCGGACTACGTGTCCTCCTGGCCGGTGCACTGCGTGGCCGGCACGGAGGGCGTCGGCTTCCACCCGAACTTCGCGCCCGCCGTCGCGAGCGGGGCGATCGACGCCGTCTTCGACAAGGGCGCGTACTCGGCGGCGTACAGCGGCTTCGAGGGGTTCGACGAGAACGGCCTGACCCTCGCGGAGTGGCTGCGCTCGCGGGACGTCACCGAGGTCGACGTGGTCGGCATCGCCACCGACCACTGCGTCCGGGCCACGGCCCTGGACGCGGCCCGGGAGGGCTTCCGCACCCACGTCCTGCTGGACCTGACGGCCGGCGTGGCCGGGGAGACCACGGACCGGGCCCTGGAGGAGCTCCGGGCGGCGGGCGTGCGCCTGACGGGCAAGCCGGTCGTGGCGTAGCGCCGGCGCCTGCCGGACGGTGTCCTGCGCCGCCGGCGCCTGCCTGGCGGGGGCCTCTACGCCGCCGGCGCCTTCGGGAGGGACCGTACGGGGTGCCACAGCTCGTGGACGGTGGTGCGCCACAGCAGGCCGTCCGGGTGGTGCAGGACGGCGGTGACCTCGTCCGGGGTGGGCGGCTCGCTGTTGCCACGGAGGTAGACCGCCCGCAGCCCCAGGTTCCGCAGCCGGGTCAGGGCGCGGGCGCGGTTGGCGGCGTGGACCAGGAAGCGGACGGTGGCGCCGTCGCCGGCCGGGCTGGGCAGCCCTATGGCGACGACCACACTGCCTCCCGGCAGTTTGCAGAACCCTCCGTTGGGCATGCGGAACCACTCCCCCGTGGATCAGATGTCAATAAGACTTGGGTCAGACGCACCTAAACACGAACGGCCGCCGCCCGCTAGGGGGCGACGGCCGATCATGCTTTGACCTGCGGTTTTACCAATTAATTGGTCGAAGGACCAACCTGAACCGTGATCGTCTGGCCATCCTTCGGCTCCTTGACGACCTGGATCTTGGTGTTGGTGTCAGTTACCTGGACACCGGCGCGCGGGTTCTCGGCGAACCAGTAGACGCCCTTGTGGTCGTCGAAGACCGGGTTGCCGGCCTGCGACGGGACCCAGGTGGCGACGCCCTTGTTGTGCAGCTGGAAGCCGTCCGTGCGGGCGATCGTGAACGGCGAGTCGTACGCCTGGACGCGGTTGCGCATCAGTTCGCCGTTGGACCACTTCAGCGGGCTCGGGTGCGAGTCGATCGGGAGGACCAGACCGGTGCCCGGGTGCTGGGAGGTGTTGTTGTCCTTCTGGGACAGGTCCCACTTCCAGATGAGCAGACCGTTCTGGTACGGGTAGTGCTCGACCCAGCCGGCCTTGTCACCCGTGAACCCGAAGTTGTACGGGCCGACCTTGAGGGTCGAGTCGTACGAGACGTACTGGCGGTTCTCCGCGATGTAGTACTGCTCGTACTCCTTCGTGAAGCCCTTGCCGACCCGCGAGAAGCCCTTGGCGACCCAGCCGTTGTCGCCGTTCTCGGCGCCGTCGGCGAAGACGGAGGCACCGTCGGCGGTCAGGTTGATGGCGTCGGCCGTGAAGCCCTTGCCGCCCGCGCCGCCGTCCGTCTGGTAGCGGAAGCGGAGGTCGAACTTCTTGCCCGCGTAGGCGCCCAGGTCGTAGACGAGCTTCTTGTGGGTGTCCGAGACGCCGGTCAGACCGGGGGCGCCGGAGGCGTCCTTCGGGATGGCCACGCCGTCGGCGGTGCCCTCCAGGGCCTTCCAGCTGGCGCCGCCGTCGGTCGACACCTCGGCGTAGAGGTAGTCGTACTCGGCCTCGATGTCGTACCAGCCCTGGAGCTCCAGGGAGGCGGACGTCTTGCCCGTGAGGTCGACGGAGCGGGTCAGGGTGTTCTTGAGGTCGTCACCCATGTTGCTCCACCACTGCGTCGCGCCCTCGGCGGGAGCCACGATGTCGGTGGTGACCTTCTTCTTCGGCAGCTCGACGACGAGCGCCTGCGGGTTCTTGGTGTTGTACTCCGCGACGCCCAGCTTGTGGGTGGTCTTGGTGGAACGCTGCCAGTCGTTGACCTTGGCGTAGTTCAGCCAGCCGAGCTGGAGCTTGTCCCAGGCGCTCATGTCGCCGGGGAGGTCGCCGATGGAGTCCTTGCCCTGGCCGAGCCAGGAGCCGGACGACATCAGGGTCCAGAACCCGGTGGAGTTCTCGCCGCCCGCGGTGTCGTAGTGGTCCGGCAGACCGAGGTCGTGGCCGTACTCGTGCGCGAAGACGCCGAGGCCGCCGTTCTCCGGCTGCATCGTGTAGTCGCCGACCCAGATGCCGGTGTCACCGATCGGGGTGCCGCCGGCCTTGTTGTTCGCCGGGCCGGTCTTGCCCGCGTTGGTGCCGTAGGCGTACCAGCGGTGGGCCCACAGGGCGTTCTTGCCCTCGGCGCCGCCGCCGGCCGACTCGTCCTCGCCCGCGTGCACGAGCTGGAAGTGGTCGATGTAGCCGTCGGGCTCGTTGAAGTTGCCGTCGCCGTCGAAGTCGTAACGGTCCCACTGGTCGTACGAGGCCAGCTGGGCCTTGATCTGGGCGTCGGTCTGGCCCTTGGCCTTCTGGTCGGCGACCCAGGCGGTGACGCCGTCGCGGACGGTGTCCCAGACGTTGGCGCAGTTGGTCTGGCCGCAGTAGTTCGAGCCGTAACGGGCCTCGTTGTACGGGACCTTGACCCAGTCCGAGACCGTTCCGTCGACCGAGTAGCGGCCGGACGAGGTGCGCTCGTAGAAGGTCTTCAGGGAGTGCTTCGGCTGGCCCTTCTTGTCCTTGCCGGTGCCGAAGTACAGGTCCTGGAAGTGCTGCTGGTTGTAGTCCGCCTGCCAGGCCGTGGAGTTGTCGTGCGCACGGTCGGGCTGGGCTATGCGGTTGTGCAGCGGACCGGGCGTGCCGCCGTACTTCGGCTTCAGCTCGTCCGTGTCGTCGTCCTTGCGGTCGACCAGGGTGGTGTTGTCCACCTGGTCGCCGAACTCGACGAGGATCGTGAAGATCTTGTCGGTCTTCTCGCGGCCGAGCTCGACGTACTTCTTGTTGTCGAGCTTGACGACCTTGGAGCCGCCCCGGGTCTCGACCTTGGACTCGCCGTTCAGCACCTGCTCCAGGGCAGCCTTGCGCTGCTGGTCCTGTCGCTCACTGAAGGGGCCTTCGAGGTCGTGGTCGACCGTCGTCTTGTCGACGGTCTGGATGCCGGCCGGCGTCACGCTGCCGTGATTGTCGGCCCAGGCGGTGGTGAAGGTCGAGGCGGTGGCGGCGGTGGCCGCGAGCGCCACGACGACTGCGGACGCTCTGATCGCCCGTCGTCTGTTGGTCACTTGATGTTGTCCTCCCCGGCGCCCGCGCCCTCGGACCGAAGGTGGGGTGTCCGTCCGGCGGGGTCGCGCGTCACAAGTGACGACATTCGACCGGAGTGGGGCGAGAAAAGACAGATCTTGACTTGCACGGGTCAACTGCACTATGCAGGATCCGTTTTCCGATTATCGAACACCCAGAGGGCGCACGGTGAAGGAAGATTGACGATTCCGTGACCCCGTGCGCCCCCCGTGCACCGGCGCTGTGGGTAAGGCCACGCTTACCTGCCATGCCCTCCGGGCATCCACCGCCGTAGAGTCGAACCGAAGTCTCGAGGGGCGGTACCCGTCATGCAGCGTCCGAACGCCGCACAGCTGACCTACGGTTCGACCACCGTCGTCCTCACGACCGTCGCCCTGCTGCTGCTCTCCGGCACGACGGCGCCCCTGGGCATCGCGGTGATCTGCGTCGCGGGCCTGCTGCTCGGCGCACTCGTGGCGGTGACGATGCCGGTGCGCGGGCGGCCCGTCAATACCCCCGCGGACGAAGAGATCCGGGTGCCGGCCCAGCGCGTGAGCGCGGGCATCGACACCCGGATCGGTTCGTGACGCTTCGTCCGTGTTGCCGCTTTTTCGGTCCTAGTGGGGGACGGTGACGACCACCGTCTTCGCCGCCTTGTCGTGCAGACCCTGCTTGTACGGCTTGTCGACCACGATCAGGATCAGGATCAGCAGCGGCCACAGACAGGCGCAGCAGATCAGCGCGGGAAGCCAGAGCACGACCGCGCGCAACAGCGACTGGCTCATCGGCGGCGTCGTCCCGTCGTTGAGCATCGCGACCCGCAGCTTCATCAGCTTCTTGCCGATGGTCTGGCCGTTCTTGGCGGTCAGCACCGTGTCGTACGCGATGTACGCGACGATCGTGATGAGCTGGAAGACGAGCTGGCTGCCGCCGTTGAGGCTGTTGACCGTGTCCCCGAAGTCGTTGCCGTCCCGGGACGCCCGTTGGTAGATGTCGAAGGGGATGCCGATGATCGCGAGCGGCACCGCGACGATCACCCAGTCGATCAGCCGGGCGAGGACGCGCCGGCCCGTCTCCGCGAGCGGCGGCATCCCGGAGAGCGGATCGTTTCCGCCGTAACCGCCGCCGTAAGGACTGCCGTACGGACTGCCGTACGGAGGCGGGGGCGGGGACGTGTTGTCGTACGGAGAGCCGCCGCCGTACGGGGAGTCGTACGGGCTCCCCGGTGGCGGGCCGCCCGGCGGAGGCCCTCCCGGGGGCGGCCCCGACGGCGGCGGACCTTCCGGCGGAGGCCCTCCGGGCGGCGGCTCCGGGGGCCTCTTGCTGAAGGGGTCGTCCTCGGGCGGCTGGCCGGGCGGCGGCTGGTCGGTGCTCATGGGGGCAGTGCATCCCGGGCGGGACGGCCCCGCAAGGAATCACCGCCCGTTCGGGGGACGGCGCCCGGTCAGCGCGCGACGAAGGTGCGGGCCGCCTTGTCGTGCCAGCACTGGCGCCAGGGACGGTCGAAGAGGCACCACAGGACGTTGACGACCCCGATGGCCAGGAGCCCCAGGACGCTGTAGACGAGCCAGCGGCGGAGTGCCTTCCCGAACGTCGGCGGCTCGTGCGCCTCGATGTCCCGCACCTCGATCCCGCACAGCTTCTTGCCCAGGGTGCGGCCCCACTTGGCGGTGGGCAGCGCCTCGTACAGGACGCCGAGGACGAACAGCGAGGCGAGCACGATGCCGAACTGGACGGAGGTCGTGGAGTCGAGCAGCCAGACCTGGACGGTGGTGCCGGACTGCCTGGCCGCCTCGATCTTCTCCTCGATGTGGTCCACGGCCGCGGTCACGAAGGGCACGGAGGCCGTGCCGACCAGCGCGCCCAGGACGACGCTGTCGATCAGCCGGGCGACCAGCCGCCTGCCGAGCCCGGCGGGGCGCGCGGCGGCCTGCGCGCGGGCCGCCTGCTGGAACACGTCCTCGACGGGCGGCTTCCACGGGAGGACGGGCTGCTGCTCCTGGGGCTGCCGCGGGGGCTGTGCCTGGGCCTGCTGGGCCCAGGAAGGAGCGGACGGAGTCATGGGGGTCGGGGCCGGTGCCGGGGTCGCCGCGGCGACGGGGGCAGGGGCAGGGGTCGGCTGGGGCTGAGCCTGGGGCTGGGGCTGAGGTGCCGGGGAGGGGGTCGGGATCGGGGTGACCGGCATGCCTCCGAGGCGCGCCGCTCCCCCGGTCGCCCGGGGATCCGCGGCGGGGGCGGGGGCGGCGGCCGCAGGGGCGGCGGGCGTCGAGGCGGCGGGCATCGGTGCGGCGGGCGCAGGGGCGGCGGATGCCGGGGCGGCGGCGGGGCGCTCCTGCTCCGGCTCGCTCCCGCCCGCGACCGGCCACTCCGCCGGGGTACGCGGGTCGGGCGTGCGGGGCGCTCCCCAGGAGACCTTCTGGTCGAGGTCGCCGCCGAAGCCGGTCTGACGGGAGGAGTCCGCCTGCCAGGCCGACGCGGGCTCCGGCGCGAGCGGCTCCTCGTCGAGGAAGACGGGCCCGGTCTCCTCCACCGTCGGTACGGGGGCGGGGGCAGGGGCGGGTGTGGAGGCGGGGGGCTGCGCCTGGGCCGGCACGTGCGCGGAGGCGGCCTGCACCTGCGCGGGCGCCGCGGCGGGCACGGTGGACTGCGCGGGCGCCGCCGTCTGGACGGGCGCCGCCGTCTGGACGGGGGTGGCCGACTGCGCGGGGGCCGCCGACTGCGCGGGCGCGGCGGTCGCCGGTGTCACGGCCGGGCTCGGGGCCGGGGCCGGGCCGGAGGCCAGGATGGGGCCGGCCGGGATCGCCGAGGCGGGCGGGTGCGGTGGAACCTCGCCGTCCGCGGGTGCGGGCCGACTCGTGCCGGGCACCCACGCGCCCCCGTTCCAGTACCGGATGTATCCGGGAATGGACGGGTCCGGGTAGTACCCCGCCTGCGGTACCTCTCCGCCGCCTCCAGGAGGAGTAGCCACTGCCCCGACTCCGTTCAGTCACAACGCCTTTGATCCGCACGGCCGCGCGCCGGGCGTGCCGCACCCAAGGAGGACAGTAACGAAGAACGTCCCCGAGGGAACAAAGAGCCCACGAGAAAGCCCGCCTTCGGGGGGACGCGCACCGGAACCGATCACTCCCCGTGATGTTCGGGCCGTTGCATCCTGCCCGGCGGACCCCCCGGAAAAACTTCCCGAAAAAACTTCCCGAAGTCGCGTAATGGACCGCGTCCACCCCGCTCTCTCCGGGTGAAGGCCCGCCCGGGGCCCGTCCGAGAGAAGGAGCACGGCCATGCAGAACACCGACAACACCACCGTCGAGCGCGAGCTGGAGCTGAAGCTGGTGCTCTCCCCCGAGCGCTCCGTCCCCGTCCCCGCCCGGCTCGCCTACCGGACCGACGACCCGTACGCCGTCCACGTCACCTTCCACATCGGCACGGACCACCCGGTCAACTGGACCTTCGCGCGCGAGCTGCTCGTCGAAGGCGTCTTCCGGGCCTGCGGCCACGGGGACGTCCGCATCTGGCCCACGAAGGTCGAGGGCCGCAGCGTCATCCTGATGGCCCTCTCCTCCCCCGACGGCGACGCCCTGCTCGAAGCCCCGTCCGCGCAGGTGTCCGCCTGGCTGGAGCGGACCCTGCGCGCGGTGCCGCCGGGCACCGAGTCCGAGCGGCTCGGCATCGACGACGGGCTCGCGGAGCTCCTGGCGACCACCGTGGTCGCCGACGAGCTGTGGCTGCGCGACCCGTGGCCGTCGGACGAGTCCCAGGACGGCGAGCTGTGACCCCCGTACGCGTGCGCGTGGACCCGGCGGACCCGGCGGACCCGGCGGACCCGGCGGATTCGACGGACCCGACGGACCCGGCGGATTCAGAAGAGTTTTCCGGGGTTGAGCAGGCCCAGCGGGTCGAAGGTGGCCTTGATGCCCCGCTGGAGTTCGAGCCCGACCGGGCCCAGTTCCCGTGCCAGCCACTCCTTCTTGAGGACGCCCACGCCGTGCTCGCCGGTGATCGTGCCGCCGAGTGCGAGCCCGAGCGCCATGATCTCGTCGAAGGACTCCCGCGCCCGCCGCGACTCGTCCTCGTCGGTGTGGTCGAAGCAGACGACGGGATGGGTGTTGCCGTCGCCCGCGTGCGCGCAGACGCCGATGGTCAGGCGGTACTTGTCCGCGATCGCCGCCGTGCCGTCGAGCATCTCGGCGAGCCGCGTCCGCGGCACGCACACGTCGTCGATCATCGTCGCGGACTTGATCGTCTCCAGGGCGGTGAGGGAGAGCCGGCGTGCCTGGAGGAGGAGTTCGGACTCGGCGGTGTCCGCGGCCGGGACGACCTCGGTGGCGCCCGCCGCCGTGCACAGCTCCCCCACGGCGGCGAGGTCGGCGGCCGGGTCCGGGGTGTCGAAGGCGCACAGGAGCAGCGCCTCGGTGGTGTCCGGCAGCCCCATGCGCGCCAGCTTGTTGACCGCCTGGACGGTGGTGCGGTCCATGAGTTCGAGCAGCGACGGGGTGTGGCCGCGTTCCATGATCGCGCAGACGGCCTCGCAGGCGGCGGCCGCGGAGGGGAACTCGGCGGCGAGCGCGAGCTGCGCCGGCGGCTGCGGCTTGAGGGCGAGCACGGCCCCGACGACGATGCCGAGGCTTCCCTCGGAGCCGACGAAGAGCCGGGTCAGGTCGTACCCGGCGACGCCCTTCGCCGTGCGCCGGCCGGTGCGCAGGAGCCGCCCGTCGGCGAGCACCACGTCGAGCCCGAGCACGTACTCGGCGGTCACCCCGTACTTGACGCAGCACAGGCCGCCGGAGGCGGTGCCGATGTTCCCGCCGATGGTGCAGGTCTCCCAGCTGGAGGGGTCGGGCGGGTAGTACAGGCCGTGTTCGGCGACGGCGCGGGACAGCACGGCGTTGACGACGCCCGGTTCGACGACGGCGATCCGGTCGACCGGGTTGATCTCCAGGATGCGGTCCATCTTGACGAGGGAGAGCACGATGCAGCCGTCGGAGGCGTTGGCGCCGCCTGACAGGCCCGTGCGGGCGCCCTGCGGGACGACGGGGACACGGAGTTCGGTCGCGGTGCGCATGACGTGCCGGACCTGTTCGACCGTGCGCGGGAGCACGACGGCCGCGGGGGTGCCGGCCGCGCAGAAACTCGCCATGTCGCGCGCGTAGGAGGCCGTCACGTCCGGATCGGTGAGCAGGGCCTCGGCCGGGAGTCCGGCGCGCAGGGCCTCGTGGAGCCTCTGAGGATCGTCCTTCTGAAGATCGTCCATGCGTCCAGCCTGGCACCCGGGGCCATCGGTGTGAACCCGCCGGAGCGGGCGCTTCGTGTGCTCTTCGTACAGGCGGAGGCGGGCGCACAGTGAGCGCCATGAAGACCGAGAACGTGTCGAGGACGGTCCTGGCGGCCGGGGCGGGCGCGGTGCTCGCGGCGACGGCCCTGCTGTACGTCCCGGAGTTCGCCGGGCAGGGCCCACCGTCCGCGCCCGGACCGGCGGAGCGGGCGACGATCGCGGCCCGTGCGGGCGCGCAGGCCGCGCTGCCGGACCTGGCCGCGCTGATCACCGACCGGGAGAAGTGGCTGCGGGCCCACCCGGACGACGAGGCCTCCTGGGCCGAGCTGGGCACGGCGTACACGGAACGGGGCAGCCGTCTCGGAGACGCACGGGACTATCCGCGGGCCGAGCGGGCCCTGCGCCGCTCGCTCGCCGAACGGCCCGCCGCACGCGGCAACCTGGACGCGCAGCTGGGGCTCGGGGCGCTCGCCGGGGCGCGGGGCGACTGGAGGACGGCCAGGGAGTGGGGCGAGCGGGTGCGGAAGGCCGACCCGCGCCGATGGCCCGTGTACCCGGTCCTGATGGACGCGTACAACGGCCTCGGGCAGTACGAGGCGGCCCGGAAGGCCATGGAGAGCCTGGAGGAGCTCCACGCGGGCGCGGTGGTGCGGGCCAGGGCCGCGCAGACCTACCGCGACCGGGGCTGGCGCGAGGACGCCGACGCGGCGGCCCTCGACGCGGCGGCGCTCGCGGAGACGGACACGGAGAAGGCGGCGGCCCTCGCGCGGCTCGGGGACCTGGCGTGGGAGCGGGGCGAACCGGAGGAGGCCCTCGGGCGGTTCGGGGCGGCGCTGCGGCTCGTACGGGACCACGGGCCGTCCCTCGCGGGCCGGGCCCGCGCGCTCGCGGCCCTCGGCCGCACGGACGAGGCGGTGCGCGCGTGGCGGGCGGCCCTGGCCCGGCTGCCGCTGCCGCTGCCGGAGCACCTCCTGGAGGCGGGCGAACTGTACGAGTCGCTGGGCCTCGACGGGGACGCGCGGGCCTCGTACGAGCGGCTGCGGACGGGCACGTGGGAGGGCGCGGAGGTGGCTCTCGGGCTGCTCGACGCGGATCACGGCGACCCGGCGGCGGCGGTCGCCCGGATGCGGGCGGAGTGGGCGCGGGGCCACCGCTCGGTGCGGGTGGCGGACGCGCTGGGCTGGGCCCTGCACCGCTCGGGAGCCTCGAAGGAGGCGCTGGGGTACGCGAAGATCGCCACGGAGGAGGGGCTGCGGAGCGCGCTCTTCACGTACCACCGGGGCGAGATCGAGCGGGCACTCGATCAGACCGGGCCTGCGCGGCGCCACCTGGCGGAGGCCCTGCGGATCAACCCGGGGTTCTCCCCGCTGCACGCCGGGCGGGCGGAGGCGGCGCTGGCGGCGCTGGGCCCGCTGCCGGACGAACTCCCGGCGGAACTCCGCCGAGCGCCGACAAAGCCACGACCCGACTGAACGCCCTCCGCACGAGCCGCCCCTCCCCCCTGCGCGGTCCACACCCGCCGGGACGACTCCCACCATGCGCACCCGCGCCCGCCGGACCACCCCTTCCGCCCGCGCACCCGCGCCTCGCGGGGCGGTGCTCTTCCCCACTCCCCCGTGTGGACCCGCGCCCGCTGGGACGGCTCCCCCTGCCCGCGTGGGCCCGCGCCCGTGCTGGGCGTTGCCCCACCCCCGTGTGGGCCCGCGCCCGGCGGGGCGTTGCCCCCTGCCCGTGTGGGCAGTCGTCCCGCTGGGGCGGGACGGGTGGGCACACGGGACGGCGCCCTTAGCGGCGCCTCCGCGTTCCGCGCCTGAACCCGCACCTCGTGTGCGGCGCACCTAGAGGTGCGGGTCCAGGCACATGAGCCTCGGGCGCCGACAGGGCGCGGGTCCGTTGTGCCCACCCTCCCCCAAGCTCTCGGCTTCGCTCGAGCAGGGGGGACCCCCTTGCCCCAGCGGAACGATTGCCCACAACGGGGGGCGCGGGGGTGGGCACCGCCCGGCGGGCACACCCGCAACGGGGGTGGGCAGGGGCGCCGCCCGGCGGCGCAGCCCGCAGCAACGGGCGCGGGGCCCGTAGCAGGTGGCCTGGCATGCGCGAGGGGCCCCGGGGCAGGCCCCGGAGCCCCTCGGCGGCTGGTGGCTAGAGGTTGCCGCGCTTCTCCTGCTCCCGCTCGATCGCCTCGAACAGCGCCTTGAAGTTGCCCTTCCCGAAGCCCATCGACCCATGACGCTCGATCATCTCGAAGAAGACGGTCGGGCGGTCCTGGACCGGCTTGGTGAAGATCTGCAGCAGGTAGCCGTCCTCGTCGCGGTCGACGAGGATCTTCAGCTCGCGCAGGGTCTCGACGGGCACGCGCGTCTCGCCCGCCCACTCGCCGAGCGTGTCGTAGTACGAGTCGGGGGTGTCGAGGAACTGCACACCCGCGGCCCGCATCGCCCGCACGGAGGCCACGATGTCGTTGGTGGCGAGGGCGATGTGCTGCACGCCGGCGCCGCCGTAGAACTCGAGGTACTCGTCGATCTGCGACTTCTTCTTCGCGATCGCCGGCTCGTTGATCGGGAACTTCACCTTGAGGGTGCCGTCCGCGACGACCTTCGACATGAGCGCCGAGTACTCGGTCGCGATGTCGTCGCCCACGAACTCCTTCATGTTCGTGAAGCCCATGACCTTGTTGTAGAAGCCGACCCAGTCGTTCATCTTGCCGAGCTCGACGTTGCCGACGCAGTGGTCGATGGCCTGGAAGGTCCGCTTGGCCGGGGGCTCGACGATCGGGTTGGCGGAGACGAAGCCCGGGAGGTACGGGCCGTCGTAGCCGGAGCGCTCGACGAGGGTGTGGCGGGTCTTGCCGTACGTGGCGATGGCGGCGAGGACGACGGTGCCGTTCTCGTCCTTCAGCTCGTAGGGCTCGGTGATGCCGGTGGCGCCGTGCTCGACGGCGTAGGCGTACGCGGCGCGGGCGTCCGGCACCTCGATCGCCAGGTCGACGACGCCGTCGCCGTGCTCGGCGACGTGCTCGGCGAGGAAGCGGCCCCAGTCGGTCGAGGCCTTGATGACGGAGGTGAACACGAAACGGGCGGAACCGTTGGTGAGGACGTAACTGGCGGTCTCGCGGCTGCCGTTCTCCGGTCCGGAGTAGGCGACCAGCTTCATGCCGAAGGCCGTGGAGTAGTAGTGCGCGGCCTGCTTGGCGTTGCCGACGGCGAAGACGACCGCGTCCATTCCCTTGACCGGGAAGGGATCGGCCTCACGCGCGGTGGAAGGGGTGTGATCGATGGTCTCAGTCATGGCAGCAATGTCCCGCCGTTCGGCAAGGTGCGCAAGAGTTTGCTGATCCACTGGTCAAGGTGTACAGCGACCGACGAGTATGGCCGTGCGACTTGTACATCCTGACCATGGGGAGGCCGCTGTGGCGATCGATCATTTGGACGGTCGGCTGATCGCGCTCCTGGCGCGCGAGCCGCGCATCGGGGTCCTGGAGGCCTCCCGGCGCCTGGGGGTGGCGCGCGGCACGGTGCAGGCGCGCCTGGACCGGCTCCAGGCGAGCGGGGTGATCCGCGGGTTCGGCCCGCAGGTGGACCCGGCGGCGCTCGGCTATCCGGTGACGGCCTTCGCGACCCTGGAGATCAAGCAGGGCCAGGGCGCCGATGTGCGGGGGCATCTGGCGACGGTGCCGGAGGTCCTGGAGCTGCACACGACGACGGGCCACGGCGACATGCTCTGCCGGCTGGTCGCCCGCTCGAACGCGGACCTGCAGCGGGTGATCGACAAGGTGGTGGCCTTCGAGGGGATCGTGCGGGCGTCGACGGCGATCGTGATGGAGAACCCGGTCCCGCTGCGGATCATCCCGCTGGTGGAGCAGGCGGCGCAGGAGTAGTCGCGGCCCGGCCGCCGAAGTTGCAAAGAAGTCTCTGCAAAAAACTCTTGCAGAGACTTCTTTGCAAGTCTACGGTGGAACCATGACCGAGCCCGAAGAGCAGCCCTACACGCGGACCGAAGAGTCCCTGAGCCGCATGCTCGACCCGCGTTCCCTCCGCGCGATCGCCCACCCGCTGCGCATCCAGCTGCTGCGCGCACTGCGCCAGCACGGGCCCGCCACCGCCTCCCAACTGGCCGAGCGGCTCGGCGAGTCCAGCGGCGCCACCAGCTACCACCTGCGACAGCTCGCCGCCCACGACTTCATCGTGGACGACCCGACGCGCGGCAAGGGCCGGGAGCGGTGGTGGAAGGCCGCCCAGGGAGGGACGAGCTTCGACGAGACGCTCCACAAGAACCCGGACCCCGAGGTCCAGGGCGCCCTCGACGTCTTCATGCACGAGATCGCGACCATCCACACCCAGGAGCTGTCGACCTGGGTCGCGACCCGTCACACCTGGGACGAGGCCTGGTACGGCGCCTCGGACTTCAGCGACTTCAGACTGAGCCTCCCGCCCGAGCGGCTGCGCGAGCTCAACCAGAAGATCCACGCCCTGATCAACGAATACGGCGAGACCGGCGACCCCGACGCGCCGGGCGCCGCCCGCGTACGGATGCACCTGCACGCGTTCCCGCAGCGCGACGACTGACTCCGACACGAGGACCGTCCCGCCACGGGGGCCGCCCCCGCACGAGGACCGTCCCGCCACGGGGCCGACCCCGCACGAGGGCCGGCCCCGGCCCGAGGGCTGCCCCAGCGACACGAGGACCGCCCCCGGCGACACGAGGACCGGCCCCGGCAGCACAAGGACCGGCCCCGCCCCGGCTCCACCGCGCCGCCCGCACCGTCATCACCCGCGCCGCCCGCACCACCCGCACCGTCATCGCCCGCACCCACGGAAGGACCCGCATCATGCATGCCGACATCCACCTCCAGCTGCACGCGCTGACCGCCGAGGAGCTCCGGCGCAAGGCCGCCGCCGTCCGGCCGCAGGCACCCGCCCGCCTCCCCGTCCTCCGCTCCCGACTGGGCTGGAAGCTCGTCGAACTGGGTCTGCGCCTGGTCACGCCCGCCCACCGCCCGGCCGTCCTGGCCGCGTGATCGAGTCGGGGGAATCGGGGGACCGGGGGGGGACACGAAGTGACGACGAAACAGAACGACCGCACTCCACTGGCCGGCGTCCTGACCGCCAACGCCGTATCGGTCACCGGCAATTCACTCACGCTCATCGGCGTCCCGTGGTTCGCGCTCGAGACCACGGGAAGCCCCGGCAAGGCCGGACTGGTCGCCTTCTTCGCGGCCGTCCCCGTCGTGCTCGCCGCCGTCGCCGGCGGCCCGGTCCTCGACCGCATCGGGCGCCGACGGGTCAGCATCACGTCCGACCTGGTCTGCGGCCTCGCGCTCACCGCGATCCCGCTCCTGCACCAGACCGGCCTCCTCCGGTTCTGGATGCTCTGCGCGCTGATGGCGGTCACGGGCCTGCTCCACGCGCCCGGCGAGACGGCGCGGTACGTGCTCGTCCCCGACCTGGCCGGGCGGGCCGGGACCTCGCTCACCCGGGCCGCCAGCCTGTACGACGCGGTGGCGCGCGGGGCCCGGATGACGGGCGCCGCGATCGCCGGACTGCTCGTCGCGTTCATGGGCCCCGGCACCGTGCTGTACATCGACGCGGCCACCTTCGCCGTCTCCGCGCTGCTCGTCACGGCGACCCTGCGCGGGGTGCCGTCGGCGGAGCCGCTGCGCGAGGGCCCCCGGCTCTCCGTCGCCCGCTACCGCGCCGATCTGCGCGAGGGGTACTCCTTCCTGCTCCGCGCCCGGCTGATGCTCGGGATCATGGTCATGGTGATGGTGACCAACGGCCTCAACCAGAGCTGGAGTTCGGTGCTGCTGCCGGTCCACGCCCGGGAGGAGCTCGGCGGACCCGCCGCACAGGGCCTGCTCGTCTCGGTCTTCGCCGGCTGCGCCCTGGCAGGCGCCCTGCTCTACGGGGCGATCGGGGAGCGCTTCCCGCGCCGGGTCGTGTTCACGGCGGGCTTCCTGATAGGCGGCGCCCCGCCGTACGTGGTGGCCGCCCTCACCGACACCACCGCGCCGCTCCTGGTGACGCTCGCCGTGTCGGGGCTCGGGATCGGGGTCCTCAATCCGATCCTGGCCACCGTCGCCTACGAGCAGGTGCCCGACGAGCTGCGCAGCCGGGTCACGGGCGCGAGCACGGCGGGAGTGCTGCTCACGACCCCGCTGGGCGGCCTCGTGGCGGGCCTCCTGGTCGAGCGGGTCGGACTGACGGCGACGCTGCTCGGGATCGGGACGCTCTACTTCCTCACGACGCTCTCGCCGATGTTCTTCCCGGCCTGGCGCGGCATGGACGCCCCGCCGAAGAACGGCCCGGCGGGCACCGCCAAGGGCACCGACATCGCCGGCGTCACCGAGGGCGCCGATGGTGCCGGTGGCACCGCCGGGGACGTCAGCAGGACGGGACCTTCGATTCCTGCCCCTGCCGCAGGGCCCGCAGGGACGCCACCGCGTCGCTGAGCTCGGTGACGGGCACCAGCCGCAGGCCCTTCGGCTGCTCGGCCAGGGCGTCCGAGCACTCGTTCTTCGGGACGAGGAAGACGGTGGCCCCGTCCCGGGCGGCGGCCTGCGTCTTCAGGGAGACCCCGCCGACCGCGCCGACCGAGCCGTCCGGTTCGATCGTCCCCGTACCGGCGACGATCCGGCCGCCGGTGAGGTCGCCGCCGTTCCCGTCGCCGTCGAGCTTGTCGACGATGCCGAGGGAGAAGAGCAGCCCGGCGCTGGGCCCTCCGATGTCCGCGAGGTGCAGGGTCACCTTCACCTTCTCGGGGTCCTTCTTCAGGTACCCGAGCGCGGCGAGGGTGGCGGCGTCCTGCGACTCCTTCATCTGCCCGAGGTTGCGCTTCTCGATCTCGGCGTCGGACTTCCCCGAGGGGTAGACGGAGTTGTGCGGCAGGACGGCCCGGTCGGTACGGAACCAGGCGTCGACCACGTCACCGAGGTCCACGTCGGTGGACGGCCCGGTCGCGATGATCGTCGTCATCCGCAGCTGCCCCTGGGTGGGCCGGACGGGGGCGCCGGTGATGGTGATGACCTCCCGCCCCTGGTCCTCGCCGAGCACGTCGGCGGTGGTGCCGGGCTGTGCGATCGCGTACGGCAGCGGCGCGAGCCCGACGACGGCGAAGAGGGCGGCGACGGGCAGGGCGCAGAGCGCGAGGGCGCGGGGACGGGAGAGGCTGGAGAGCACGCCCCCAATCTACTGGGGCGCGCGCCGGGGCCGGGCCGGGGGCGCGGGCGCCCGGAGCCGGTGGTCGAAGAAGGCCCGCACCCCGTGCCGTACGAGGGCCGTCGTCGCCGCCGTGTCCCCCGCCCCGACGAGCGCGTTCCTGGTGCCGGCGGTGACGAGCCCGGCGGCCTGGAGCTGCGGGACGAGGTGGGCGTAGTCGCTGAGGACCCAGTGGCCCGCGTCGGTCAGCAGGACGCGCCGGGCCGGGACTCCGGCCCAGGAGCGTTCCAGGCGGGCGGCGCACTCGAAGCCGTCCGTACGGAACATGAGCAGCGGCCGGTCGAGGCGGGCGACGAGGTCCGGGTCCAGGTCCAGGTAGCCCTCCAGGTTGACGCCGGCGGTGATCCGGTCGTCGCCGGCCAGGGCGTGGACGGCGGCGGTGCCGCCCGCCGAGTGCCCGTACGCACCGATCCGTCGCAGGTCCATGACGGGGGCGAGGGGCAGGTCCCCGAGCCGGTCGAGGACGAAGCGGAGGTCCGCGACCCGGGTGTCGATCATGGTGCGGAAGGTCTCCGGGTCCGGATCACCCCGGAGGACGGTCGTCCGCATCCCGCTCGGCAGCTCCACCTGGCTGGCGTCGCCGGGGTGGTCGACGAGGACCACGACCCGGCCGTGGCTCGCGAGGTCCTCGGCGAGGGTCGTCCCGAGGGTCCGGGAGTCGCCTCCACCCGGGGAGTACAGCAGCACCGGGCGGCGGCCGGGGAGCGGGGGCGCGTCGACGTGCCCGTGGGTGAGGACCGCGCCCCAGTCGACACCGGCCTCGGGCAGCCCGGGGTGGACGAGGGGGGCGAGGACGGCGAAGACCCCGGCCTCGTCGGGGGTGAGCTGCGGGGCGCGGGGGCAGTCGCGGACGGCACGGGCCGACCGGGCCGGGTACAGGACGCTGATCTTCACCTCCCGCACCCCGGCGGCGGGCTCCCAGGGGTCGACGCGGGAGGTGTCCGTCAGGGCGAAGGTGCGGAGGCCGACGGGGTGGGGGCCGGTCGGGGCGGGCAGCCGGAGGGCGGCGGACCGGCTGGCCGCCACAGCGGACGCGGCGGGGCCGAGGAGCGCGGCGACGGCGAGGAGGGCGCCCTTGGCGACGGTGCGGCGGCTGGGTGCGGAGTACTGGGTCATGAACGGCATCCTTGGGCGGGGCGGGACCGCGCGCGAAGGTTCAGGCCCTGGCCGAAAGGCTGGCGGAGGCCCGACGGAAGAGCGGCGAAGGACGGGGGAAGGGCGGGGATGCTCCACATCCACTTCACGGCGGAGGACTTCACGCGGGTGCGGTTCGCCCCCCGGCCCTCCCCCGTGCCGGAACTCCACGCCGCCCTGATGATGCTGGGCGCCCCGCACGAAGAGCTGCTCTTCGGGCGCTGGCGAGGCAGGCTCCTGCGCGCCCTGCCCGGCGCGGCCGAGCCGCTCGCGGACCTGGCGCCGGGCGGGACGGCGCCGTACTTCCTCGACGTCCTCGGCGAGACCCGGGAGGAGGGCCTCGCGCTGATCCGGGCGGCCCGGCCGGAGTTCGTACGGTCCGAACTGGAGCGGGTGTACGCGGGGCGGGGCGCCGTGCCGCCGTGGATCCGGGACCTGCACGCCACCGGGGGTGGAGAGGCGTGGCGGGTGCTGGAGCGGGCGCAACGGGCGGCGTACGAGGCGGTCCTGGCACCGGTGTGGGGGCAGGTGCAGGACCTGCACCGGGCGGAGTTCACCCGGTACGCACTGACGCTCGCCGAGCGGGGCCTGGGGGCGGCGCTGACGGCGCTGGCTCCGGGTCTCCGCGACGGCGTCTGGGAATGGCCCGGGGCCCCTCGCGAGGTGCGGCTCGCCGGGCGCGGCCTCGTCCTCCTGCCGACCTTCCACTGGCGGGGCGGGCCGCTCGTCCAGGACCTCCCGGACCGCCCGGTGGTCCTGGCCTACCCCGCGGGCGGGGGCCTGCCGCTCGCCCCCTCCGGCCCCGGCGAGGACGCCCTCGCCGGGGTCCTGGGCCGGACCCGCGCCGAACTCCTGCGGGTCCTGACGGAGCCCCGCACGACCACGGAACTGGCCCGGCGCCTCGGCGTCAGCAACGCGACGGCCTCGGCGCACGCGGCGGCGCTTCGGGCGGCGGGGCTGGTCACGACGACCCGCACGGGCAGATCGGTCCACCACGCGCCGACACCGCTGGGCACCCTCCTGAAGCCCTGACGCGACCCCCACCCCACCGGGCGGTACCCGCCCCCCGCGCCCCCGTCGTGGGCGCGCCCGCCGGGGCGGTGCCCCCACCCACGCCCGTTGTGGGCTGCGCCCGCCGGGCGGTGCCCACCCCCGCGCCCCCCGTTGTGGGCAGTCGTTCCGCTGGGGCGGAACGGGTGGGCACAACGGACCCGCGCCCTGCCGGCGCCCGAGGCTCATGCGCCTGAACCCGCACCCCGTGCACAGCGCACCAGTGGTGCGGGCCAGGGCGCGGGACGCGGAGGCGCCGCTGAAGGGCGCCGTCCCGTGTGCCCACCCGTCCCGCCCCAGCGGGACGACTGCCCACACGGCGGGTGGGCAGGGGAGCCGCCCCGCCGGGCGCGGGCCCGTGCGGGAGGTGGGAGCCGCCCAGGCGGGCGGGAGCGTGGGGCGTCACGCCGGGTGGGGTCCACGGGAAGGGAGCGGGAGGGCGTCGGGTGCACGGGCAGGGGCGCAGCCGGCAGCGTGGGGGTGCCGCCCGCCGGGGGGCGGCGGCGGCGCGCGCTCTAGCGCAGCGCGTCCGCGACCTCCCGGGCCGCGTCCACCACCCGCGGCCCCACCCGCTCCGGCACCGCGTCCGCGAGCATGACGACGCCGACGCTGCCCTCGACGCCGGTGACGCCGATCAGCGGCGCGGCCGCGCCGCTGGCGCCGGCCTCCAGTTCGCCGTGGGTGAGGGTGAAGCCGGGTTCGGTCAGTCCGCCCTGGCGGGCGGCGAGGATCGCACGGCCGGCAGCGCCCCGGTCGAGCGGATGCCGGAAGCCGGCCCGGTAGGCGACGTGGTAGTCGGTCCAGGTCGGTTCGACGACGGCGACGGCGAGCGCCTCCGCGCCGTCGACGAGGGTCAGGTGGGCGGTCGCCCCTATGTCCTCGGCGAGGGAGCGCAGCGCGGGCAGCGCGGCCTCGCGCACCAGGGGGTGGACCTGGCGGCCGAGCCTCAGCACGCCGAGGCCGACGCGGGCCCGTCCGCCGAGGTCGCGGCGGACGAGGGCGTGCTGCTCGAGCGTGGCGAGGAGCCGGTAGACCACGGTCCGGTTGACGCCGAGTTTGTTGGACAACTCGGTGACCGTCAGGCCGTGGTCGGTGTCGGCGAGCAGTTTGAGGACTCTGAGTCCCCGGTCGAGCGTCTGGGAGGTCTCCGCGGTCACGACGCCCTCTCCTTCAGGGTGAGTGGCGGCGGGCTCTCACGGAGTTACGGCGCCGGTCCCGCGGCGACGCACGTCAGAGGCCGCCGGCAGGAAGGGGTACACCGGCTGCGCTCCGCGGCGGCGCTGCCACGGGGCGAATGCTTGTGAGCCGGGACAGTAGCGGCGCGCTCCGCTCAGCGGAAGACCTCGTCCAGAATCCGGGCGCAGGCGACCGGATGAAGTCGTTTCGGGACTTTCGTCGGTCGGACGAGGGACTTTGGCGGACAAGATCGGCTATGTCGTGCCCGTGGCGTGGAGGCGGCGGGAGGCCGACCGCGGGGCCGGTCTCCGGGCCCGCTCCCGTCCTCACGGGAGCGTCCTCACGGGATGCGCGAGGCCCGTACGCGCGGTGGCGTACGGGCCTCGGTCACACCCGGAGAACCCCTCGGGGGCCGGGGGTCAGCGCATGCGGGTGGCCCACTCCTGGACCTTCTTGATCCGTTCCCGGATCTGTCCCGCCGTCGCCTCCGCGCTCGGCGGCCCGCCGCAGACCCGGCGCAGCTCGGTGTGGATCACGCCGTGGGGCTTGCCGCTCTGGTGGACGTACGCGCCCACCATCGTGTTGAGCTGTTTCCGCAGCTCAAGGAGCTCCTTGTGGGAAACGACAGGCCGTCGTTCCGCCGGAAGCTCCAGGAGGTCCGCCTCGGTGTCCGGCTTCTTGCGGCTGTGCGCGATCTGCCGGGCCTGGCGCTTCTGGAGGAGCAGCTGCACCTGGTCGGGTTCGAGGAGGCCGGGGATGCCGAGGTAGTCCTGCTCCTCCTCGCTGCCGGGGTGGGCCTGCATGCCGAACTCGGCGCTGTTGTAAAGCACGCGGTCGAAGACGGCGTCGGACTCCAGCGCCTCGAAGGGCAGCATGTCCTGCTCGCCGGTGTCCTCGTCCTGCTGGCGCTCGGCCTCGGCCATCTCCTTCTCGGACTCGGCGTACGGGTCCTCGTCCTCGCCGGCCTTCTTCGGCTTGTCGAGGACGTGGTCGCGCTCGACCTCCATCTCGTTGGCGAAACCGAGGAGGCTGGGGATCGTGGGAAGGAACACGGACGCGGTCTCGCCGCGCCTGCGGGATCGCACGAAACGGCCGACGGCCTGGGCGAAGAAGAGGGGGGTCGAGATGGTGGTGGCGTACACGCCGACGGAGAGGCGGGGGACGTCGACGCCCTCCGACACCATCCTGACCGCGACCATCCAGCGGTCGGTGCTCTCGCTGAACTCGTCGATGCGGTTCGAGGCGCCGGCGTCGTCGGAGAGGACGACGGTGGCCTTGGTGCCGGTGATCTCGCGGATCAGCTTGGCGTACGCGCGGGCCGAGTCCTGGTCGGAGGCGATGACGAGGCCGCCGGCGTCCGGGATGGACTTGCGGACCTCGGTCAGCCGCCGGTCGGCGGCACGCAGGACGTTCGGCATCCACTCGCCCTTGGGGTCGAGCGCGGTGCGCCAGGCCTGCGAGACGGCGTCCTTGGTCATCGGCTCGCCGAGGCGGGCGGCGATCTCGTCGCCGGCCTTGGTGCGCCAGCGCATGTTGCCGCTGTAGGAGAGGAAGATGACCGGCCGGACGACGCCGTCGCCGAGCGCGTTGCCGTAGCCGTAGGTGTAGTCGGCCGACGACCGCCGGATGCCGTCGTTCCCCTCCTCGTACGTGACGAAGGGGATCGGGTTGGTGTCCGAGCGGAAGGGGGTGCCGGTGAGGGCGAGGCGCCGCGTGGCGGGCTCGAAGGCCTCCAGGCAGGCCTCGCCCCAGGACTTGGAGTCTCCGGCGTGGTGGATCTCGTCGAGGATGACGAGGGTCTTGCGCTGTTCGGATCGGTTGCGGTGGAGCATGGGCCGTACGCCGACGCCCGCGTACGTGATGGCGACGCCGTCGTACTCCTTGCTGAGCGGGCCGGCGCTGTACTCCGGGTCCAGCTTGATCCCTATCCGCGCCGCGGCGGCCGCCCACTGCTTCTTCAGGTGCTCGGTGGGGGCGACGACGGTGACCTGCTGCACCACGTGGTGGTGCAGCAGCCATGAGGCGAGGGTCAGCGCGAAGGTGGTCTTGCCGGCGCCGGGCGTGGCGACCGCGAGGAAGTCACGGGGCTGCTCCTGGATGTACTTCTCCATCGCGCCCTGCTGCCAGGCGCGCAGCTTTCCGGCGGTACCCCACGGGGCCCGGCCGGGGAAGGCGGGAGAAAGGTGATGGGAGGAGGTGGCGGTGGTGGTAGTCACGATCTCCGGGTTCGACGCTCGTCCAGATATGACAACCGGGCCACCTTACCGGTGTGACCGTCGCGACCCGCCCCGCGCGAAGGCGTGGCGGGTGCGCTTGAGACGGTCCTCACAGCTCCCGGATCCGGCGCGCGATGTCCGGAATGTCGACCAGGTCGCCGCCTGCGACGGCGATGACCAGGTCGTATGCCCGGTCGAGGTCGACGTCGGCGAGATCGACTCCGTTGACGGCGAGGAAGGTGGCCGCGGAGAGCCAGGCCGCGCGCTTGTTCCCGTCGACGAAGGGGTGGTTCGTCGCGAGGGCGTGGAGCAGCGCGGCGGCCTGCTCGTACACGTCGCCGTACGCGCTCTGTCCCATCATCCGGGCCCGCGGCCGGTGCACGGCGGACGCCAGGAGGCCGGGCGCCCGCAGCTCGGGCACGCCGTCGCCGGTGAAGGCGAACCGGGCGACCTCTGCGACTTCGGCGACGGTGAGGAAGCGGGTGGTGGTGGCATCGTTCATTCGCCGAGCCTCCTCAGGAGGGACTCGTGGCGCCGGGCGAGGCGCAGGGCCTGATCCCCCACCTGGTGGGCTTCGGCGGCCACGACCCGGGCGCAGGCCTCCGCCGCCAGTTCCTCCGGGGTGAGCCCCAGGGCATCGGCGAGGTCGGCGAACCCGTCACCGACCGGAAGGGTCATCTCGCGCATACCGGGAGGGTAGAAGGACGGCCGCACCGGCGGCGACGGATTTACGCCGCGCCGTCCCGGGCCCCGTGCAGCCGCGTCGCGACCCACACCCCGATCGCCGCCACCCCCGCCACCGGCAGGAAGACGGCCGCGAAGGCGGCCGGGTGGGAGCCGGTGGTCGCGCCGGCGTCCATCGCGTGGCCCACCGCGCCGCCGCCGAGCGCCGCGAAGGCCGCGCCTCCGGCCGCGAGGAGCAGGATGTTGGAGAGGCCGTCGGAGATCTGGAGCGCGGCCGAGTTGGCGCCGACCTCCTCGGGGGCGGAGAGCTTCATCAGGAGCACGCTCGTGGAGGAGATCACGACGCCCATGCCGAGGCAGCCGAAGGCCCAGACGATCGCGACCGTCCACGCCGGCACCCAGGTGATCAGCACGGCGGGGGCGGCGGCGATCGCGAGGGTGATGAGGACCATGGCGAGGACGACGAGCCGCTCCCGGTACGGCTCCGTCCACGACTGGGACTGGATCCAGGAGCCGAGCGCCCAGGTGAGGCCGCCGAGGGCGAGGGAGAAGCCGGCCAGGGTGGGGCTGAGGCCGCGCTGGGAGACCAGCATCAGGGGGATGAAGGACTCGGCGGCGATGAAGGACCCGGCGGCGATGCCGCGGAGCAGGACGACGGAGGGCAGACCGCGGGCGGCCCGGTAGGTGCCGCGCGGCAGCAGCCCGCGGACGGCGGGCACGAGCAGCGCGAGACCGGCCGCGGCGGGGAGGAGGGCGAGGAGGCGCAGCTCCTGGCCCGCGTACTGGAGGAGCGCCGCGCCGGCCGAGATGCCGAGGGCCAGCACGATCCGGCGCCGGTCCCAGGGGGCGAGGGGCGCCTCCGGGTCGGCGGGGCCGGAGGCGGTGCGGCGTATCGCGGGGAGGGCGAGGGCCAGCGGGAAGACGACGAGGACGGGGATGCCGACGAAAACCCAGCGCCAGCCGAGCTGCTCGGTGATCGTCCCGGAGGCGAGGGGGCCGACGATGGAGGGCACGACCCAGCTCGCGGCGAAGGCGGCCATGATGGCGGGCCTGAGGTGTTCGGCGTAGGCCCGGCCGACGACCACGTACAGGGCAACGATGACGAGGCCGCCGCCGAGGCCCTGCACGGCCCGGCCGAGGATGAACATCCACATGGCGCCGGCGGTGCCGGAGAGGAACAGGCCGGCGGCGAAGGCGCTGATGCCGGCGGTGAGGGGCGCGAGCGGGCCGCTCCGGTCGGACCACTGGCCGGCCAGGACCATGCCGAAGAGGCTGGTGGTGAAGTACGCGGAGAAGGCGAAGGCGTAGAGCGGGATGCCGTGCAGTTCGCGGGCGGCGACGGGCATGGCGGTGCCGACGGCGGTCGCTTCGAAGGCGATGAGCAGGATGACGGAGACCATGCCGATGCTGAGCGCCCGGTGGTCCGGGTCGAGGACGGATCCCTTGGCGTCGCCGCGTGCGGCAGGGGGCGCGGGGGTGGGGGCGACGTCGGCGTCGCGGGGTTCGAGGGCGCTCATTCCCCCAGGGTAAGAGGCGAAGGCCGGTATGGCTCCTGTCAGGAGTCCCGGTCCTCCTCGGTCCTTGGACGTACGACCACGAACGGAATGTTGCGGCGGTGTGGCAGTCGCATGGCACGCCCCCGGGAACCCTTGAGCCCCTCCCGGCCCCCGCCCTACGGTCGTACTCGTGCACAACACGACCGTGTGCCCGAGTGGTTGAGGGGCTCGCCTGCAAAGCGAGTTACGCGGGTTCAATTCCCGCCACGGTCTCTGAGCGGGCTCCTTCGCGGGAGCTCACGGGATCTTCACAGCGCGCCGCCCGGTGTGCGACAGTCCGCCCATGAACGATCAAGGCAGACGCAGACTGGGCGTCCTCATCGGCGTGGGCCTCGCGTGCGGCCTCCTGCCCGGCATCACCCTGGGCGGCACGGAGACGATGGACAAGGTCCTCGCCGTCCTGATGGCGGCCGTCGTCATGACGATCGCCACCCAGCTGGTCTTCGTCGGCCCCTCGGGGCGCGTCCCGCTCCCCGCCCTCCTGGTCTTCGGCCTCGCCGGCTTCGTCCAGGACGCCCTGGTCTGGTGGCTGCTGTCCTGGCTGGGCCCGAAGATGAGCCACCTGCACGTCGAGGGCCTCGCGACGATCCTCCTCGCGGCGCTGATCACCCGGGCGACGGTCCTGCTCCTGTCCCAGCTGTCCCCGGCCGTGGAGACGGCCGGGGACTGAGGACGCACGGACCTCGCGATGCCGGCCCGCCCCCGCGTCACTTCGGCAGCAGCGAGGTGGGCACCGCGACGGGGTTCTCGCAGCCGAGTCGCTTCCGGGTGTCCCGGACGAGAGAGGCGAGCAGCCTCCCGGCCAGGGTGTCCCTGTCCGGTCCGAGCGCGTGGCTCCGTACCGAGATCTCCAGGGGCAGGTCACGCTCCTGCCCCTTCTTCGCGCCGGGGACCCGGCAGGGCAGCACGGCGGCAAGAGCGCCCAACTGCCCCACCCGCTGGACGTACACGTCGTCGGCGGCCTTGGTCCACTCCCGCTTCGTGTCGTCCACGCTCACGTGGTCCATGGAGATGTGGGACCACGCGATGTGCGCGTAGACCCGCTTGACGGTCCCGCCGTCGCTCGTGGACATGTTGCACGGCTCGTGGTTGTTGCGCGAGTAGTCCTCGCTCCCCGGCGTGTACGCGCGCACCTCCTTGAGCATCGACTCCCGGATCCGGTCCAGCGGTTGGCTCTCCGCCCGGAAGTCGGAATCGCCCAGGACGGCGCGGGCCGCCGAGACGCCGTCCGCGCCGAAGACCTCCTCGCAGACCTTCAGCGCTGCCGAGGTCTCGGCGTCGGCTCCACCGGACGTGTTGCCCTCGGAACAGGCCGTCAACGCGAGCGTCATCGCCGCGACCAGGCCCATCGTCACGCTCCGCGTCATCCGCGCCATCCGCTTTTTCCCGTTCACTTGTTCCTCGTCAGGCCCTGGACGTCCTGGCCACCCGAGTCGTAGGACTGCTCGATCTCGCGCATCAGGTCGTGCTTCTCCTTGGGCGTCAGTCCGTAGGTATCGGCGAGATTCAGGATGGGAACAGCCGCGGCAGCCTCTCCCGCCTGCTTGAGGCTCGTGACCGCCGTGTCGGCCTCGTCGTCGTTCTTGTACTCGTTGTCCTTGAGGTACTGCAGCGTGTCCGTCGCGTAGCCCGTGTCCACTGCCGAACCCACGCTCTCCATGACCAGCGGCACGACGGTCGTCGCCACGAGTCCCGCGGCGGGACCGAGGACCACGGCCGATCCGACGCCCACCACCGCGGCGACGCCGCCGCTTACGGCCGTCTTGCGCCACTCCGCCTGCTTCTCCATCTCCAGGTTCATGGCTTCTTCCTGTCCCTTGAAGTCGATGGAGATCTGCGCGGTGCGCGACTCGTCGAGGATGCCGTGCACCTTGGTGGCGTTGTGCGCGAACGTGAACGCGGAGTCCTTGTCGCCCTCCAGCGCCTTGATGCCGCCGGCCTCGAAGACCTGCTGCGCCGCGGACATGGTCTTGTAGCCCTCCTCGTCGCTCGCCACGGCGTTCATGAACCTGAGGCTCGCCCCCTCCCCGAAGTCCGTACGGGAGCTGCCGTCACTGCTTCCGGGGAAGAGCTTGTCCCGGCCGAGGGCGTCGCCGGTGCCGCCGAAGTTGTACGTGGAGTAGTTCAGGTCGTCGATGTACGCCGCCCCCATCCGCCCCAGGCTGTCCATCAGCGGCTTGTGCTGCTCGCGCAGTTCGGTGTTCGTCCCGTACGAGTCGATCACCTGCTTCATGATCTCGGCCGACTTCTCGTCGCGGTGCAGCTGGGGGTCGGGGTCGTCCCAGCCGTGGCCCGTGGTCGCCGCCTCCAGGGCGTGGCCGAGGGCGTCCGGCATGTACTCGGCGGTCTTCTTCCAGTCGTCCGGGTCGTGCCCCTCGATGTCGGGGAAGAAGTCGTACTCCTTGTTCTGGAAGTAGTCGAGGTAGCTCTTCTGGGCTCCGTCCTTCTTCGGGTCCAGGTCCACCGTCCCGCCGACGCTGCCGTCCTCGTTGTAGGACGTGGGCTCCTTGGAGAAGTACTCCTTCGACGCCTCCGGGCTGTGCCCCAGCGCCTCCAGCATCGAGACCATCGGGTCGAAGCCGGAGCCGTTGACGCCCGAGGGGTTGTACTGGTTCTTGAGCCAGCCGCCGCCGAGCGGCTTGCTGTTGCCGAAGAGGTACGGGTCCTTCGCGTGGAGCTGGGTGACGTGCTCCGCGATCGGGACCAGGAAGTTCTTGTCGTAGTTGCCGTAGCGCATGATGCCGCCGAGCAACTGGTAGCCGTACGCCGGGTTGTTGTCGTACTTGACGAGCGGGATGCGCTCCGTGCCGAGCTTGCGCATCTCCGTCGACCACTTGTCGGTCCACGCGTCGCCGCCCTGCGTGGCGGTCGCCAGGTTGAGGCCCAGGTTCTTCTGGAGGTCCTGGACGTCGGCGAGGCGCTGCTTGTCGACCTTCGAGTAGTCGTACGTGTCCGTGGACAGCTGACCGAAGAACTCCAGCGCGCCCTTCGGGCCCATGCCGTCGTAGAAGGCCCGGGAGAACTCCTTGGAGGCGCTGTTGTCCTTCAGCAGCTCGTTGAGGCGCATCAGCTCCTCGTGCGAGATGTCCCGCCCCTTCTTGGCGAGGTCGACGGCGCGCTGCGCCTCCTCGGCGTCGAGGCTGGTGTACTTCGGGGCGCTGAAGTCGTGCTGGGCGGTGGTGATGTCGGCCTTGAGCGCGTTGGAGCAGGCGACGTCGGCGTCGTCGCAGGTCTCGACGATCGCGTCGATCCGCCGCTGCATCGCCTCGATGTCGGCGCGCTCCTTGCGGACCATCTCCTGGAAGTCGGGGTCGTGCCGCATCCCCTGGTCCTTGGTCTGCGACAGCGGTTCGACGGCCTCGACCGTGCCGTCGGACCTCACCCGGAAGCCCTTGGCGGGGGCCTCGGTGTCGACGATCTTCTTGAGCTCGTCCTTCGCCTTCTTGAAGGCGTTGTAGCCGTCCTCCAGCACCTTGTGGATGCCGTCGGCCGCCTTGGCGGCGTCGCCGAACTCCTTCGCCGTCTTGTCCACGAAGGGCTTGGTGACCTCGGCGTTCACCCCGCGCCAGTAGTCGTCCCTGGCCTTCGCGGCCATCGTCGTCTGCGCGTCCTGGGCGAGGGTGTCGAGCTTGCCCTTCATCGCGGCCCAGTCGTCGGCCGCGGCCTTCATCCTGTCGAGCGGCGCCTGGTAGACGTTGTCGAAAGTCAGCACAGCAGGTCCCCCGCCTACTTGAGGTACTCGTTGATCCTGGACGCCGAGAGGGCGGCCGCGATGTCGGCCTCCTCCTTGGCGTGCGAGGCCGCGCTGTAGTCGAGGTGGTTGGAGATGTTCGCGCAGGCGTCGAGCAGCGTGTTCAGCTGCGAGCTCCACGTCTCCTGGACGGTCGTCAGCGCGGCTCCGGTGAGGAAGCCGTGGCTGGACAGCCCCGCCCCCGCCTCCGTCGTGCTCGTACGGGCGTGGTTGCCGTCCTTGACCAGCCGGCCGTGCAGGGCGTACGCGGCGCTGCCGATGGCGCCGAGCTTGTCCTGGTCGACGCTCAGGTCGGCGTTGCCCCCGCCGCCACCGCCGGGTTCGGGGGCGACCTGGTTGAGCCTCATGTCCACGTTGGCCGTGGAGGTGGTCCGTACGGACGCCCACTCCTGATCGAACGACATGCTCTCCCCCGCTGCTCCCGCGACCTCGCCGCTCCCGCGACCTCGCGACATTGATCGTTGAATGTTGATCGTTGATCGTTCCGGCTTCGCCTCAGCAAGTTCCACAGCCGGGGAAGCATCGCGATCCTAGCCTTCGGGCACCCGTTGGAGCGGTCCCCGTCCGGGAAATATCGCAGGTGCGAGATCATCACGGCGTACCCACGGGTAATTCACCTTCGCAACTCGGACAGCCCGGACGTTCCAGACCGGGATCGTCCGGTCCGGACCGGGCCGCCGCTCTCCCGGCCGCGGTCCACCCCTCCCGCCTCGATAGGCTCGTCCCGCCCCCGTCGTCACGGGGCGCCGGAACCACGGGGGGACGTACGCATGGAGCAGTCGCGCACGCGGGAGGAGTCCGCGCGCCGGATCGGCCCGTACCGGCTGATCACCCGCCTCGATCCGCCCGCCCGTCCCGGCCGGCCCGGTTCCCCCGTCCCCTGCCGCCGGTTCATCGCCCGTACGGACGACGGGGAGCGCACGGTCCTCCTGAGCGCCCCGCTGCCCGGCGCCGACCCGGCCAGGTTCGCCGCGGAGGCCGACGCGGCCCGCCGCCTCCTCGGCGCCTGGATCGCGCCGGTGACGGACCTGGCCGCCCCGGGCGAGGCCCCCTGGTACGCGACCCCCTACCTCCCCGCGCTCCCCCTCCCCGTGGCCCTCGCCGTCCACGGCGGGCCGCTGCCCGAGGCGACCGTACGGGCCGTGGGCGCCGTCCTCGCCGAGGCGCTCGCCGCCGCGCACGCCCAGGGCCTCACGCACGCCGGGGTCTCCCCCGCCGCGGTCCTGCTCACCGCCGACGGCCCCCGGCTGACCTGCTTCGGCGCGGTACGGGCGGCCGCGCCCGACGGCGAGCCGCGCACCGGCCTGCCGGGCCTGGACCCGGGCTCCCTCGCCCCCGAGCAGGCGACCGGCGGCCGTCCGCGCCCGCCGGGTGACGTCCACGCCCTCGGCGCGGTCCTCGCGTATGCCGCCACCGGCCACACCGTGCCCGAACGTGACGAACTCCCGGCCGGGCTGCGGCCGGTGGTCTCCTCCTGCCTGGCCCGCGACCCCGCGGACCGGCCGACCGCCGCCGACCTGACGGCGGCCCTCGCGCCGTCCACCCCGCACGGGACGGTCCTGAACTCGGCCGGCGCCCTGCTCACGCCCGGCTGGCTGCCGGGCCGGGTGGTGGCGGCGCTGGCCCGCCAGTCGTCCGAACTCCTCGCGGCCGAACTCCCCACCGGCGCTCCCGGCGCCCCCACCGCTCCCGGCACCCCCGGAGCCCCCCACGCCCCCGGCACCCCCGGCACTCCCAACACCCCCGGCTCCCCCGCCCCCCTCTCCCGGACCTGACGGACCTGACCTCATGCTGTCGCCCCTGACCCACGACGACCCGGCCGCCGTCGCCACGTACCGCCTCCTCGCCCGCCTCGGCTCCGGCGGCATGGGCACCGTCTACCTGGCACGCACGCCCGGCGGCCGCACGGTCGCCCTCAAGACCGTGCACGCGCGCCTGGCCACCGACCCGGCCTTCCGCAGCCGCTTCCGCCTGGAGACGGACGCGGCGCGGATCATCGGGGCGCGGCACGGAGCGGCCGTCGTCGACGCCGACCCGCTGGCCGAGACGCCGTGGCTGGCCACCGAGTACGTCCTCGGGCCGCCGCTCGACGACGCCGTCGCGCTCGGCGGCCCGCTCCCCGAACCGACCGTCCGCGCCCTCGGCGCCGCACTCGCCGGGGCCCTGGCCCAGCTGCACTCCTCGGACGTGGTCCACCGCGACCTGAAGCCCTCGAACGTCCTCGTCACCGCGTACGGCCCGAAGATCATCGACTTCGGCATCGCCCGCGCGGCCGGCGACGACCACCTCACCCGCACGGGGGCGGCGGCCGGCACGCCCGCCTTCATGTCGCCGGAGCAGGCGAGCGGCGAGGAACACACCGCGGCGGGCGACGTGTTCGCCCTGGCCGGCGTCCTCGTCTTCGCCGCCACCGGCCACGGCCCCTTCGGCACGGGCTCCCCCGCCGACCTCCTCTACCGCGTCCGCTACGCCGAACCCGACCTCACCGGCGTCCCGGAGGCCCTCGTACCGCTCCTGACGGCCTGCCTGTCCAAGGACCCGTCGTCCCGCCCCACCACGGCCACCCTGACGGAACACCTCCACGACGGCCACGGCGACTTCGCGGACCACCTGCCGCCCCTCCTCCTGGCGGACATCGCCCGCCGGGCGACGGACGTGTGGCTGCACTCGCCCCGCCGTCTGCCGGCACCGGCGGAATCCGCGACGACGGCGACGGTCCCGGATGCTCCGGTCTCCCGCCGCCGCGCCCTCGTCCTGGGCGGCGGCTCCCTGCTGGGTCTGGCGGGGGCGGGTGCGGGGGTGTGGACGTGGGCGGGCTCCCGGGGCGACGCCGGGAGCAACCCGCCCGCCGCGGGTCCGACCGCGATCCCGGCGACGACGGCTTCGGACGGGGCACCTCGAGCGCTGTGGCGGGGGGAGCACCTGGACCGTGAGGAGAGCATCACGCCGCTGCTCGCGGGGGACGTGGTGGGGTTCGCGGAGACGGTGTCGTTCCGGGCGCTGGACACGCGGAACGGCACCGAGCTGTGGATCGACAGGATTCCGCGGCCGAAACAGATCACCACGGACGGAACGTACTTCTACACCACCGAACGCCCCCACGACGGCACCCTCGCGCTGCAGATCCGTACGCTCGCACCCCGCACCGGCAAAGAGGCGGCCCGGCCCATCAACCTCAAGGGCTTCGAGGGCTCCCAATTCGGCACGGACATCCTCACCGCGTCCGACGGACGGCTCTACGCCGCCTCACACATCGGCGACGGAGGGTCCAGCAGCTACACCGGCCGACACCTGATCTCCGTCGACCTGCGCACGGGCAAGGAGGTCTGGCGGCAGCCGTCCACATGGGATAACGCCCGCCCCTGGCTCTCCCGAGTCGTCGGCGACCTGCTGCTCCTCGCCAAGAACAGCGACGACCTCAAGTCGTTCGATCTCCAGGTGCGGGACGTGCGCACCGGGCACCGACTGTGGCTGCGGAGCATCCCGCTCGAGGAGTCCCTGTACTACCACCCCGGCCAGCTCTCGGCAGACAGCCGGCACGTGTACCTCGGCGGTGACCGCCTCCGGGCACTGCGCCTCGCCGACGGCGCCGTCGCCTGGGAACACGGCAAGGGCTCCTCCTTCGGGTTGCCAGCCGTCTCGGGCGGTCTCGTCCACGCCAACGAGGCCGGCCGAGGCCTCGTGGTCGTCAGCGCCGACAGGGGTGACGAGCGCTGGAAGGAGGCTCCCTCGGGCCGCAGTCTGTCCCCGGACCTCTTCAGCGTCCCGGTGGTCGGAACGAAGTACGTGTACGCCCCCGTCCGGGGCGGACTGAGCGCGGTCGACCGAGCGACCCGCCGTTCGGCCTGGGTGTTTCCGACGGACGCGACCCGGTACGTGGTCGACAGAACACGGGCCCGGATCATCGGGGCGGGGGCGTCGTCCGTCGTGGCCATCCCGTTCGCCTGATCCCCCCTTCCCGGCCCAAGTCCTCGCAACTCATCGCCCCGGAAAGCAGCATCGTGACCACACAGCCCCTCGCCGCCGGCGATCCGCTCCGGCTCGGCCCGTACCGGCTCCTCGGCGTCCTCGGCGAGGGCGGCATGGGCAAGGTGTACATCGGCCGGGACGGCGCCGGAGCGCCCGCCGCCGTCAAGGTCCTGCGCCCCGAACTCGCCCACGACCGGCACCTCGCGCAGCGGTTCGTCCGCGAGGCCGACATGGCACGGGCCGTCACGAGCAAGGGCGTGGCACGGGTCCTCGGCGCTCAGACGGAGGGCGGACGGCCGTGGATCGCCGCCGAGTTCCTCGCCGGCCCGACGCTCGACGAGGCCGTCCGCGCGTACGGCCCGATGGACGTGCCGACGGTCCGCGCCCTCGCCGCCCGGCTGGCCCGCGCGCTGCACGACATCCACGCGGCGGGTCTCGTCCACCGCGACCTCAAGCCCGCGAACATCGTGCTCACCTCCACCGGCCCCCGGATCATCGACTTCGGCATCGCCCGCCCCGAGCACGGCCTCACGCTCACGACGACCGGCCAGATCCCGGTCACCCCGGGGTACGGGGCTCCCGAGCAGGTCCTCGGGCAGCGCGTCGGCCCGGCCGCGGACGTGTTCTCGCTCGGCGCGGTCCTCGCGTACGCGGCGAGCGGGAGGCGCGCCTTCGACGGCGCGCACGTGGCGGCGGTCCAGTACGAGGTCGTGCACGGGATGCCGGACCTGAGCCGGGTGCCGCCGGAACTCCAGGAGCTGATCGGCCCGTGCCTGGCGAAGGACCCGGCGTTCCGCCCGGCTCCCCCGCAGATCGCGGAGGCGTTCGCCCCGCCGAAGGGCGCCGACCGCGCCTGGCGCAGGGGCCCGCTGGCCGAGGACGTCAAGCGGCGCGAGACGGCCACGAAGCGCCTGGCGGCGCACGAGGACACCGCCGCACCGTCCTCGTCGCCGTCCCGGCGCCGCTTCCTCGCGATGACGGCGGCCGGTGTGGCCGTGCTCGGTGTGGGTGGCGGGGCCGGGGCTTGGTGGCTGAACCGGGAGCAGTCCCCGACCGCCGACGTACCGCCGGCCGTGGCGACCCCGGAGGCGGCCTTCATCTCCCTCATCGACAGTGAGCCCGACAAAGCCCCGGAAGCCCTGTGGGGCCCTCTGGACGTCGGCTCCCCGCGCGGGAACCTCCCGCTGCCCGTGCGAGATGTGCTGATCGTGCAGGCGAAGGCGGGCGGCCTGCTGGCCCTGTCCGTCACGGACGGCAAGGAACGGTGGCGGGCCGAAGACATCCACTCGGTCGCTGGTTTCGTCTCCGTCGCCGACCGGCTCGTCGTCGGCGTCGACAAGAACGGCGCTCTGAACGCGTTCGTCGCCTCCACCGGAGCCCCGGTCTGGCAGACCGGTGACGATGTCGACGACGTCCTCGCCGCCGACGACACCCAGGTCTACCTGGTGACGAAGGACAACCGGCTGCGTGCCGTGAACGCATGGACGCTCAAGACGACTTGGGATCGCCCGATGCTCTCGCCCCGCTCCCCCAAGGGTCCTGCGCGGGCGGCCGCGGGCGGAAAGCGGCTCGTGGTCCACGGCCGGGACGGCCAGGTCGACGTCGTCGACACCGTAACGGGCAAGACCGCTTGGAAGATCCAGGGCCAGGGCATCCACGGCCAGGCTCCCGCGATCGGCGGCGACACCGTCTATCTCAGCGGCCCCAAGCTGGTGGCCCGACGTCTGAACGAGGGCACCTACCTGTGGTCGAAGGACGCAGACAACTTCGCCAACCGAGAGCTGGGCTGGGCCACCCCCACCGTCGACGGAAAATTCGTCGTGGCCATCGGCGGTTCCTGGGGCTACCGCTTCAGTGCCCTCTCCACCAGCGACATCCCGAACACCGAGTGGATGGAATTCCTGGATCATCTGCGCAGCACGACCGGCGTCCCCACCGCCCCGGCGGTGGAGGGCGGGACCGCGTGGCTGCCCGAGCCCGACGGTGGTGCCGTCCGGGTGGTGCAGAAGATCACCCACAAGACACTGTTCACTCTGAGGATGCAGCGTAAGGGCCCCTACCAGCTCGTCAGCGACGCCCACCGCGTCTTCGTCGCACGCGGCGGAAGGATCATGGCCATGCCGGTCTACGACGAGTGAGAGCTCCCGTTCCTACGACCGCGCCTTCGCCGGCGTGCCCTCCACCAGCCCCGTCCCCGTACACCCCAGTTCGGCGGCGACGTGCCGGGCCGCCGCGTTGGCCAGGGTGATCTGCTCGTCCCTGATGCCCGCGTGGTCGGCCTCGTTCTCGTCCGCGCGTTCCAACTCGGCGTCGAGGACGATCTCGTGGGCCGGTGCCGGCGTCCGGCAGGTGAAGTAGACCGAGGCGAAGAGGTCGGACGAGGTCGCCAGGCGCCCGGTGGAGTAGGCCGTCACGGACGCCTTCGCGGCCTCGCCCGCCGGGACGGCGAGGGCCTCCCGGAGGGTGATGCTCAGGACGTTCTTCTCGTCCCCGGCCGCCTCCAGCGTGCAGAACGGGATGCCCTCCATGCGCTGCTTCCCGCTCTGCGGCGTCCGCGCCGCCTTCCGCAGCTCGGCGAGGACCCGGTCCGGCTCGGACCGGTCGGCCGTCAGCCGGACGTCCTTGCCGGCGATGGCCTCGAGCGCCGAGGCCGCAGCGGGCTCCTGGGCGAAGCCGCCGCAGACCTCCGAGGCCGTCTGTCCCCGGGGAGCGGCGTCGTCGCTTCCCGGGGTGCAGCCGGCCGCCGCCATCGCGAGGACGGCGGCGGCCGGGAGCAGGATCCTGTGGGCGGTGAGGCGCATGGAAGAAGCTTCTCAGGAGGACTTCGCGGCGCGCTTCGGCACGCCGGTCACGAGTCCGTCCCCCTCACAGCCCAGCTTCGCCGAGACATCCCGGGCCGCCGCGTTGGCGAGGGTGATCAGGCGGGTGCGCTGTTCCTCGTCCGTCTTCTCGACGTCCGCCGGGCCCCAGACGGCCGTCTCGACGACGATCGGGAGGGCGGGCGCCTTGAGGCGGCAGGAGAAGAAGAGCTTGCCGAGGGTGGACGAGGAGAACGCCTCGACCCCGGTGTCGTACGAGGTCACGGATTTGGCGAGCTCAGGGCCCAGGTACGGCCCCTTCCCCACGGCGTTCACCTGGATCTTGAGGTTCCTCGACACCTCCTCGGCGGCCTGGAGGCCGCAGTACGTCACCGGCTGCGGCCGGTACGAGTCGGCCCACGGCGCGGCGGCGTCGTCGCGCAGCCTGTCGAGGGCCTTCTCCGGCTTCGAGAGGTTGTCCTCGAAGCGCTCGCCGCCGAGGACGGCCTTGAGCGCCGCCGCGGCCGGCGTGTCCTTGGCGAAGCCGCCGCAGGCCTCGGCGGCCGTCAGGCCCTCGGAGGCCTGCGGGGCCGTCCCGCCGCCGCCACCGCATCCGGTGAGGACGGCGGCGACGGCGAAGGCCGTTCCGACCCTGGTCAGTACGGACCGCATGTGCGTCACTTCTTCTCGTACGGGTCGGGCAGCGAGTTGTCGCGGGCGTGCATGCGCGAGTCCCGGACGTACTTGACCAGTTCCTCGTCGAGGTAGTTCCGGTCCTTCTCGCTCCAGCCGGGGGCGTTGGCGTAGGCGATGCCGGGGCGGAGCGCGTTCTCCTTGCCCATGGCCAGCGCCTCGTCCGAGAGGTCGTCCGACTTCTTCTTGAGCAGCTCGTCCTTCTCGTACTTCTCCGCCATGTCGTCGGCCTCCATGCCGATGACGGTCGTGACCGCGCCGCCCACCGTCTCGGCGGCCAGCGGCACCAGGACGCCGCCGGCGCCGCCGGTCAGGGCGGCGACGCCGCCCGCCGCCGCCGCGCCGATGCCGAACTTGACCCACTCGGTCGTCCTGCCGACGGCCTTCTTGTGCTCCTCGGAGTCCTTCTCGTAGTCCTTGTCGATCTGCGCCATGCGGGACTCGTCGAGGATTCCCTGGGCCTCCGACCCGACCCGCAGCGTGGTCCGCGCGTCGGTGAGGTCCCGGTCGTCGAAGGTGGAGCCGGGCTTGGGGCCCACCTCGTCGAGGACGCTCGTCGTGTACAGCGACTCGGCCGCCGAGAGGGTGGAGTGGCCGGTCTCGCTCTGCGCCACGATGCCCATGAAGTTGACGGCGTCGCCGCGGTTCCAGAGCAGCTTGGTGTCGAAGTCGTCGCCGAAGCGGGACTTGCCGTGGGCGTCGTTGTAGCCGAAGGGGGAGTTCCGCTTCTCCTCCATCGTCGTGTCGCTGTCCGTCTCCAGGGAGCGGTTCAGCTCGTCGATGTACGCGGCGCCCATCTTGCCGAGGCTGTCGTCGATGCCCGGCTGCTCGTGCATGTACTTGGGGTCGCTGCCGTACCGCTCGACGACCTTCTGCATGACCTCCGCGTTCTCCTTGGTCCGCACGTCCTTGAGGCCCTCGGCCTCGGCGTCGTACGGGTGGCCGGTGGTCGCGGACTCCAGGGCGTGACCGAGGGCGTTGTAGCCGGGCTCCTTGGTCCGGTCACCCTTGTCGTTGATCTCCTCGGGCCACTCGCGGTCCTTGGTGAAGTAGTCGAACGGGTCGAGCTTCTTGTCGTCCTTGGTGTTCTCGGGCGTGAGGTCGATGTCGCCGTTGAAGAAGTCCGTCGACGCCTTGGGGTTGTGCCCGAGGCCCTCCATGAAGCCGACCATGGGGTCGTTGCCCAGGTCGCCGCCCATCCAGTTCAGGTGGCTCGGGCCGCCGGTCAGCTGGTGCCAGGCCCGGTCGGCGGGCAGGCGTCCGTCGCCGGTCATCTTGCGCTCGGTGACGACGAGCCCGGTGCCGTAGTCCTTGAGGAACTTGTCGTCGTAGTCGCCGACGCGCATCAGGTTGCTCATGACCTGGAAGCCGTACGGGCTGGTGCCGCGCGTCTGGATCGGCTCGCTGCCGGCCTTGATGACGTCGGCCTTCCACTGCTCCATCTCGGGGCTCGTGGAATGGGTCGCGGTGGCGAGCGTCAGACTCCAGTTCGTCTGGAGTTCCTTGAGCTTGTCGCGATGGTCGACGCCGAGCCGGGAGCCGTCGCTCGGGTCGCCCATGTCGGCCCAGTACTCCATGCTGCCCTTCGGCCCGACCTCCAGGGCGAACTTCTCGGCGAAGTACGGGTCCTTCTGGTTGGCCTTGAAGAGCGCGTTGAGCTTGTCGATCTCCTCGGGGGTGGCGTCGTCGCCCTTCTTGTACAGCTCGTAGGCGGCGTGCGCGTCCTCGGCGTCCTGCGCCTTGGAGGCGGCCTTGAGGGAGTCGTAGTTCGTGCCGGAGAAGTTCATCTTGTCGCTGCCGACGAGTCCGCGCAGGGCGCGGGAGGCGACGTCGTCGGCGTTGTTGGCACGGTCGATCGCGGCCTTGATCGCCGACCGCATCGCCTCGAAGTCGGCCTGCTCGGGCTTGGGCCCGTCGTAGTCCTTGGAGCGGCGGTCGGGGTGGACCAGATAGCTGACGACACCGTCGGGATCGATACGGATGCCCTTGCCCGGAGCCTCCGCGACCAGCTTCTCCAGCTCGGACTTCGCCGCCTGGAACTCGCCCTGCGCGTCCCGGAGGATGTTGCGGATGCTGCTCGCCTCGGTGAGGGCGTCGCCGAACTCCTTGGCGGTCTTGCGGACGAACGCCTGGGTCACACCGGCGTTCTCGCCCTTCCAGTCGGCCTTGTCGGCCTTGGCCTGGAGGCCGGTCTCGGCCTTCTCCTTGGTCTTCTCCAGCTTGGAGACGGTCTCCCCCCAGACGGTGACGGCCTCTTTGAGGCCGCTGAGGTTGGCATGGAGGACCTGTTCGAACTTCAGCATCTGTTTCCCTCGTCAGCCGTGCGCGATCGTCGTGGCCGTCACCGGCTCCGGCTTATGTGAAGTGCTTGTCGAGATCGGACATGGAGAAGTTCGCGATGAGCGACTCCTCGTGGTTGACGTGGCTGACCACGGTGTCCTCGAGGTGGTTGTGGATGTGGGCGCAGGCGCTGAGGAGCGCCTCGGCCTGGTCGCGCCAGGTGTCCCACATCGTCCACATCGCCGAACCGGTCAGGAACCCGTCGCCGTCGAGGCTCTTGGCGGCGGTGTCGGTCTGGGCGCCGGCGTGGAAGGCGTCCCGCTCGAACCAGTGGAAGAGCTCCTGGGCCTCGTTGCCGATGGCCTTGAGGTCGGCGGAGGTCACCTTGTAGTCGCTGGCGCCTCCGCCACCGCCGCCACCTTCGGCGGGCACGCTGTTGAGCCTCATCGCCGCGGCCTGGCTGCGGACTTGGCTCCACTCCTCGTCGAACGACATCTACTTCCCCATGAGTGAGTTACGGACGGCCGACGGCAGGGGGTGGGACTCAGCCCCGCCGCGACCGGAGTACGGGTACGGCGACGGCGGCACCGATCAGCACGGCGGCACCGATCCCGAGGCCGATCCAGAGACCGGTGTTGCCGCCGTCGTCCTCGGCGGCCGCCTGGGGGGCCGGGGCGGGGGCGACGGAGGACTGTGACGGGGCGGGGTCCGCCGAACCGGAGGCGGAGGCGGACGGGGCCGCGACCTCGGCAAGGTCGTCGATGGGCCGGACGCCGGCGGGACCGGGGTCGCCCGGTGTCTTCAGGCTGCGCAGAGGACGGATGGCACCGAAGCCGATGTAGTCACTGCGCTTCTCGCCGCCCTTGGGCTTCGCGGCCGTGTCGAGCATGACCTTCAGGACCTGGTTGTTGGTCCAGTCGGGGTGCTTCGACCAGAGGAGCGCGGCGGCGGCTGAGGCAAGAGCGGTGGCGTCACTGGTGCCGGTCGACTTGCACATCCCCGTGCCGCCACCACAGGCGTGCACCATGTCCTTGCCGGGGGCCACCAGATCGACCTGGGAGCCGTACTGGGACGTCGAGACGTGCTTCGCCTTGTCGTCGACGGCGCCGACACCGACGACACCGGGAGTCGCTGCCGGATACTCGACCTCGTTGCCCTTGTCTGCTGTGTTCCCGGTGGCTGCGAAGACCAACGAGCCCTTGCTCAAGGCGTACTTCACCGCTTCGGCGAGCTGCGTCGAACCTTCCGACGCGCCCTGCGAGATGTTGATGACCTTCGCCCCCGAGTCGGCGGCATAGCGGATGGCCTGCGGCATGACCCTGTTGAATTCCTCGTTGGCCGCCGCCTGACTGACCTTGCCCGTGTCCGCACCGGGCACACGGACCGGAAGGATCTTGGCCCCCGGCGCCAGTCCGAAGGACCCGCTGCCACCGTCGCGCGCACCCGTGCCGGCGATGAGGCCGGCCATCCCCGTGCCGTGCCCGGTGTAATCGGTGTACTCGTCGCCCGGCTTGTCCGTGGCGAAGTCCTTGCCCTGGAGGACCTGGCCCCGGAGATCCGGGTTCCCCTTCTCCACACCGCTGTCGAGGACCGCGACGGTGACGCCCTTGCCCGTACTCAGCTGCCAGATCTCTTCCGCGCCCATGGCGTCCAAGTGCCACTGCTGGGCACGGAAGTTCTCCGCGTGGGCGGGGACGGAAGCGATGCCCACCAGCAGCATCCCCAAAGCGGCGGAGGCGGTGACTCGGGCACGGCTCCGACGAATACTGCTGGTACGCATCTGCTTCCTCGCGCTGATCAGTCGATGACGGGCGGCGCCACGCGGCGGCCCTGCTGCCAGGTCTCCTCGTCCTCGACGAGGTAGTCGGGACGCTCTCCGTTCTGCTCCTCGCGCTCACCGGGCTTCGCGGCGTTTCCGCGGACGAGGCCCGAGCCGCCGGCGGTGAAGGGCTTCCCACTCCCACCGGCGGCACCGGCGCGCTGCGCCTTGCCGCCGACCACTCCGCCGGACTCGCCGGCGAGACGACGGCCGCCGGTGATGCCGCTCTGGCCGGACGCGCCGCCCATGGAACCGCCCATGCCGTGCGCGCCGCCCATGCCCCGGCCCATGCCCGTACGGCCCTGGCCGGTGGGCTCGTTGCCGATGACGGTGCTGCGCGGGATGCCGGTCTGCGGCCGACCCGTGGTGCTGGGAACCTGACGGCCGCCGCTGATGCCCTCACGGGGCATGCCGGGCGTGTTGCGGAGTCCGCCGGTCACCGGGCCGCGGGGGTTGCCGGTGCCCCCGGTGAGGGGCGAGGTGGGGCCGAAGGGGCCCGGACCACCCTTGACGGTCAGCGGAGGCACGCCGGTGGTCACGAACGGAGGCGTACCGCCGTCCGGCTTGGTGATCGGCGGCGGGCCGCCCGGGAGCTGCGTCGTCGGCACGGTGATGTCCGGCTTCGGCGGCGTCTTCACGCTGTCGATGCCCAGGTCCACAGGAGGCTCAGACCGGACCTCGGGCTTGACGACGTGCGTCGGCCCGGTCGAGTCGCCCGTGGGCGGGACCGCGGGCGTGTCAGGCGTGGTCGGGGTGCCAGGCGGCGGGGTGTGCGTGGTGCGCGTCCCGGTACTCGTGTCCGTACCTGCGGAGCGGTCGCTGCTCTGCGGCGTGGATCCGATGTAGTTGCCCGTGCCGCGGTCACCCCCGTAGTCCGGCACGAACGCCCCCGGCGGCGGCGGGAACGTGGGCGGCACCTCGTTCTTCATGCGGTAGCTCGACCACTGGTAGGCGGAGGAGAGGCGGTACATCTCGTCCGCCGCCGCCTGCTGGTTCTCCCTCTCCTTCGCCTCGATGGCCGCCAGCTCCTCGCTGGGGGACATCTGGTTCCTGGCGTTGCGGGCGATGGTCTGCGCGTCGGGGTCGTTGTGGTACTTCTGGGCCGCCTGCAGGTTCGCCTTGGCCGCCTCGTGCGAGGTGTACCGGGGGATGGCGCTCTGGGCCGAGGCGATGGCGGTCGAGTTGTCCTCCATGCAGACAGCGCCGTGCTCGGCGTAGTCCGAAAGGCTCGTGGTCGAGTTGGCCACGTTGGTGGCCCACTCGACGAACGCCTTCTCGGCCTCGCCCTCCCAATCCATGTTCCTCATGCTGGCGCGCAGCTCACCGGCGATCTTGGCCATCTGCTGCGAGACGCTCTTCAGTCGCCGCGCCGCCTCGCCCACGGAGAAGCTGCTCGCCTCGTCCAGCCACGCCAGCATCTGCTCGTGCTTCATGGCGGCGAAGTTGGTTCCGCCGCCACCGCCGCCCTCTGCAGGCCTCATTCTTCGCCTCTTCCCCGTGTCCCCGAAATTCCGTCCGCGCCCGACTACTTGAAGGAGCCGTCGCCCTCGGCCGCGTCGTTGCCTCCGACGCCCGCTTCCTTGTCCGCCTTCTCCTTGGCGTTGTACGTCCGCTGGTGGATCTGGATCATCTTGCGCTTGATGTCGTCGTCCATCTCCTCCATGCCGTTCTTGGAGGCGACGACCGCGATCCCGAGTCCTTCCAGGCAGTCGTTGAGCAGGCTGGAGAGCTCCACCAGCTTGCCGAGGACCTCGTCATAGGCCGCGTAGGCGCTCTGGGCCTCGGCCCAGGCGGCCCCGCCCCCGCCGAACTGGGTGCGGGTGACCGGGTCGGCCTTGAGCTTGCCGGGGCTCGCGTCGGAGCCCTTGAGCTGGGTGATGAGCTCGTCGACACCCTGCTTGAACTTCTGCATGGAGTCGGCGCTGTACTTGACGGCCTGCGTCCGCATCCCGGACGCCATTCCTTCCATCGCAGCAAGCATGCTCGCGCTCCTCCCCCGGTGAACCACCGTGCCGTGCACGGCACAAGTCTAGAAGTCCACTGTAGTCAGGAACGACGACAGTCCGCACCTCTCAGTTGCACAAGCAACGGACATCACATGGTTACGAATTGGGCACGGCCACCGCCGCCTGCGGGCGGATCGGGAGGCGGTTGACCGGGCGGCCCGTCGCCGCTCGCACGGCTGAGGCCACTGCGGCGGGCGAGGTGACCACGGGGACCGCGCTCGCCGCCTTCGCGCCGAAGGGGGCCACGACGTCGCGTTCCTCGACGAGTTTCACGATGCGAATGTCCGGGGCATCCAGGGATGTCGGGAGTGCGTAGCCCGTGAAGTCGGGGTGGCGGACCAGACCGCGGGCCGTGCGGAGGTTCTCCGTGAGGGCCGCGCCGACGCCCTGGGTGACGCCCGCCTCGATGCGGGCGGCCAGTTGGGCGGGGTTGAGGACGCGGCCGACGTCCTGGGCGACGGCCATCTCCACCACGCGCACCGCGCCGAGTTCGATGTCGACGTCCACGACCGCGCGGATCGCGCAGAAGGCGAGGCCGACGAAGGCGTCGCCCTGGCCGGACTCGTCGAGGGGCTCGGTGGGGTGGGGGCGGCACTGGGCGGTGGCCCAGAGTTCCTTGCCGTCCATCGCCTCCGTGACCGTCGTCGAGAGGACTCCGTCGTACGAGGTGATCTTGCCGTCCGTGATCTGGAGCAGCTCGGTCGACATGCCGAACTTGTGGGCCAGCGGCTGGAGGAGCTGCGTGCGGACCATCTTCGCCGCGCGTTCGACCGCGCCGCCCGAGACCCATGTGTGGCGTCCGTGGGCCGCCGGTCCGGCCGGCGGCTGGTCGGTGTCGACGGGGGCGACGTGCACCTCGTCGATGCCGAGGGTCTCCTGCACGATCTGGCGGGCGAGCGTCGAGAAGCCCGAACCGGTGTCCACCGCCGAGCAGATGACCGTCGCCGCCCCGTCCGCGACGCGGACGGTGGCCGTCGAGACCTCGTCGGTGCCCTCGGCGCCCAGCATGTGCACCATGCCGAGCGCGTAGCCCACGCCCCGCCGCACCGCGCCGGGTTCGCCCGCGCCCTCCAGGCCGCCGGGCAGCAGCCAGTCGCCCTCGGGGGTGTCCTTGGGGAGGGCGGGGAGCGGGAAGTCGCGGACCGCCGCGAGGAGTTCGGCCACCGGGGCCGGGCAGGTCACCGTCTGGCCCGTCGGCAGGATGTCGCCGGTCGCCATGACGTTCCGCATGCGCAGCTCGGCCGGGTCCATGCCCAGCTTCGCGGCCAGCTTGTCCATCTGGGCCTCGTACGCCGCGCACACCTGCATCGCGCCCTCGCCCCGGACGTGGCCCGAGGGGGGGTTGTTCGTACGGACCGCCCAGCCCTCCACGAAGGCGTGCGGGACGACGTACGGACCGCAGGCGAAGGCCACGGCCGCCGCCAGGGACTCGGACGAGGAGTCCGCGTACGCGCCCGCGTCCAGCAGGATCTGCGCCTCCACCTTCACCAACCGCCCCTCCGCGTCCGCGTGGTGGCGGTAGCGCAGCAGGGTGGGGTGGCGGTGGGCGTGGCCGAGGAAGGACTCCTCGCGCGTGGCGGTGAGTTTGACCGGGCAGCCGGTGCGCAGCGCGAGGAGGCCCAGCGGGATCTGGAAGCCCGGGTCCTCGCGGTCGCCGGTGGCGCCGGGGACTCCGGTGACGACGAGCTTGACCTGCTCGGGCGGCAGGCCGAAGCAGGCGGCGGCCAGGTCGCGGTCGGTGTGCGGGTCGGTGGAGGCCGTGTAGAGCTCGACGCCCCCGTCGGGACGCGGAACCGCGAGGGCCGCCTCCGCGCCGATCGGCGCCGGGTCCTGGCGGCCGATCCGGTACAGGCCCTCGACGACGACCTCGCCCGTCGCCTCCGGGTCGCCGAAGCGGAGGGGAATGTGCCGGATCAGGTTTCCGTCGGGGTGCAGCGCCTCCGCCGCGAAGGCCTTCTCCGGGTCGGTGACGGGTTCGAGGAGCTCGTACTCGACGGCGATCGCCGCGGCCGCGAGGCGCGCCGTGTCCGGGTGGTCGGCGGCGACGGCCGCGAGGGCCTCGCCGTGGTGCCGGACCAGGTCGGAGGCGAAGACGGGCCGGTCGGCGACCCTGCGGCCGTACGTCGCCGCGCCCGGCACGTCCGCGGCCGTCACCACGGCCCGTACGCCCGGCATGGCGGTCGCCGCCGTGGTGTCGATCGACACGATCCGCGCGTGCGGGTGCGGCGAGCGCAGGATCGCGGCCCAGAGCAGCCCCTCGGCCCACAGGTCGGAGGCGTACGGGAAGGTGCCCTCGGTCTTCGCCCGCGCCTCGGCCTGCGGGAGCGAGGCGCCGATTCCGCGCGTGGCCTGTTCCTGATCGGGGGTGTCCAGAGCCGCGGTCGTCGCGTCGCTGCTCACGCCATGCCTCCGTCGTGCGGGTGGGGAATCTGGTGCGGGACACGGACCTCGTCGGCCGCTTCGGGCGCGGCGGCCGCGGCGGCGGCCTCGCGCTCGGCGACGACGTCCCGGACGGCGTCGAGCACGCCGCGGTAGCCGGAGCAGCGGCAGAGGTTGCCGGCGAGGGCCTGCCGGGTCTCCAGCTCCGTGGGGGCGTGGTTGCCCTCCAGGAGGTCGTGCACGGTCATGCACATGCCGGGGATGCAGAAGCCGCACTGGACGGTGCCGCACTTGGCCATCGCCCGCTGCACGTCGGAGGGTTCGCCGTCGACCGCGAGGCCCTCGACCGTCCGCACCTCGCTCCCGGCGGCGGTCGCCGCGGGCACCAGGCAGGAGGCGACGAGCCGGCCGTCGACCTGCACGTTGCACGCGCCGCACTCGCCCTGCGAGCAGCCGTCCTTGGCCCCGGCGAGGCCGAGGCGCTCGCGCAGGACGTAGAGCAGCGACTCGCCGATCCAGGAGTCGGTGACGGGGCGGTCGGTGCCGTTGACCCGCAGCATGTACGAGGTGTGGGGGTGCTCGTCGCTGTCCGTGCTGCCCGTGACCTCCGTGACGTGCACGCCCTCCGTGGTCACCGGGTCGACGACGACGGTCGGGACGGGGACCGCGGGGGTCTCCTCTTCCGGGGCGGGTTCCGGAGCGGATTCCAGGGCGGATTCCGGTGCGGACGACGGCACGGTCTCGGGGGCCGTCTCCAGAGTCACCTCCGAGGCCGTCTCCCGTACGGCCTCGTGAGCCGTCTCCGGTGCCGCCCCGTGAGCCGTCTCCCGTACGGCCTCCGGCACGGCCTCGTGTGCCGCCTCCGCCTCCTGCGCCGGCGGCTCCTCCGGGAGCGCCCAGGGCGCGGGCGCGCCGCCCGGCAGCGTCGCCGGGGCCTCGGCGTACGGGGCGGCGGGCGCCGGGGCCCCCTCGGGCCCTCCGGGCTCCCCCAGCGCCCCGGGGCCCGCCTGCCCGGCCGGGTCCGGGTCGGCGGGGACCTGCCACTGGCCCGTGGAGCCCGGGTCGGCGGCCGGAGCCACCGCCTCCTCGAAGCGCCACTCGGCCGTCGCCTGCGGGTCCTGCTCGACCAGGTGCTCCACGTACGCGGGCGGCTGGAAGTGCTCGGCGCCCTGGTACGGGGCGCTCTGGTACGGGGTGCCCTGCTCGCCGCCCTGGTACGGGGCGTCCTGCTCGCCGCCCTCGTACCCCTCGAAGTACTGCGTCTGCTGCGCCTCCGTCGGGACGTGCACCGACCAGGTGCCCGTCGCCGCCGGGTCCGGCGCCGCGGGCGGGGCGAGCGGCTGGAGCGGGGTGATCATCGGCGGCACGTAGCCGTGGCCCGGCGCCTCCAGGGGGACGCCGTCCAGCATGAAGTCGGGCGGCAGCTGGACGAAGGCGGTCGCGTCGCCGTCGTACCCCTCGCTCTGCGGCAGCGGCTCCCAGCCGCCCGTCTGATTCGTGTGCTCGTCGCTCATGCCAGTGCCCTCCCCAGTGCCCGTCGGGCGAGTGCGGCGACCGTGCGCCGCAGGTGCAGTACGGCCGGCGGCAACTGTTCGTCGCCCGGCGGGTCCGGGATGCAGGCGGCGGCGACGTACTCGCCGAACGCCGCGAGCGCCTCCGGCGCGAGCCCCCGGTCGTTGTCCCAGTCCACCAGCGAGGCGATCCAGCGCTCGGCCTCCAGGGGGCGCAGCGGCATGGGCGCGACGGCGCCGACGGCGCAGCGCACGCCGCGCCGGGCCGGGTCGAGGACGACGGCGACGGAGGCGGTGGCGCGGGCCGGGCCGGTGCGGCCGGTGGCCTTGAGGAAGACCTGGGGGGCGTGGAGCAGCGGGACGCGGACGAAGCCGACGAGCTCGCCGGGGGCGAGCAGGTCGCGGCCCGCGAGGAGGTGGGAGACGGGGATCTCGCGGCTGCCGAGCGGGCCGAGGACGACGAGGTCGGCCTCCAGTGCGGCGAGGACGGGCAGCGAGTCCCCGGTGGGCGCGGCGGTGACGACGTTGCCGCCGAGGGTGCCCGCGTTGCGGATCTGGGGCGGTCCGGCCGCGCGGGAGGCGGCGGCGAGGGCCGGAATGAGGGCGGCGAAGTCCGGGCGGCCCATCCGGGCGTGGGTGAGGCCCGCGCCGAGGAGGGCGTGCCCGTCCTGGTACTGCCAGCCGCGGATCTCGTTGATGCGGCTCAGGCCGACGAGTCCGGCGGGACGGAGCTGGCCCTTGTTGACGGCCGCCATGAGGTCGGTGCCACCGGCGACGGGCACGGCGGCCGGCATGGCCGTGAGGGCTGCCACGGCCTCGTCGAGCGAGGCGGGCAGCGTCACGGACTGCGTTGTTTGTGGTGCGTGCGTGGTCAACCCGCTGCCCCTTCCCGGTGTCCCGGTGGTCCCCGACTGTGCCCGGCCGTCGCGCCTGCGTGTGGGCGTACCGTACGTGCTCACAGGCCGGACGTGGCAACTCTGGCACATCTTCCGGGCGGTCCGGAGCGAGGGTCCGCGAAGGACCGTTCGTCCGGGACGCCCCGGGTGTGACGGCGACTCCCGTTTCGCCGCTCCCGGGTGACGGGGGGACAGGGGGTCTCTCACACGTTCGGGGGTGCGCCCTCCAGGGGCCTGCCGGCGACCCCGGGCCGCCGCTGCCAGGGGCGGGGGCCGGTGGGCGGGCGGTGGTCGACGCCGAGGGCTTCCAGGCGCCGGTAGTGGGTGCGCATCCGGCGCTCGAAGCCGGCGTGGTCGCGCGCCTCCGGCGCGGGCAGCGCGGACCAGGCGACCTCGGCGAAGGCGGCGAGGCGCGGGAAGACCTGGTAGTCGACGCGGGAGCGGTTCTCCGTGACCTCGGTCCAGACGTTGGCCTGGGTTCCCAGGATGTGGGCGGCGGCCTCCGGGGAGAGTCCGGGCGGGACGGGCTCGAAGCGGTAGACGTCCGCCAGGGTGCGGACGTATCCGATGGGCATCGGTTCGTCCTCGCCGGGCGCCTGGCGGTGGTCGAGGTAGACGTGCTGTTCGGGGCACATGACGACGTCGTGGCCCGCCTCGGCGGCGGCGATCCCGCCCGCGTACCCCCGCCAGGACGACACGGCCGCGCCTTCGGCGAGTCCGCCCTCCAGGATCTCGTCCCAGCCGATCAGACGCCTGCCGCGGGCGGCGAGCCAGCGGTCGAAGTGGCGGATGAACCAGGACTGCAGTCCGTCCTCGTCGCCGACCCCGAGCTCCTTGATGCGGGCCTGGGCGGTCGGGGAGGCCCTCCACTGGTCCTTGGGGCACTCGTCGCCGCCGACGTGGACGAAGGTGGACGGGAAGAGGTCGAGGACCTCCTCGAAGACGCCCTCGTAGAAGCGCAGGACGGCCTCGGTGGGGGCGAGGACGTTGGGGTTGACGCCCCAGGTGTCCCAGACGGTGAGGGCCGCGGTGTCGACGACGTCGGTGTTGCCGAGTTCGGGGTAGGCGGCGATGGCGGCCTGCGCGTGGCCGGGGAGGTCGATCTCGGGGACGACGGTGATGTGCCGCTCGGCGGCGTACGCGACGATCTCGCGGATGTCGTCCCGGGTGTAGAAGCCGCCGTGCGGGGTCTCCGTCCAGAGCGGTGAGGCCCGGTGCCCCCATTTGGTGCGGGTCCGCCAGGCGCCGACCTCGGTGAGCTTCGGATGGCGCTCGATCTCGACCCGCCAGCCCTGGTCGTCGGTGAGGTGGAAGTGGAAGACGTTCAGCTTGTGGGCGGCGAGCAGGTCGAGGTAGCGCAGGACGTCGTCCTTGGGCAGGAAGTGCCGGGCGACGTCGAGCAGCAGCCCGCGCCAGCCGAAGCGGGGGGCGTCCTCGACCGTCGCGTACGGCAGGTCCCAGGTCCCGTTCGGCCGTACGGGCGCCTTGCGGTACGCGTCGGGGCCGAGGAGCTGGCGGAGGGTCTGGGCGCCCCAGAACACCCCGGCGGGGCCGCCGCCCTCGATGACGACGGCGGCGTCCGGGTCCTCGGTGGTCAGGCGGTACGCCTCCGGGCCGCGTCCCCCGGCCGTCCCCCCGGCGATCCGCAGTCGGATCGCGTGCGGCCCGGCGCCGTCGGCGAACGGCAGCCCGGTGGCGGCTCCCAGCGCGGTGCGGATCCAGCGGGCGGTGGCCTCGGTGCCGGGACCGGCGTCGAGCGTGGTCCGCCCGTCGAGCGGGCGGCGGCCCGGGGCGCCGCTCCGGCGCCCGGCGGACAGGGGCGCCGGGATCAGGTCCAGGAAGGTCATCGCGTCGTCCTCCACCGCCGAATGCGCGCGTTGCGACATGCGCAACGCGCGTTTCGCGCCGCACAACAGGCGTGAGGCTAGGCGCGCCGGGGCGGACCGACAAGAGGTCTCGACCACTTCGCCCACCCGTCCCCGCCTTCGCCCGGAACACGGAACGGCCCCCGCCGCGCGCGCCGAAGCACGCACGGCGGGGGCCGCCGAAGGGTCGCCCCGACGTCAGGGACGCGCTACTTGTCCTTGCCGCCCTTGTCCTTGTCGCCGCCCGCGCCCATGGAGTCGTAGATCTCCTTGCACATCGGACAGACCGGGTACTTCTTGGGGTCGCGCCCCGGTACCCAGACCTTTCCGCACAGCGCCACGACGGGCGTGCCGTCGAGGGCGCTCGCCATGATCTTGTCCTTCTGGACGTAGTGGGCGTAGCGCTCGTGGTCGCCGTCACCGTGGGACACCTGCGGCGTCGGCTCGACGAGGGTTCCCGTACCTGCCCCGCGCTCGGGCTCGAGAGTGCTCATAACCGCCAAGGGTACTGAAAGCCCGGGGCCTCAGTTGAGGGACGGGTCGTCGGGGTACGTGGCGATCATCGCGAGCTCGCCGCGCTGCCGTCGCAGCACCTGCCGCCAGAGCGTCTCGGGGTGCGGCGAGGAGACGTCGCCGGGCTCCGACTCGACCACGTACCAGGCGCCGTCGTCGAGCTCGGACTCCAGCTGGCCGGGGCCCCAGCCCGCGTATCCGGCGAAGATCCGCAGCGAGCCGAGGGCCGGTCCGAGCAGCTCGGGCGGGGTCTCCAGGTCGACCAGGCCGATCGCGCCGTACACCCGCCGCCAGCCGAGGGGACCCTCGTCGCCGGGGATCACCGCCACGCCGAGGGCCGCGTCGAGGGAGACGGGGCCGCCCTGGAAGACGACGCCCGGTTCGCCGGCGAGGGCGGCCCAGGGGGCGAGGATGTCGCCGACGGTGACCGGCGTGGGCCGGTTGAGGACGACGCCGAGGGAGCCCTCGTCGTCGTGGTCGAGCAGCAGGACCACCGCGCGGTCGAAATTCGGATCCGCCAGCGCGGGGGTGGCCACGAGCAGCCGTCCTGTGAGCGAGGACACCTCGGTCATGCGACACATGATCCCGCATCTTCGGCGTTCGCGGGGGTTGTCGGGCGGGATGGCGGGAAGGCGGGCCCCACCGCAGTTCAGGGTGGACGGGGCCGGCGCGTCGGGTCGCACCGCCAGGACAAGCGGACGGTGACACTCCGCAAGATCTCGGAAGCAGAGGGTGTTGTGCCGAATTCATTACATCTGACAGGCCCCATGGAGCACCCGATCGGGGTCTCATGGGCCCTTACCCTTTTCTCTGGCCACCCGTCGGACCCCACTTTCGGAACGCGAGATTCATGACCGGCACTGACGATGTCCTGCTTGTCCACGGCGGAACCCCGCTGGAGGGCGAGATCCGCGTCCGCGGCGCGAAGAACCTCGTGCCCAAGGCGATGGTCGCCGCCCTGCTCGGCAGCGGCCCCAGCCGTCTGCGCAACGTGCCCGACATCCGTGACGTCCGCGTGGTCCGCGGGCTGCTCCAGCTGCACGGGGTGACGGTCCGTCCGGGCGAGGAGCCCGGCGAGCTCGTCCTCGACCCGACGCACGTCGAGTCCGCCAACGTGGCCGACATCGATGCCCACGCCGGTTCGTCGCGCATCCCGATCCTCTTCTGCGGCCCGCTGCTGCACCGCCTCGGCCACGCCTTCATCCCGGGCCTGGGCGGCTGCGACATCGGCGGCCGGCCCATCGACTTCCACTTCGACGTGCTGCGCCAGTTCGGCGCGACCATCGAGAAGCGGGCCGACGGGCAGTACCTGGAGGCCCCGCAGCGCCTTCGCGGTTGCAAGATCCGCCTCCCGTACCCCTCGGTCGGCTCGACCGAGCAGGTGCTGCTCACGGCGGTCCTCGCGGAGGGCGTCACCGAGCTGTCGAACGCGGCCGTGGAGCCCGAGATCGAGGACCTGATCTGCGTCCTGCAGAAGATGGGCGCGATCATCTCCATGGACACCGACCGGACCATCCGGATCACCGGTGTCGACCGCCTCGACGGCTACACCCACCGGGCGCTCCCGGACCGCCTGGAGGCGGCCTCCTGGGCGTCGGCGGCCCTGGCGACCGAGGGCAACATCTACGTGCGCGGCGCCCAGCAGCGCTCGATGATGACCTTCCTCAACACGTACCGGAAGGTCGGCGGCGCCTTCGAGATCGACGACGAGGGCATCCGCTTCTGGCACCCGGGCGGCTCGCTGAACGCGATCCACCTGGAGACGGACGTGCACCCCGGCTTCCAGACGGACTGGCAGCAGCCGCTGGTCGTGGCCCTGACGCAGGCCTCCGGCCTCTCCATCGTCCACGAGACGGTGTACGAGTCCCGGCTCGGCTTCACCTCCGCGCTGAACCAGATGGGCGCGCACATCCAGCTGTACCGCGAGTGCCTGGGCGGCTCGGACTGCCGCTTCGGCCAGCGGAACTTCCTGCACTCCGCGGTCGTGTCGGGCCCGACGAAGCTCCAGGGCGCCGACCTGGTCATCCCCGACCTGCGCGGCGGCTTCTCGTACCTGATCGCGGCGCTGGCGGCCCAGGGCACCTCCCGGGTCCACGGCATCGACCTGATCAACCGCGGCTACGAGAACTTCATGGAGAAGCTCGTGGAGCTGGGCGCGAAGGTCGAGCTGCCGGGCAGCGCGCTGGTCTGACGCGCCCCGCGGGGCCCCGCGAGGTCCGGGCCCCGCGGGGTCCGGGCCCGGGGCGCGGGGCCCGGTAAGGCGCCACGGGCCCCCACGGCCCCGTACACGCACGAACGAAAGGGCGGCCACCCCCTGACAGGGTGGCCGCCCTTTCTGCGCCTACAGGCCGCCTTACTTGCCCTTGGCGGCTTCCTTGAGCTTCGAGCCCGCGGAGACCTTCACGCTGTAGCCGGCCGGGATGTCGATCGGGTCGCCGGTCTGCGGGTTACGAGCGGTGCGAGCGGCACGGTGGGTGCGCTCGAAGGTCAGGAAGCCGGGGATGGTGACCTTCTCGTCGCCCTTGGCGACGACCTCACCGACGGTCTCGGCGAGAGCGGCCAGCACGGCGTCGGCGTCCTTGCGGGTCACCTCGGCGCGGTCGGCCAGGGCGGCCACCAGCTCACTGCGGTTCATGTTGTTACTCCCGTGTTCTTCTTGCCTGTGAGGCGTGCCACGCGGCGGAAGCCGCGCGGCTGGGTACAGCGAAGCCGATGCTGCCAGGGCCCTCGGACAGTCCCCGGACCCGGGTCAAATGACAGACCCTCGCGCCCAAACACGCATCCTGCCCCCACCAGCGGCGGGAACGCCAATCCGGCACCCCCTCGGGTCACACGAAAAGCGCCGGAGTCCCGTGGTGGTGACGTTGTGTCGACACCACGAAAACCGCGCGGAGCCGAAAAGCCACCCTAAAGGCGGGTTTACGGCTCCGCGAATCGCGACGCGCCGTCAGCGCCGCTCGGCGGAGTGCCGTGGCGCCGCTCGGCGGAGTGCCGCGGCGTCCGTCGGCGGAGTGCCGCGGCGTCCGTCGGCGGAGTGCCGTCAGCGACCGTTCGACGCCGTGCCCGCGCCCGCGTTCTTCGCCGCGGTCCGGACCGCGCCGGCGACCGCGCCCGCGACCTTGTCGTTGAAGACCGACGGGATGATGTAGTTCGGGTTCAGCTCGTCCTCGGTGACCACGTCGGCGAGGGCGGAGGCCGCCGCCAGCATCATCTCCGTGTTGACCGTGCGGGACTGGGCGTCGAGCAGACCGCGGAAGACGCCCGGGAAGACCAGCACGTTGTTGATCTGGTTCGGGAAGTCCGAGCGGCCGGTGGCGACGACGGCGGCCGTCTGCCGGGCGGCGGCCGGGTCGACCTCCGGGTCGGGGTTCGCGAGCGCGAAGACGATGGAGTCCTCCGCCATGGCGGCGACGTCCTCCGCGCCCAGCAGGTTCGGGGCCGAGACGCCGATGAAGACGTCCGCGCCGACGACGGCCTGCTTGAGGGTGCCGGTGACGCCCTCGGGGTTGGTGTTGTCGGCGATCCAGCGCAGCGGCGAGTCGGCCGGGGCGTCCACGAGGTCCTCGCGGCCCGCGTGCACGACGCCGTGGATGTCGGCGACGACGGCGTGCTTCACGCCCGCCGCGATCAGCAGCTTGAGGATGGCCGTGCCGGCGGCGCCGGCGCCGGACATGACGACCCGGACGTCGCCGATGCCCTTGCCGACCACGCGCAGCGCGTTGGTGAGGGCGGCGAGGACGACGATCGCCGTGCCGTGCTGGTCGTCGTGGAAGACGGGGATGTCGAGGGCCTCGCGCAGCCGGGCCTCGATCTCGAAGCAGCGGGGCGCGGAGATGTCCTCCAGGTTGATGCCCGCGAAGCCGGGGGCGATCGCCTTGACGATCGCGACGATCTCGTCGGTGTCCTGGGTGTCGAGGCAGATCGGCCAGGCGTCGATGTCGGCGAAGCGCTTGAACAGGGCCGCCTTGCCCTCCATGACCGGCATCGCGGCCATCGGGCCGATGTTGCCGAGGCCGAGGACGGCGGAGCCGTCGGTGACGACCGCGACGGTGTTGCGCTTGATGGTGAGGCGGCGCGCGTCCTCGGGGTTCTCGGCGATCGCCATGCACACGCGGGCGACGCCCGGGGTGTAGATCATCGAGAGGTCGTCACGGTTGCGGATGGGGTGCTTCGCCGCCATCTCGATCTTGCCGCCGAGGTGCATGAGGAACGTACGGTCCGAGACCTTGCCCAGGACGACGCCCTCGATGGTGCGCAGCTGCTCGACGATCTCGTCGGCGTGCGCGGTGGAGGTGGCGGCGATGGTGACGTCGATGCGGAGCTTCTCGTGGCCGGAGGCGGTCACGTCGAGGCCGGTGACGGATCCGCCGTGGGACTCCACCGCCGTGGTGAGCTGGGAGACCGCGGTTCCGCTGGCGGGAACCTCCAGCCGGACCGTCATCGAGTACGAGACGCTGGGCGCCGTTGCCATGGCCGAGTTCCTCTGCTTTCCCTGAGCTTCGTTGCTACGCCGCCCCGGCTGGTTGCCCGGCGGCGCCCTCCGATGGTCGCACCTACCTGCCGGTAGCAGGTAATACGGTCATTTTGTTTTCGGAAAGTAGTTTCCACCATACGAGAAGTCGCGGGCAAACAGAAGAGGCCCCCGTCACCGGAGGTGACAGGGGCCTCAACTTTGTACGTACGTCTAAGTGGCACCGACCCGCCATGCTCGCCTCGCGGCAAGTGGTCCCTCTGAGGGACGAAGGTTGGGCCCGGGGGCTTGGATCGAGCCGGTGCCACGACAAGGCTAACAAACCACCCTGCTCGGTGATTCCAGCACCGCAGGTTGACCTGAAATCAGCCATGGGCGGAGGGGCGGGCCCGGGCCCGCGGACCTGCCCGCCCGCTCGGTCCCGGGCGGCGGAGGGCCCCTCCCCCGCCGCCCTGTCCGCTCAGTCCCGCAGGAGGTCCGGGACCCCGGCCCCGTCCGGCATGTCCCGGTCGCCCGAGAGCACCGTCAGGGCCTGCGTGGACCGGGTCAGCGCCACGTAGAGCACCCGCAGACCGGCCGGTGACTCGTCCGCGATCTCGGCGGGCGAGACGACCACCGTCGCGTCGTACTCCAGGCCCTTCGCCTCCAGGGAACCGAGCGCCACCACCCGGTCGCCGAGGTCCGCGAGCCAGCCGGCGGCCTCCGCGCGCCGGTTCATGGCGACGACGACACCCACCGTCCCGTCCACCTCGCGGAGCAGCCGCTCGGCCTCCAAACGTACGGTTTCGGCCAGTTCCGCCCCCTCGCCGAGGGTGACGAAGCGGGGCTCGACGCCCGTCGAGCGGACCGCCCGCGGCGACTCCTTGCCCGGCATGGCGAGCGCGAGGACCTTGGCGGCCAGCTCGGCGATCTCCGCCGGGTTCCGGTAGTTCACGGTGAGCTCGAAGCGGCGGCGCGGCCGCGAGCCGAGCGCCTCGTCCCGGGCCTCCGCCGCCTCGTCCGGGTCCGACCAGGAGGACTGCGCCGGGTCGCCGACGACCGTCCAGGTGGCGTGCCGGCCGCGCCGCCCGACCATCCGCCACTGCATGGGCGTCAGGTCCTGGGCCTCGTCGACGATCACGTGCGCGTACTCGGTGCGCTCCGCCGCGAGCCGCTCGGCCCGCTCCCGCTGGGTCTCCTCCCGTACGGGCATCAGCTCCTCGAGGCCCGTGAGCTGGTCCAGCGGGTCGTACTCCCGCTTCTTGCGGGGGCGGGCCGGGGCGCCGAGCAGCGTGCCCAGCTCGTCGAGGAGGGCGACGTCGTGGACGGACAGCTCCCGGCGGCGCAGCGAACGCGCGAGCCGCCGCACATCGCCCGGGTTGAGGATCCGGCGGGCCCAGCGGCCGAGGCGCCGCTCGTCGGCCATGGCGTCGAGGACCTGGCGGGGCGTGAGCTCGGGCCACCACGCGTCGAGGAACCCGAGGAAGGAGTCCTCCGTGGACACGTCCTCGTCGAACGACGAACGCAGCTCGGCGGCGAGCTCGGGATCGCTGTGCCGGCCGGCGGCGCCGGACTTGGCGTACAGCGCGTCGAGGAGCAGCCGGCGGGCGCGCGGGCGGAGCAGGTTGACGGGGGCGGTGCCGCCGAGGACGTTGTGCCGGATGCGGCGCAGCTCGTCGGCTTCGAGTTCGAGCCGCCGGCCGAAGGCGACGACGCGCAGCAGCTGCGGGGCGTCCGGGCTGTCCAGGGCGCCCCGGGCGGCCTTCCGCAGCACGTGCACCATGCGGGAGGAGCCCTTGACGCGGGCGACGGCGGGCTCGTCGTACGCGGTGGCCTCGGCCCCGTCGACGAGCGAACCGACGGCGCGAATCGCGACCTGCCCCTCCTCGCCGAGGGAGGGCAGGACCCCCTCGGTGTACGAGACGAGGAGCGGGGTCGGGGAGACGATCAGGATGCCGCCCGCGTACCGCCGCCGGTCCTGGTAGAGCAGATAGGCGGCACGGTGCAGCGCGACGGCGGTCTTGCCGGTCCCCGGGCCGCCCTCGACGTACGTCACGGAGGCGGCGGGCGCCCGGATGACGAGGTCCTGCTCGGCCTGGATGGAGGACACGATGTCCCGCATGGTGTGGCTGCGGGCCTGGCCGAGGGCGGCCATCAGGGCGCCGTCGCCGATCACGGGCAGCTCGCGCCCGTCGAGGGTGGCCCGCAGCTCGGGACGCATGAGGTCGTCCTCGACGCCGAGGACCCGGCGGCCCTTGGAACGGATCACCCGGCGGCGCACGACCCGGCCGGGGTCGACGGGGGTGGACCGGTAGAAGGGTGCGGCGGCGGGCGCGCGCCAGTCGATGACGAGCGGCGCGTAGTCGGAGTCGAGGACGCCGATCCGCCCGATGTGGAGGGTCTCGCCGATGTCCGCGGTGTTGTCGGGCCGCACGGCGTCCTCGGCGGGCTCGACGGAGGTGTAGGCGCCGTCCGGTCCCTTCTTGCCGTCCTTGCCGTACAGCAGGTCGATCCGGCCGAAGAGGAAGTCCTCGAACTCGTTGTTGAGCCGATTGAGGTGGATGCCGGCCCGGAAGACCTGGGCGTCGCGCTCGGCGAGAGCGCCGGGCGTGCCGACCTGGCCCCGCTGGGCGGCGTCGTTCATCAGGAACTCCGCCTCGTGGATCTTCTCCTCCAGACGGCGGTAGACCTGATCCAGATGTTCCTGCTCGACACCGATCTCACGGTCTCTGACCGTGTCGACGGCTTCCTGCGCGGCCACCTAAGGCCCCCTTCTCACGTGCACTGGGCAGCCGTCGAGCGTACGCCACGGTGGCCCGCCGTGTCAGTCGCGGGGCACTTCCGAACGCACCCCCTGCCCGTGCGGTACCCGCCACTGCCGGACAGCCCCCTCCGCCCACCCGGGTCCCGCACCCGGCTGGGCGGCTCCCCCGCCCGTGCGGGGCCCGCGCCCTGCGGGGCGGTGCCCCCGCTCACCCCCGTGTGGGCAGTCGTCCCGCTGGGGCGGGACGGGTGGGCACACGGGACGGCGCCCGTCAGCGGCGCCTCCGCGTCCCGCGCCCTGACCCGCACCACCAGTGCGCTGTGCACGGGGTGCGGGTCCAGGCGCACCAGCCTCTGGCGCCGGCAGGGCGCGGGTCCGTTGTGCCCACCCGTTCCGCCCCAGCGGAACGACTGCCCACAACGGGGGTGGGCGGGGGCGCCGCCCCGGCGGGTGCGCGCCCACAACGGGGGCGCGAGGGGTGGGCACCGCCCGGCGGGCGCAGCCCACAACGGAGGGGCGCGGAGGCGGGCGCAGCCCGCAACGGGGGGCGCCGTCCCGGCAGGGATGGCGCCCGCGACGGGGCGGGCGGCGGTCCGGCAGGGTCAGGTGTCGTACTTCTGCTCCGGTGGGGCGTCCAGGGCCAGCCGGTACCCCCGCTTCACCACCGTCTGGATCAGCTTCGGCGTGCCCAGCGCGGAGCGGAGCCGCGCCATCGCCGTCTCCACGGCGTGCTCGTCGCGTCCCGCCCCCGGCAGCGCCCGGAGGAGGTCGGCGCGGGAGACGACCCAGCCGGGCCGGCGGGCGAGGAGGCCGAGGAGGGCCATTCCGGCGGGCGGGACGGGGCGGAGGAGCCCGTCGACGAGGACCGCGTGCCCGCGGACCTCGACGCGGTGCCCGGCGACGGGCAGGACCCGGGAGCGGGCGGGCAGCTCCCTGCAGAGGAGCTGGACGAGCGGCCCGAGCCGGAAGCGTTCGGGCTGGTGGGTGTCGATGCCCTCGGCCTGGAGCGGCAGCGCCGTGACGGGCCCCACGCACACCGTGAGCACGTCGTGCCGGAGCGCGGCGACGAGTTCGTCCCGTACGCCCCGCTCCGCCGCCCGGGAGAAGAGCGAGGCGGCGGCCGGCGCGCTGGTGAAGGTCACGGCGTCGAGGCCGCGGGAGAGGATCGCGTCGAGGAGCCGGTCGAGCGGCCCGAGGTCCTCGGGGGGCATCCAGCGGTAGACGGGGACGCCGACGACCTCGGCGCCGCCCGCCGCCAGCGCCTCCACGAAGCCCGGCAGCGGCTCTCCGTGGAGCTGGAGCGCGATCCGCCGTCCGGCCACGCCTTCGTCGAGGAGCCGGTCGAGGACCTCGGCCATGGATTCGGAGGAGGGTGACCAGGACTCGGTGAGGCCGGCGGCCCGGACGGCGCCCTTGACCTTGGGTCCGCGGGCGAGGAGTTCGACGTTCCGCAGGACGGCGAGGAGTTCGTCCCCGTGCCCCCAGCCCTCGGCGGCCTCGATCCAGCCCCGGAAGCCGATCGCCGTGGTGGCGACGACGACGTCCGGGGCGTTGCCGATGAGTTCCTTGGTGGCGGCGAGGAGTTCGGTGTCGTCGGCGAGGGGCACGATCCGCAGCGCGGGGCCGTGGACGACGGCCGCGCCGCGGCGACGCAGCAGCGCGATGAGCTCGTCGGCGCGGCGTGCCGCGGTGACGCCGATCGTGAAGCCGGCGAGGGGGCCGTGTTCTTGCTCGTCCATGGGGTCTGAGCCTGACGGGGGTGCGTGTCGGTCTGGGTTCGCCCGTATTTCCTGGTCGTTACGGTACGCGCCGGGCATCGGGGGTCACACCTGCGCGTAACCGGGCCGGGGCTCGGGGTCGGTGACCGTCTCGGCGGTGTCGGGGACGGTGCCGGGGGCCCGAAGGTATACCGCCCAGGTGACGGCCATGCAGGCCGCGTAGAAGACGAGGAAGGCGACGAAGGCGGCGGTGCCGGTGCCGGCGGTCTGGAAGGACTGGCGGAAGGCGAGGTTGATGCCGAGCCCCCCGACCCCGCCGACGGCGCCGACGAGGCCCATGGAGGCGCCGGAGAGCCGCCGTCCGTAGGACTCGGCCGCCTCGCCCGTGAGGCCCTTGCGGTGGCCCTGGGCGAGGAAGATCGCCGGGATCATCTTGAACGTGGAGCCGTTGCCGAGGCCGCTGAGGACGAAGAGGCCGATGAAGCCGACGAGGAAGACGGCGAGCGACTCGACGACGGAGGCGTAGATCACCACTCCGGTCGCGACGGCCATCGCGGCGAAGGTCCCCAGGGTGATGCGGGCGCCGCCGTGCCGGTCGGCGAGGGAGCCGCCGACGGGCCGGATGAGGGAGCCGAGCAGGGGGCCGATGAAGGTGAGCGAGGCGGCCTGGAGCGGGGTGCGGCCGAACTGGGTCTGGAGGACAAGGCCGAAGGCGAAGCTGTAGCCGATGAAGGAGCCGAAGGTGCCGACGTAGAGGAAGGCCATGATCCAGGTGTGGCGGGCCGTGGCGGCTTCCTTGAAGGCTCCGGAGTCGTTCTTCACGGGGGCGAGGTTGTCCATGAAGAGGGCGGAGCAGACGGCGGCGACGACGATCAGGGGCAGGTAGACGCCGAGCACGATCCTGGGGTGCATCGCTCCGGCGGTGCCGATGACGAGGAGGCCGACGAGCTGGACGACGGGGACGCCGATGTTGCCGCCGCCCGCGTTGAGGCCGAGGGCCCAGCCCTTCTTCCGCAGCGGGAAGAAGGCGTTGATGTTGGTCATCGAGGAGGCGAAGTTGCCGCCGCCGACGCCGGTGAGCACGGCGACGAGGACGAAGGTGGTGTAGGAGGTGCCGGGGTGCATCACCGCGAAGGCGAGGCCGGTGGGCAGCAGGAGGAGCAGGGCGCTGAAGACCGTCCAGTTGCGGCCGCCGAAGCGGGCGACGACGAAGGTGTACGGGATGCGGATCAGCGCGCCGACGAAGGTGGCGGTGCCGATGAGGAAGAACTTGCCGGCCGGGTCGACCCCGTACTGGGGGCCCATGAAGAGGACCATGACCGACCAGAGGCTCCAGACCGAGAAGCCGATGTGCTCGGAGAGGACGGAGAAGAGCAGGTTCCGTCGGGCGATCCGTTCTCCCTTCTCGCGCCAGAAGGTCTCGTCCTCCGGTTCCCAGCGTTCGATCCAGCGACCACCCATCTCGCACCTCCACGGAATCGGATACCTGACGCGGCCGACGTTAGGAAGGGCGCGTTTCAGGCCGGTGCCGTGAGGTGACGGTGGCGGAACCTTGCTCTCACCCGGAGCGCGCGGGCCCTGTGAGCGCCCCCACGCTACGCCGCAGGCAGCCCCGGCTCCCCCTCCGGCAGCCAGGCGCCGGCCGGGCGGGCGAGCCAGCCCTCCCGGGCGCCCAGCTCCGCCGCCGCCCGGCGCAGGGCGTCCAGGCCGGGGTGGCGGAGTCCCTTGCGCCACACCAGGCTCACGGGCGAGAGGGGGACGGGGTCGACGAGGGGCCGGATGACGCAGTCCGGCATGGCCGGGAAGTCGACGACGGCGAGGACCGGGTGGCGGTACTTGGCCATGAGCCGCCGGAACTCCTCCTTGCCGACGGCGAGCGGGGCGGGCGGGGCGATCTCGATGCCCCGGCCGGCGAAGAGGCGGGCGGCGAGGTCGGTCCACTCGGGCGTGCGGTCGTTCCCGGCCCCGGCGTAGATCCGCTCCCCGGCGAGCCGGTCGAGCGGCACCTCGGGCAGGCCGGCGAGCGGGTGGTCCTCGGGGAGGATCACGGCCATCGGCTCGTACCGGACGAGCTGGGAGTCGAGCCGTGCCCGGAGCCGGGCGTCGAGTCCTCCGTACCGGCCGAAGGAGGCGTCGATCCGGCCGGCGAGGATGGATTGGGCGGCGCCGGTGAGTCCGCTCTCGTAGCGGGCCATCAGCTCCTGTTCCGGGGCGAGTTCACGGGCCAGGAGGAGGACGCGCTCATGGACGAGGTCCGGGCTGTTGAGGTCGACGAGGAGCGGCCGGGGCTCGGCGCGGAAGGCGTCGACGAGCTCGTCGTGGGCGGCCAACACCCGGCGGGCGTAAGGGAGGAGGCGCTCGCCGTCGGCGGTGAGGGCGACCTGCCGGGTGGTCCGCACGAAGAGTTCGGTGCCCAACTCCCGCTCCAGGCGCCGGATGTCGCGGCTGAGCGCCTGCTGGGCGAGGTAGAGGCGGGCGGCGGCGCGGGTGAAGTGCAGTTCTTCGGCGACGGCGGTGAAGGCGCGCAGGAGGCGGGGGTCGATGTCGTACGAGGAGGTCACCACCGCCGCAGTTAACATCACAGGTGCGTCAATCGCCACCGAGAAGGTGTTGGACCGGCAGGGCCATGCCAACAGAGCCTTGGTCCATGCCGCAACCGGACCTCACCCTCACCCCGGCGGGCCCGGCCCTCGCCCCCCGCTACCGCGACCGGGCGCCCCGCCCCCTCCCCGCCAACCCCTACCTCCGCCTCTTCTCCCACCCCGGCACCCGCGCCTTCACCGCCGGGAACCTGATCGCCCGGCTGCCCGTGGGCATGTTCGGCGTCAGCGCCGTGATCATGATCGCGGCGGCGTACGGCTCCTACGCCCTGGCCGGGGCGGTCACCGCCGCCAACCTCGCCGTCGGCTCCGTCACCGGCCCGCTGATCGCCCGGCTCGTCGACCGGTACGGGCAGGCCAGGATCGCGGTCCCGGCCACCGCCTACGCGGTCCTGGGCCATCTGGTGCTGTTGCTCTGCGTCCACGAGCGGGCCCCCGTCTGGGCGCTCTTCCTCACGACCGCCGTCACCGCCACCACCCCGAACACGGGCGGCATGTCCCGGGCCCGCTGGGCGCACCTCCTCCGCGACGACCCGGACGCGCTGCACACCGCCAACGCCTTCGAGCAGGCCGTCGACGAGCTCTGCTACATGATCGGCCCCGTCCTCGCCGCCGCCCTCTGCTCGGCGCTCTTCCCGGAGGCCGGCACGCTCACCGCCGCCGTCCTCTTCCTCGGCGGGACCCTGGTCTTCGCCGCCCAGCGCTCCACCGAACCCCCGGTCGCCCCCCGCACCGCCGCCGGTTCTCCGCTGCGCGTCCCCGGGGTGGCCCCGCTGCTGGCGGTCTTCCTCGCCACGGGAGCGGTCTTCGGCTCCATGGAGGTGGTCGCCCTGGCGTACGTGGACGGTCCCGTCGCGGGCCCGGTCCTCGCCCTCCAGGCCGCGGGCTCCTGCGCGGCCGGCCTCCTCTACGGCCGCGCCCGCCGCACCGCCCGGCTGCGCACCTGCCTGGCCGCGATGACCGTCGTGATGGCGATGCCGCTGCTCGCCGCCTCGACCGGCTCCCTGCTCGCGCTGGCCGCCGGCCTCCTGGTGGCGGGCATGGCGACGGCTCCGACGATGCTGACGGGCATGGCCCTGATCCAGCGGCTCACGCCGACGGCGCAGCTCAACGAGGGCATGACCCTCACCGTGACCGCGCTCCTCGCGGGCATCGCGACCGGCTCGGCCACGGGCGGCTGGGCCGCCGACCACGCGCCCTTCGCGTCCTTCGGCTTCCTGATCCCGGTGACGGCGGCGGCGCTGGCGCTGGCCCTGTGCACGACGACCGGCGTGGGCCGCCGGGCATGACAGAGGCCCGGCGGTCGCTCGCGCGACCACCGGGCCTCTGCCCACATGGGATGAGTGGAGATGGCGGGAATCGAACCCGCGTCCAACGGTGCAGAATCAGGGCTTCTCCGTGTGCAGTCTGGTACGAGTTTCTCAGCCCTCCGGATCACCCAGACAAGTCCGGAACGGGCTCAGTCACTGTTTGATTTCCCTCCAACCCCCGTGACCGGGGCTAGAGGTTTAGATCCCTAGATGACGCCAGGATCCGGGTCGGGACCACCCCCGGGCTGACGCTCCTCACAGAGGCTTCTGCTCGTTACCTAGAATTAGGCAGCGAGGGCGAAGCGGGAGTTATCGCTCTTGGTGTTGGCGATTATTGGTTGCGACATATGGTTTACGAGATCATTGCCGCTTCCTCGACACGCTTCCCACTGCTTCGACATCCGCTGTCGAAACCGATCATCCCCATGTTGTTTTTTCAAAAGACACACCCTCTGTGGGGTGCAGCACCCATGGTACGTGACCGACGGGTGCGGTTGCCAGCGCATTAACGGCGCGGGGCGCTACGCGCTCTGGGCCGCCCGCTGCCGCCGCCGCGCCGCCGCGATCGCCCGGTTCGTCTCGCGCGTGTCCTGCTTCTCCCGCAGGGTCTGGCGCTTGTCGTACTCCTTCTTGCCCTTGGCCAGCGCGATCTCGCACTTCACCCGGCCGTTCAGGAAGTACAGCGAGAGGGGCACGATCGTGTGACCCGTCTCCTGCGACTTCGACTCCAGCTTGTCGATCTCGGCCCGGTGCAGCAGCAGCTTCCGCTTCCGCTTCGCGTGGTGGTTGGTCCAGCTGCCCTGCATGTACTCGGGCACGTGGATGTTGTGCAGCCACGCCTCGTGGCCGTCGATCTGGACGAAGCCGTCGACCAGCGAGGCCCGCCCCATGCGCAGCGACTTCACCTCGGTGCCCATGAGCACCACACCGCACTCGTAGGTGTCGATGATGTGGTAGTCGTGCCGCGCCTTCTTGTTCTGCGCGATGAGCTTGCGCTCCGGCGCCTTGTCCGATGCCTTCTTCGCAGGCTTGCCCTGCACGTTCACGAGTCCCTTTGCCATAGTGCGGTCATTTTCGCACTACGAGCCCCCTCCGAGGCCACTCAATACCGTTCTCGCCCGCGCCTCGGCCCCCTCGCCCGCCGCCAGGTCCGGAGTGATGCCGCGGCCGTCGACGGCGTGCCCGGCGGGGGTGCGGTAGTGGCCGACGGTCAGCTCGGCGACGGAGCCGTCGGGGAGCGCGCTCGGCATCTGGACCGAGCCCTTGCCGAAGGTCCGCGAGCCGACGGTCACCGCCCGGCCCCGGTCCTGGAGGGCCCCGGTGAGCAGCTCGGCCGCGCTCATCGTGCCCCCGTCGATCAGCGCCACCAGGGGCCTGCCGGTGTCGCCGCCGCCCTCCGCGTACACGGCCCGCTGCTCGCCCTCCACGTCGTACGTGGCGACGAGCCCGCCGTCGAGGAAGGCGGAGGCGGCGACGGCGGCCTCCGTGACCAGGCCGCCCGAGTTCCCCCGCAGGTCCAGGAGGACCCCGGCGCCGGCCGGGGCGGCCCGCACGGCGTCCCGCACGCGCGCGCCCGCGCCCTTGGTGAAGGCGGCGACCCTGATCAGGACGGCCCCGTCGTCGAGGCGGCGGACGGTGACCGGGTCCGTCGCGAGCCGGGCCCGGCGCAGGGTCTGCGTCCAGGCCGCGCGACCGCGCTCGACGCGCAGGACGACGGTGGAGCCGGGAACGCCGTCGCCGCGCAGCAGGGAGACCGCCTCGGAGACGGAGAGCCCGTCGACCGGGCGCCCGTCGACGGAGACGAGCCGGTCACCGGCCCGCAGCCCGGCCCGGGCGGCGGGGCCGCCGGGCTGCACCCGGGTCACCCGCACCCCGTCCTCACCGGTGCGGCCGGCGGAGAGGCCGACCCCGGTGTAGGCGCCGTCGAGGGCCTGCTCGAACTCGGCGTACTCCCTCTTGTCGTACACCGCGCCCCAGCGGTCCCCGCTGCGGCTGACGAACTCCTCGGCGGCCTTCTTCCCCGACTTCCCGTCGGCCATGGCCGCGGCGGCGGCCCGCGCGAGAGCGGCCCGGTCGACGGTCGCACCGCCCGCGGCCACCCCCTCGTCCCCGCCGGACGCGCGCGCCGCCCTCACCGCGGGCTCCTGCCGGGGCAGCGCACCCGTGGCGGCGGCGGTGGCGAGGACGCCGGTGAAGACCAACGTCAGAACGGCCCCACGGAGCACTCCGCGGGGCCGGATACAGAGGTCGTCGGTGCCGGTCGACATGCCGCCCACTCTAGGACAAGGCGATGGCGCCGCACGGGCTTTGGCCGTACGACGCCATCCGTCGTCAGAGGTGACTTGTCACACCTTCAGGTACTTGCGTAGCGCGATGAAGGCGGCCACGGCGGGCATGAGGAGCCCGATGGCGATCACCAGCGGCAGCTTGGCCAGGACGGCGTCCCAGCCGATGAAGTTGACCAGCTGCATCTTCTCGGCGAGCGCGATGCCGTGGTCGATCAGGAAGTACCGGCCGACGAGCAGCAGCACACAGGCGACGGCGCCGCCGAGGAGACCGGCGAAGGCGGCCTCCATGATGAACGGCATCTGGATGTAGAAGCTGGACGCGCCGACGAGCCGCATGATGCCGGTCTCGCGGCGGCGGCTGAAGGCCGAGACGCGGACCGTGTTGACGATCAGCATCAGCGCGATGATCAGCATCAGGCCCATGACGCCGAGGGCGGCGATGTTCATGCCGTTCATCAGGTCGAAGAGGTTCTGCAGGATGTTCCGCTGGTCCTGGACCGACTCGACGCCGTCCCGGCCGGCGAAGGCCGTGGCGACGACCTTGTACTTCTCCGGGTCCTTGAGCTTGACCCGGAACGACTCCTGCATCTGGTCCGGCGTCACCACGGAGGCGATGGCGGTGTCGCCGTACTGCTCCTTGTAGTGCTTGAACGCCTGGTCGGCCGACTCGTGCTGGACGGACTCGACGATGTCCATCTTCTTCAGATCGGCCTCGATCTGCTCCTTCTGCTGGCCGGTGACCGCGCCCTTGGCGCACTTGGCCGCCGTGGCCGCGTCCGCCTTGTTGCAGAGGAAGATGGAGACGTTGACCTTGTCGTACCAGTAGTCCTTCATCGTGCTGACCTGCTCGCGCATGAGCAGCGCGCCGCCGAAGAGGGCGAGCGAGAGGGCCACGGAGACGATGACGGCGAAGGTCATCGTGAGATTGCGCCGGAGACCGACACCGATCTCGGAGAGCACGAACTGAGCGCGCATGGTGTTCTGATTCCCCCGCCGTCAGTGCTGGTATCCGTAGACGCCGCGCGCCTGGTCGCGGACGAGACGGCCCTTCTCGAGCTCGATGACGCGCTTGCGCATCTGGTCGACGATGTTCTGGTCGTGGGTCGCCATGACGACGGTGGTCCCTGTCCTGTTGATCCGGTCGAGCAGCTTCATGATGCCGACGGAGGTCTGCGGGTCGAGGTTGCCGGTGGGCTCGTCGGCGATCAGCAGCATCGGCCGGTTGACGAAGGCCCGGGCGATGGCGACGCGCTGCTGCTCACCGCCGGAGAGCTCGCCCGGCATCCGGTCCTCCTTGCCGCCGAGTCCGACCAGGTCGAGCACCTGCGGCACGGCCTTGCGGATCTCGCCGCGCGGCTTGCCGATGACCTCCTGGGCGAAGGCCACGTTCTCGGCGACGGTCTTGTTGGGCAGCAGGCGGAAGTCCTGGAAGACGGTGCCGAGTTGACGCCGCATCTGCGGCACCTTCCAGTTGGAGAGCCGGGCCAGGTCCTTGCCGAGGACGTGCACCTGGCCCTGGCTGGCACGCTCCTCACGCAGGAGCAGTCGCAGGAAGGTCGACTTTCCGGAGCCGGAGGAGCCGACGAGGAAGACGAACTCGCCCTTCTCGATCTCCAGGGAGACGTCCCGGAGTGCGGGGCGGCTCTGCTTCGGATAGGACTTGGAGACGTTGTCGAATCGGATCACGGATGCACCACGGTCGGCCGGGAGTAGGTGTGCGTGACCTTACGCGACCGGGGATGACCTGCGCAGTCGCGGTCCTGACTTGCGTCGTTTATCCTTTTTAGCCCCTCCCGACGGAAGCCGGGCGATCCGGCGGGGCGCGCCGAAACGCCCCGGAGCTGGCACAGTGGTAGGGGAACGTCCCGATCCCCCCGGACGTTGTCCTGGTGTGTACCCCGTGCGGGAGGAGGAGAGCGCATGACCTACGACCGACTGGTGTGCGCCAACTGCGCGGCCCCGGTCGCCGAGGGCCGCTGTCCCGTCTGCCGCGCGAACCGGGAGCGTCTGACCCCTCAGGGGCTGTCCCCCGCGATGCTGCTGACGTTGGCGATCGCCCTGCTCGCGGCGATCGCACTGCTCGCGGCCGTCCAGACGGTGTAGCCCGGGCCGGATGCGTGACGAAGGGCCGGGGAGCACAGCTCCCCGGCCCTTCGCACGTCCTGCGTCACGCGCCCGGGCGAATGCCTCAGACGGCGGCGCGGCCGCCGCCCACGAGACGCGGCAGCATGCGGAAGCCGATGCCGCCGGCGATCATGGTCGCGGCGCCGATGATCAGGAACGAGGTCTCGGCCGCACCGGTCTCGGCGAGCTCCTCCTTCGCCTCACCCTGCTGGACCGGCTGCGAGCCGCCCTGGTTGGGGTCGGCGTTGTTCGGGGTGTCCACGCACTCGGCGCCGTCGAGGTCGACGGTGCAGGTGCCGGCGTCACCGGTGGAGCCGGAGCCGCCGGTGGCGGAGGAACCGCTGGTCGCGGACCCGTTCCCGTTCCCGTTGGTGCCCGTGGTACCGGTGGTGCCCGTGGTGCCCGTGGTGCCGGTGGTGCCCGACGTGCCGGTGGTGCCCGTCGAACCGTCCGTGCCCGTAGTACCGGTGGTGCCGGTCGAACCGTCGGTGCCGGTGGTGCCCGTGGTGCCGGTCGAACCGTCCGTACCCGTCGTACCGGTGGTACCGGTCGAACCGTCGGTGCCGGTGGTGCCCGTGGTGCCGGTCGAACCGTCCGTACCCGTGGTGCCCGTGGTGCCGGTCGAACCGTCGGTGCCGGTGGTGCCCGTGGTGCCGGTCGAACCGTCCGTACCCGTCGTACCGGTGGTACCGGTCGAGCCGTCCGTGCCGGTGGTGCCGGTCGAACCGTCGGTACCGGTCGTACCCGTCGAACCGTCCGTGCCGGTGGTGCCGGTCGAACCGTCCGTACCGGTCGTACCCGTCGAACCGTCCGTACCGGTGGTGCCGGTCGAACCGTCCGTACCGGTCGAACCCGTCGTACCGGAGATGCCACCGAGGATCGTGTTGCCCTCGGTGTCACCCCCTTCCTGGATACCGATGCCCACGTCCTGGGTCGTCTCGGTTCCGAAGCCGCCGACGGCCTGCGCGGCACCGGCCGCCGTCAGGGACGCACCGGCGACGATCACGGCGCTGGCCGCGACCCGCACCAGGCGGACTCGCGTCTTGTTGGTCATCTGGCTGCTACCCCCAGTAGCTCATCTCGTCATGGGGCAGCGCTCGGGCCCCGCGCGGCAGGGGCGGGGTCACGACTGGACCGGCCCCCGTTCACACGCGTCCCAGAAAAGCGCATGCCAGTACGCCACCCTTCCGAGTTTCCGATGAGGCGTCAAGGTCGTTGCGCGTGCGATGCCCGAAAGATCACCAGCTGACCGACATGCGACGATGCAACTGTGACGTAAACCCTGAACTCCGGGCTCGGCGGCGGCAGTTCCCTTGTCGACAAAGCGTCTCGGAGGCCTCGCCGCCGCTTGCGTCAGCGAATGCGCGGAAGGCCGCGGAACGGCACCGGGCCCCGCACCGAAAGGTGCGGGGCCCGGCCGGAACCACGGAGGGGTTACTTCTCCTGCTGCTTGCGCCAGCGGATGCCCGCCTCCAGGAAGCCGTCGATCTCGCCGTCCAGGACGGACTGCGGGTTGCCGACCTCGAACTCCGTGCGGAGGTCCTTGACCATCTGGTACGGGTGCAGCACGTACGAACGCATCTGGTTGCCCCAGGAGCTGCCGCTGTCCTTGAGGGCGTCCATCTTGGCGCGCTCCTCCTGGCGCTGGCGCTCCAGGAGCTTGGCCTGGAGGACGTTCATGGCGCTCGCCTTGTTCTGGATCTGGGAGCGCTCGTTCTGGCAGGAGACGACGATGCCGGTCGGGAGGTGCGTGATGCGCACGGCCGAGTCGGTCGTGTTGACGCCCTGGCCGCCGGGGCCGGAGGCGCGGTACACGTCGACGCGCAGGTCCGACTCCTCGATCTCGACGTGGTCCGAGGACTCGACGACCGGGAGGATCTCGACGCCGGCGAAGGAGGTCTGGCGGCGGCCCTGGTTGTCGAAGGGCGAGATGCGGACGAGGCGGTGGGTGCCCTGCTCGACGGAGAGCGTGCCGTAGGCGTACGGGGCCTTCACGACGAAGGTGGTGGACTTGATGCCCGCCTCTTCCGCGTACGAGGTCTCGTAGATCTCCGTCGGGTAGCCGTGGCGCTCCGCCCAGCGCAGGTACATGCGCTGGAGCCGCTCGGCGAAGTCGGAGGCGTCGACGCCGCCGGCCTCGGCCCGGATGTTGACCAGGGCCTCGCGCTCGTCGTACTCGCCGGAGAGGAGGGTGCGGACCTCCATCTCGTCGAGGGCCTTGCGGACGGAGGCGAGCTCCGTCTCGGCCTCGGCGAGGGTGTCCGGGTCGTCCATCTCCTCGGCGAGCTCGAAGAGCACCGCGAGGTCGTCGATCCGGCCGCGCAGGGTCTCGGCCTTGCGGACCTCGGCCTGGAGGTGCGAAAGCTTGCTCGTGATCTTCTGCGCCGCCTCCGGGTCGTCCCACAGGGACGGGGCCGCGGCCTGCTCTTCGAGCACGGCGATGTCGGCCCTCAGCTTCTCGAGGTCCAGGACGGCCTCGATCGACCCCATGGTCGAGGAGAGGGACTTCAGCTCTTCGGATACATCGACGACTGCCACGCGTCCAGCGTAACGGCTCCTGGCAAGGAGCCGAACCCGTGACGGGAGCGACGGGTGGGACGCCCTACGGCTGGGAGGACTGCTTGGAGTCCTGCGGCGGGGTCTCCCCGTCGCCGGAGGCCGCCAGGTAGCCGCCGACGCCGAGCGCGCCCGCGACCACGACCGCCGCGACGGTGAGGGTGATCCTCCGCTTGCGGACCGCGCCCGCCTTGTGGCGGGCCGAGCCGGGGCGGCGGGCGCCGGAGGGGCGCGGGGCGCGGGCGGTGCCGAGGGGGCCGCCGGAGAGCTCGTCGGGGGCCGGAACCCGCATGGAGGTGTGGGTGTCGCGGTTGGAGTCGGCGGAGGCGCCGGGGACGAGCGGGACGGCGGCGCGGCGGGGGCCCGGCTCGCCCGCGCCCGTGGCGGTGGCGTACGCGTCCTCCTCGTACGGCTCCGGGGCCGGTTCCGCGCCGGGCTCGTCGACGTCCAGCGGCGGGATGCCCTTGAGCAGCGGCAGGACGTCCCCGAGGCGGGCGGCGAGCTCGGAGGCGCGCAGCCGGGAGGCGGGGGCCTTGGCGAGGCACTGGACGATCGTCTGCCACAGCTCCTCGGGGATGCCGGGCAGCGGGACGACGGTCTCGGTGACGTGGCGGCGCAGGACCGCGCCGGGGTGGCCGCCGCCGAACGGGGTGAAGCCGGCCAGCAGCTCGTAGAGGACGGTCGCGAGGGCGTAGATGTCGACGGCGGCGCGCGGCGGGAGGCCCTCGACGATCTCGGGGGCGAGGTAGTCGGGGGTGCCGATGATCCGGGTGGCCTTGGTGCGGCCGGGGGTGTCGATCAGCTTGGCGACGCCGAAGTCGGTGAGGAGGGCGGGGTGGGCGCCGCCGGGGCCGAGCGGGCCCTCCATGTCGAGCAGGATGTTCTCCGGCTTGACGTCCCGGTGGACGACGCCGGCCTTGTGGGCGACGGCGAGGGCCTCGGCGACGTCCCTGACGATGGCGACGGCGGCCTCGGGCGCGAGGCGCCGCTCCCGGTCGAGCCGGGTGCGCAGGTCGGTGCCGCGGACGAGGTCCATGACGAGGGCGAGGTCGGTGCCGTCGACGACGAGGTCGCGGACCTTGACCACCCGGGGGTGGTCGAGTCCGAGGAGCGCGGTCCGCTCCTGGACGAAGCGGCCGACGAGTTCCTGGTCGGAGGCCAGGTCCTCGCGCAGCAGTTTGACGGCGACGGGCCCTTCGGGGCCCTCGCCGAGCCACACCGTTCCGGCGCTGCCCCGTCCGAGGATCTGGTGGGCGGTGTAGCGGCTGCCGATGTTCCGTGCCAAGACTGCTCCCTCAGCGGCTGCGGTTCTCGACAAAGCTACGCGTCCACGGCCGCCGGTCTCGACTTCCGAGGGGAAATCACCCCTCGGAAGTCGACAAATCGGCAGTGTTACTGCCCCGTACCGCCGGTAGCACCCCCGGAACCGGTGGAGTCTCCGATCGAGGAGACCCAGTCGGTCACGGCCGAGATCCCGTCGCCGATGGCCTGCCAGTAGCCCTTGCCCTGGGCGACCCAGTCCTGGAGCGGGGTGAGCTCCCAGATGAGCCAGCCGGCGACCACGAACAGGACGATCATGATCAGACAGCCCTTGAGGCAGCCGAGTCCGGGGATCCGCACCGGGTTGGCGCTCCGCTGGCGCGGTGGGCGCGGCTCGCGGGGCGCGGGGGCCTGGGGCGGCGGCTGCGGCGGCGCGTACTGCTGCTGGGGCGGGGCGTACTGCTGCGGCTGAGGGGGCGGCGGGGGCGCGTACTGCTGCTGCGGGGGCTGCTGCTGGTACGGCTGGGGCGCGGGGCGCTGCGGGGCCGGGCGCTGCTGCTGGTACGGCGGGGGCGGCTGCTGCTGCCCGTACGCACCGGGGCGGCCGTCCTGCGGCTGCTGCGGCCTGCGCTGCGGGCGGCGGCGCAGGGGGTCCTCGCTCGGGTCGAGGTACTGCACCTGCGTCTGCTCGTTGCGGTCGCGGACCTGTCGCAGCTGGCTCTGCCAGGGGTGCGGGTCCTCCGCCGGAGGATTCTGCGGTACGGGGGGCATGACCGCCGTCGGGTCGGCGGCGCCCGCCGGGCCGCTGGTCGGCATGACGCTGGTCGCGGCGGCGGGGTCGTACTGCGGGGGCGTCCCGGCTCCGGCCCCGGCGGCACCGGTGGGCAGCACCTGGGTCGGGTCGGCGGCGCCCGGGGGCTGCGCCTGCGGGGTGCCCGGGACCGGCGCGGGTGCCGGGTCCGGGGCGAGGAGCGCGCCCACGCCCTCCGCCGCCTCGATCTGGGCGGGGTTGGCGTGCACCCCGATGCCGGCGGCGACGGCGCGCAGGCCCCGGGCGAGGTTCACGGCGCTCGGCCGCTGGTCCGGGTTCTTGCTGAGGCAGCGCTCTATGACCGTCCACAGGGGCCCGGGCACGGTCGAGGGGCGGCGGGGCTCCTCGCTGAGGTGCTGGTGGAGGACCTCCAGGGCGGTGGCGCCCGTGAACGGGGGCCGGCCGGTGACCAGCTCGTAGAGGAGGATGCCGGCGCCGTAGATGTCGACGGCGGAGGTCTGCGGGCGGCCCTCGGCGGACTCCGGCGCCACGTACGCGGGCGTGCCGACGAACTCGTGGGTGCGGGTCAGGCCCGGGGAGTCCGCGAGGCGCGCGATGCCGAAGTCGGTCAGCATCGGGTGCATCTCGCCGCCCTGCTCGGCGAGCAGGACGTTGGCCGGCTTGAGGTCGCGGTGGACGACGCCGTCGGCGTGGCTGGCGGCGAGCGCGTCGGCGATCTGGGCGGTGAGGAGGGCGGCGGCGACCGGGGTGAGCGGGCCGCTCTCCCTGATGTACCGGTGCAGGTCGGGGCCTTCGACGAGGTCCATGACGAGGGCGAGGACATCGCCCTCGACGACCAGGTCGCGGGTGCGCACGATGTTCGGATGGGTCAGCCGGAGCAGCACGGACCGCTCGCGCAGGAAGCGCATCACGATGTCCGCGTCGTTGGCCAGCTCCTCCTTGAGGACCTTGATCGCCACGGTCTCGCCGGGCTGGCCGGGCACGGCCGCCTCGGCGCCGGCCGTCTCCCGCTGGCGGGCTCGCCAGACGGTGCCCGTGGCGCCGCGGCCGAGCGGCTCCTCGAGCAGGTACTTGCTGCCGATAGGCCGCACGTCACGCGCTCCCTGCTGATCGTTGGTCCTGGGGTGGTCCCCGGGTGTCCCGGGGACCCTGTCCTCTGTTGCCCCGGGTCCCTGTCCTCTGTTGTGACCCGTCCGGGTGTCCGACCCACTTTAGTGCCGCCGAACGGGTCGCAGGCCGGTCGTCCACAGGCCGGTTCCGCTGCCGCGTCCGGGTCTCGCCCGGGGGTCGGAGCGGACGGAACTTGTCCGGAAGAAGACGCTCCACAGCGGGCGACGGTTGCCAGGCATGGTCCGAAGGCATGCCCAACCAGGCTATTTCTCGCCCACTGCCGAACATTCAAGATCACTTGTGACCGACCCGCGGGCGTGTTGTCGGTGGCAGGTGCGAGGATGCCTCCAGCACGTCGCGTCGACGGGGTCGGGAGCCCCCGCGCCGTGCCGACCTGTACCGGGCGACGCGTCCGTGCCGGGTGGGGGGAGACACAGGGCGGTTCCCCCCTGCCGAGCCGGCTCGCGCAGAAGGGACCGCTGACGGCGATGCAGATCCGGCTGACCGTCCTCGCGCCGCACGCCGGCCACGGCGCCGGGCGCGCCTGCGACGTGCTCGTCACGGCCCCCGCCGGGACGGCCCTCGCCGCCGTGGCCTCGAACCTCGCCGCCGCCGTCACCGGCCCCGACACCTCCGCCTCGGGCACCACCGTGCTCTACGCGGGCGCGGAGCGGCTCGACGGCCGGCGCTGCGTCCTCGGCGAGCCCCCGCTGGTCGACGGCGCGGTCCTCTCCCTCCAGGTCCCCGGCCCGGACGACCGGGTCGACGAGACCGCCTCCGCCCGGCTGCACGTGGTGGCCGGCCCGGACGCGGGCGGAGTCCACCTGCTGCACGGCGGAACGATCAGAATCGGCCGTTCCGTCGACGCCGACGTGCCCCTCGACGACCCCGACGTCTCCCGCGCCCACTGCACGGTGACCGTCGGCGAGGACGGCCGGGTCACGGTCTCCGACCGCGGCTCGACGAACGGCACGACGCTCGACGGCGTGCCCGTCGGCGACCGCCCGGTGCCGCTCCGCCCGGGCGCGCTGCTGCGCCTCGGCGAGTCCGCCCTCCGGCTGACGGGCCCCGCCGGCGGCCCCGGCGGCACGGACGCGGTGACGACCGCCCCGGACGGCGAGGGCCATCTGCGCGTCGCGCCCGGGACGCGCCCGCCGGCCCCAGCCGGGCAGGCGGGACCCGGCGACGACACCACCCACGGCGGCGCGCGCGGCATCGCGTACGGCGAGGTCCACGACGGGGGCCACGCGCACGCGGGGGACCCGCGCGACGGCGGCGAGCCGCACGACAGGACCCGGCAGACCGACCGCGCCCCGGGCCGGGGGGACGCGCCCGCGGCTCCCGCCCCGGCCACGCGCGGCGGCAAGCGCGGGCTCGGCGCATGGGCCCGGCGGCTCGCGGGCGGCGGCCGCGAGGAGTTCCCGGCCCCCGCCGGCCTCCACGACTCCCCGGACACGCACGCGGGCGTCCGGCCCGGCCCCGGCGTCCGGGACGGCGCCCCCGGCCCCGTGCCGCGCGCCGACACCTGGCCCGACCCGGCCACCGTCCTGCTCACCGCCCTCGGCCCGGGCCCCCGGCTCTGGGAGCGGACCCAGGACCACCCCGAGGCCCTGGTGGTCCGGCTCGGCACGACCGACCGCGCCGAACTCTCCGGCGTGCCGGTCACCGTCGGACTGCGCGAGGCCGGGTCCCTCGGCCTGGCGGGCCCCGGCGACCGGCTCGCCGGCCTCGCGCGCTCGGTCGTGGCCCAGCTCGCCGCCCTGCACTCCCCCTCCGACCTGGAGATCGTCCTCATCAGCGCCGACCGGAACCGCTCCCTGGAGGAGCGGCGCCGCGCCTGGGGCTGGCTCGGCTGGCTCCCGCACGTCCGGCCCGCCCACGGCCAGGACTGCCGGCTGCTCCTGGCGTACGACCGCGACCAGGCCCACGCGCGCACGGCCGAGCTGACCCGCCGGCTCGACGACGGCCCGCTCGGCCCCGGCTGGCCCAGCGCCGACCTCGCGTCGATCGCCGAGGCCGCGGCCCGCCACGAGGGGCCGACGACGGTCGTCGTCGTCGACGGCGACCCCGGATCGGCGGCCCTCCGCGAGACGGTCGCGCGGCTCGCGGGCGCGGGCGCGGCGGCCGGCATCCACCTCCTGTGCCTCGCCGAGGCCCCCTCCGCCACCCCGGACTCGCCGGTGGCCGCCACGTACGAGGTCGCGTGCGCCGCGTCCCTCGCCTTCCGCGAGTGCGGGGCAGCGGCGCTCCTGAGCGGTGACGTGGCGACGGCCCTGCGGCTGCTCCGGACCTCCGGCGGGCGGCTCGCGGGCCACGGCACCGTCGGCGTCGTCGACGCGGTCTCCGTGGCCTGGGCCGAGCGGTTCGGCCGGGCCCTCGCCCCGCTGCGCCCCGAGACGGCCGCGGCGCCGGGCGCCCGGGCCACCGCGCTGCCCCCGTCGGCCCGGCTCCTCGACGAGCTCGGGCTCGCCCGGGCCACCCCCGCCTCCCTGATGGCCCGCTGGGCCTCCGCCGGGGACGGCACGGCCGTCCTGGGCGCGGGTCCGCGCGGACCGCTCTCCGTGGACCTCACCAAGGAGGGCCCGCACCTGCTGATCGAGGGCCCGGCGGGCAGCGGGCGCACGGAGCTGCTCCGCTCGATCGCCGCCTCCCTCGCGGCGGGCGGCCGCCCCGACCGGCTCGGCCTGCTCCTCGTGGACGGCGCGGGCGGCGAGCGCGGCGAGGGCCTCTCGGTCTGTACGGAGCTGCCGCACGTCACCGAGCACCTGGTCGCCTCGGACCCGGTGCGGATGCGGGAGTTCGCGCAGGCGCTCGGCGCCGAGCTGAAGCGCCGGGCGGAGCTCCTGGGCGACGGGCACTTCGCCGACCGCCGGGGGGCGGCGCGCGCCGCCGACCGGCTGATCGGGCAGCGCGCCCCGAGCGCGGCGGAGAGCCTGCCCCAGGGCGCCCGCGCGACCGTCCGCGTCCCGGACACCGGCGACCTCGCGGACCGCACGAGCGGCCGCACGCTGCGCACGGGCGACGGCACGATCGGCGCGCTCCCGAGCAGCGGCCGCGCCCCGCGAGCGGGCGCGGACGACGTACCGGGCCGCACGAGCGGCCGCGTCCCGTACCCGTCCGGCGAGGACCTCACCGGGCGGGCCGGCAGCCGCACGCCGTACCCCGGCGCCGACGACGTGGCGGGCCGGTCCAGCGGTCGCGTCCCGTACCCCTCCTCCGACGACGTCAGCGGCCGGAGCAGCGGCCGCACCCCGTACCCGGGCTCGGGTGATCTCGGTGACCGTCCGAGCGGGCGCGTCCCCCGGGCCGCGGGCGGAGCCCCCGACGAGCGGTCCGGTGCGCGGGCGCGATCCGGTGGGGACGCCTTCCTGGCCGACACGCCCAGCGGGCGACTGCCGCGGCGGGACGGCGGATCCCTCGGCGACCGCCCGAGCAGTCGCACCCTCCGCGCGGGCGACGGCGACCTCGCCGAGCACCCGAGCGCCCGCACCCCGCGTGGAGGCGCGGACGACGTCACCGGCCGGTCCGGCGGCCGGGTCCCGTACCCGGGCGCCGACGACGTGACGGGCCGCACGAGCGGACGCGTCCCGTACCCGTCCGGCGAGGACCTCACCGGGCGCTCCAGTAGCCGCACCCCGTACCCCGGCGCCGACGACGTGACGGGCCGCCCGAGCGGGCGCATCCCCCATCCCGCCACCGAGGACTCCGCGGGGCGGATCCCCCGGCCCGCTTCCGGGGAGCAGGGGGCCGGGCGGGCGGTGGGAGCCGGGCAGTTGCCGCGGCTCGTCGTGCTCGTCGACGACTTCGACGCCCTGGTCGCCCCCGCGCTCGGCGCCCCCGGCCGGCCGGCCGCCGGGTCCGTCGTGCGGGTCCTGGAGGCCATCGCGCGCAGCGGCGAGCGGCTCGGGGTGCACCTCGTGGCGACCTCGGCGCGCCCGGACCGGACCGTCGACACGGAGCTGGCCCACGGGGCCCGGCTGCGGATCGTGCTCGACGCGCCGCCGGTGGCGCCGGGCCCGGACGTGCCGGCGGCCGGGCGGGGCCGCCTCGGGCATCCGGACGGCCGGGTGACCCCCTTCCAGGCGGGTCGCGTCACGGGCAGGATCCCCCGGACGGCGACGCTCCGTCCGACGGTCGTCCCGCTGGAGTGGGAGCGGATGGGCGATCCGCCCACCCGTCGCCCGGTCCGCGAGCTGGGCAACGGGCCGACGGACCTGGCGCTCCTGGCGAGCGCGCTGGACCGGGCGGCACGCTCGGTCGAGGCGACTCCGGTGGCCCCGCTGGCCCCGGCCGCGCACGGCTGACCGCACGTCACGAGGGCATCACGATCGCCCACTTGACGCGGGAGGCGGTATTGCGGGGCCCCGCGGCCCGGCGTAGACCTGTCGGACGGACAGCGAAACGCACGGGACAGCGACGCACGGGAGAGACGGGGCAGCAATGCGTACAACTCTTCGTCCACGCAGGACCGCGATGACCCTCACGGCCTTGACGGCGGTGGCCGCGCTCGCCCTCGCGGGCTGCGGCGGCGACGCCGACAAGGACAAGGGAGAGCCCGCACCGGACCGCGACCTCTCCCTCAAGGGCGAGAAGATCGAGGTCGCCGCCGTCTGGACGGGCCCGGAGCAGGAGAACTTCACCAAGGTCCTGAAGGAGTTCGAGAAGCGGACCGGCGCGACCGTCACCTTCGTGCCCGCGCAGGACCCGATCGTGAACTTCCTCGGGACGAAGATCGCCGGCGGCGCGCCGCCGGACGTGGCGATGCTCCCGCAGGTGGGCGCGATCCAGCAGGCCGCCGCGCAGAAGTGGCTGAAGCCGGTCGGCCCGGAGGTCAAGTCCCAGCTGGCGGCGAACTACTCGCGCGGCTGGCAGGAGCTCGGCGCGGTGGACGGCACCCAGTACGGGGTCTACTTCAAGGCCGCCAACAAGTCCCTGGTCTGGTACAACACCGCCGTCTTCGAGGGCGCGGGCGCCTCGGAGCCGAAGACCTGGAAGGAGTTCCTCGGCACCGCCGAGACGATCTCGGCCTCCGGCGTGACCCCGGTCTCGGTGGGCGGCGCGGACGGCTGGACCCTCACCGACTGGTTCGAGAACGTCTATCTCTCCCAGGCGGGACCGGCCAAGTACGACCAGCTGGCGAAGCACGAGATCAAGTGGACAGACCCGTCCGTCGCCGCCGCGTTGAAGACCCTCGCCGAGCTCTTCGGCAAGCCGGCGCTGATCGCGGGCGGCCCGACCGGCGCGCTGCAGACGGAGTACCCGGCCTCGGTCACGCAGACCTTCACGGGCGGCGACCAGCCCAAGGGGGCGATGGTCTTCGAGGGCGACTTCGCCGCCGTCAACATCGCGCAGACCAAGGCGGAGATCGGGAAGGACGCGAAGGTCTTCCCGTTCCCGAAGGTCGGCGACGGCGGCACGGCCCCGGTGGTGACGGCCGGCGACGCGGCCGTGGCCCTGAAGGACACCAAGGGCGCGCAGGCGCTGCTCGCCTTCCTCGCCTCGCCGGACGCGGCGAAGATCTGGGCGGCCGAGGGCGGGTTCCTCTCCCCCAACAAGAACCTGGACCCGGCGGCGTACCCGAACGACGTCCAGCGCGAGATCGCCAAGGCGCTCATCGGCGCGGGTGACGACTTCCGCTTCGACATGTCGGACCAGATGCCGCAGTCGTTCGGCGGGACGCCGGGCAAGGGCGAGTGGAAGGCGCTCCAGGACTTCCTGAAGAACCCGAAGGACGTCGCCGGGACCCAGGCGCGTCTGGAGGCGGACGCGGCGAAGGCGTACAAGGCCGCCGCGAAGGGCTGAGGCCGACATGCCGGCCACCATCAGGACCAGGGGCCGGAGCAGGGCGGTCGCGGCGGGGTTCCTGCTCCCCGCGCTGCTCCTGCTCGGCGCGCTCGTCGTCTACCCGATCGGGTACTCCGTCCGGCGTTCGCTCTTCGACCGTTCCGGCGCCTCCTTCGTCGGCCTCGACAACTACCTCGCGCTCGTCACCGACGACTCGCTCCGCACCGCCGTCCGCAACAACCTGATCTGGCTGGTGGTGGCCCCGGCGGTCGCCACCGCGCTCGGTCTGGTCTTCGCGGTGCTGACCGAACGCGTGCGCTGGGGAACGGCGTTCAAGCTGGTCGTCTTCATGCCGATGGCGATCTCGATGCTCGCCGCCGGAATCATCTTCCGGCTCGTCTACGAGCAGGACCCGGACCGCGGGGTCGCCAACGCCGTCTGGGTCGGGGTCCACGACACCTTCGCCGAGGCCTCCGGTTTCCCCCGGGCCCGGCCGCTGCCGGTGCACCCGCTGAAGGCGGCGGGGGGCGGGGCGTTCGAGACGAAGACGCCGGTACGCGCCGGGGTGCCGGTGCTGCTGCCGCTGGTCGGGGTGGCTCCGGCGCGGATGCCCCGGGACGCCCGCCCGGCGCACGCGCCGACGCCCGCGGCCGGCGGGATCACCGGAACGGCCTGGCTGGACTTCACGCGGGGCGGCGGCGGGAAGCCGAACGCGGTCGATCCGAAGGAGCTGGGCCTGAAGGGGCTGCGGATCGAGGCGGTACGGGACGGGAAGGTGGTCGCCACGGCCACGGCGGCGGCCGACGGCAGCTTCACCCTGCCGGCGGACCGCGCCGACGGGGCCGTGCTGCGGCTGCCCGCGAGCAACTTCCGGGAGCAGTACAACGGCGTGGAGTGGCTGGGCCCCTCGCTCGTGACGCCGGCGGTGATCGGGGCGTACGTGTGGATGTGGGCCGGGTTCGCGATGGTCCTGATCGGCGCCGGGCTCGCGGCCGTACCGCGCGAACTCCTGGAGGCGGCGCGGGTGGACGGGGCGAACGAGTGGCAGGTGTTCCGGCGGATCACGGTGCCGCTCCTGGCGCCCGTCCTCGTGGTCGTCCTGGTCACCCTGATGATCAACGTGCTCAAGGTCTTCGACCTGGTCTTCGTCATCGCGCCGGGCTCCGCGCAGGACGACGCGAACGTGCTCGCGCTCCAGCTGTACCGCTCGTCCTTCGGCACGGACGCGGACCTCGGGGTCGGCTCGGCCATCGCCGTCGTCCTGCTCCTCCTCGTGCTGCCGGTGATGGTGGTCAACATCCGCCGCATCCGAAGGGAGTCCCGCCGATGACGTCGCTCACCACCGGGACGGCCGCCGAGGCCGCCCCCCGGAGTGCTCCCGGATCCGGCGCGCGCCTCGCCGCCCGGCTCGCCGGCGGGGTCGCGTCCGGCACCGTCCGGGTCTTCCTCGTCCTCGCCGGCCTGTTCTGGCTGATGCCGACGGTCGGGCTGCTGCTCTCCTCGCTCCGCTCGCCGTCCGACATCGCGGCGAGCGGCTGGTGGGAGGTGTTCACGGCGCCGGCGCAGCTGACCACCGAGAACTACACCCGTCTCCTCGCGAACGACACGATCACCGGCTCGCTGCTCTCCACCGTCCTGATCACCGTCCCGGCCACCCTGCTGGTCCTCCTCATCGGCTCGCTCGCCGGTTACGCCTTCGCGTGGCTGGAGTTCCCGGGCCGGGACTGGTGGTTCCTGGGCGTGGTGGCGCTCCTCGTGGTGCCGGTGCAGGTGGCCCTGGTGCCGGTGTCGAAGCTGTTCGGGGCGGTGGGGCTGTTCGAGACGACGGCCGGGGTGGTCCTCTTCCACACGGCCTTCGGCCTGCCGTTCGCGATCTTCCTGCTGCGGAACTTCTTCGCGGAGATCCCGCGCGAACTGCTGGAGGCGGCGCGGCTCGACGGGGCGGGCGAGATCCGGCTCTTCACGCGCGTGGTGCTGCCGCTCGGCGGTCCGGCGATCGCCTCGCTGGGGATCTTCCAGTTCCTGTGGGTGTGGAACGACATGCTGGTCGCGCTGATCTTCGCGGACTCGCAGTCGCCGCCGATCACGGTGGCGCTCCAGCAGCAGGTGCGCCAGTTCGGCAACAACGTGGACGTGCTCGCGCCGGGGGCGTTCGTGTCGATGGTGGTGCCGCTGGTGGTGTTCTTCGCGTTCCAGCGGCAGTTCGCGTCGGGGGTGATGGCGGGCGCGGTGAAGTAGCCCCGGGAGGTCACGCCTTGAGCGCCGCCACCGCCGCGCGCGCGAGTTCGTCCACGTACCCCTTGGGCAGGGGCGTGCGGACGACGACGAGGCGCCAGTAGAGCGGGCCGACGGCCAGGTCGAGGGCCTTGGCCGGGTCGGTGCCCTCGGGGAGTTCGCCGCGGGCGACGGCCTCGCGGACGACCTGGGTCATGACGCCCTGCTGCCCGTCGAGGAGCACGGCCTTGACGGTCTCGGCGATCTCGGGGTGGCGGGCGGCCTCGACGAGCAGGTCCGGGATGACCTGGGAGGCGACCGGGTGGCGCAGGGCGTGCGCGGCCACTTCGAGGAGGGCGCGCACGTCCCCGTGGAGGGAGCCGCTGGCGGGTGCCGGGAGGCCCTGGGCGGCGAAGGCGCCGACGAGGTCGAGGACGAGGGAGAGCTTGGACTTCCAGCGCCGGTAGACGGCGGTCTTGCCGACGCCCGCGCGGCGCGCGATGCCCTCGATGGACATCCGGGCGTAGCCGACGGCCGCGAGCTCCTCGAAGACGGCGGCGCGGATGGCCTCGGTCACGTCCTCGCGGAGTACGGCGGCGCCGGCGGGGGCGCGGCGGGGGGTCGGGGCGGTCATGAACGGCATCCTAACCAACGGCGATATCCCGGGGGCGTTACGACGATACGGTTGCGTTCCGTCGTCGGAGCGTCCTAACCTCACCGTAGCGACGATACGGATCCGTTCCGTCGCCGACGGCCTCACGCGCCCCGCCCCCCTCGTCGAAAGCGCCCGCCCGTGACCACGACCCTGGCCCCACCCGTACGACAGACGCCCGCCCCGGCCGCCCCCGCGGAGGACCTCGCCGCCCTCGCCCGCCGCCACGGCCTGAGCGTCAGCGGCGCCCGCCCCTCGCTCCCCTCCTACGTGCGGCAGCTCTGGTCCCGCCGCGACTTCATCACCGCCTTCGCGACCGCCCGCCTCACCGCCCAGTTCAGCCAGGCGCGCCTCGGCCAGGTCTGGCAGGTGATGACCCCGCTCCTCAACGCGGCCGTGTACTACCTGATCTTCGGCGTGCTGATGAACGCGAAGAGCGGCGTGCCCGACTACGTGCCCTTCCTGGTGACCGGCATCTTCGTGTGGACCTTCACCGCCAACACGATCCAGGCCGGCACCCGGGCGATCAGCGGCAACCTGGGCCTCGTCCGCGCCCTGCACTTCCCGCGCGCGAGCCTGCCGATCTCGCTCGCCTTCCAGCAGCTCCAGCAGCTGCTGTTCTCGCTCGGCGTGCTCGCCGTGCTCCTGGCCTGCTTCGGCGAGTTCCCCACCTGGAGCTGGCTGCTCGCCGTCCCCGCGCTGTTCCTGCAGACGCTGTTCAACACGGGCGTGTCGCTCGTCCTGGCCCGGCTCGCGGCCCGTACCCCCGACATCAGCCAGCTGATGCCGTTCGTGCTCCGCACCTGGATGTACGCCTCGGGCGCGATGTGGTCGATCCAGAACCTGGCCACCAGCGGCCGCTTCCCGGCGGCCGTGGTCCTCGCGCTCCAGTGCAACCCGGCGGCGGTCTACATCGACCTCATGCGCTTCGCCCTGATCGGGAGCTTCACCGGGGAGCAGCTCCCGCCGCACGTGTGGGCGCTCGCCGCGGGCTGGGCCCTGCTGGCCTTCGGGGGCGGTTTCGTCTGGTTCTGGAAGGCGGAGGAGACGTACGGCCGTGGCTGAGCCCCCGAAGACGCCGACCGTCGTGGCCGACGGCGTCCACATCACGTACACCGTCCACGGCGGGCGCCCCGGCGGCCGGGGCGGCGCCGCCGCGCTCGGCCGGATGCTGCGCCGCGGCACGGCTCCGGCCGGCCGCCGGGTCCACGCCGTGAAGGGCGTCAGCTTCGTCGCGCACCGGGGCGAGGCGATTGGCCTGATCGGTTCGAACGGATCCGGGAAATCCACCCTCCTGAAGGCCGTCGCGGGCCTCCAGCCCGTGGACCGGGGGCGGATCTACACCCAGGGACAACCCTCCCTCCTCGGCGTGAACGCGGCCCTGATGAACGACCTGACCGGCGAGCGGAACGTGATCCTGGGCGGTCTCGCGATGGGCATGAGCCGCGCGGAGGTCCGGGAGCGCTACGACGGGATCGTCGACTTCTCCGGCATCAACGAGAAGGACGACGCGATCTCCCGCCCGATGCGGACCTACTCCTCCGGGATGGGCGCGCGGCTGCGCTTCTCCATCGCCGCCGCGAAGAGCCACGACGTGCTCCTCATCGACGAGGCCCTGTCGACCGGCGACGCGCGTTTCCGCCGCCGCAGCCAGGAGCGGATCGACGAGCTGCGGGCGGAGGCCGGGACGGTCTTCCTCGTCAGCCACTCGAACTCCACGATCACGGAGACCTGCGACCGGGCGCTGTGGCTGGAGGCGGGGACGCTGCGGATGGACGGGCCGGCGAAGGAGGTCGTGGCGGCATACGAGGAGTTCACGGCCGGGCCGCGAGCGAAGGAGACGAGCAAACCGGACATCGCGGTCTAAAGTGCGGTGGGATGACGAACGATCACCCTGAGTCGCCGCCCCGCTCCGGAAGCGAAGCCCGGCCCCGCCCCGGAAGCGAAACCCGCTCCCGCTCCGGAGACGGGCCCCCGGCCCCGCCCCGCCCCGGAGACGGACCCCCGGCCGCACCCCGCTCCGCGAGCGAACCCCCCACCCTCACCAAGTCCCCCTTCGACTCGGAGACCTTCACCTCCGCCACCTTCGTCACCGTCGGCCGCGGCCCCGACCTCGCCCTCGCCGCCGTCTGGATCCTCGCGCGGGCCGGCATGCTCCTGCTGCTCGTCCGCGACGACCTCGGCATCGGCGGGGTGGGCCGCGAGGTGGGCCTCTACCAGTACTGGTACGGGCAGTTCGCCGCCGGCACCTTCCCGCCCGGCGACGCCATGTGGCAGTACCCGCCCGGCGCGGGGCTCGTGGTCATGGCGCCGGGCCTCCTCCTCCCCTGGCTCACCTACTTCAAGGCCTTCGTCGCCCTCACCCTCCTCGCCGACGCCGTCGTCACGCTCGCCCTCGCCCGCGCCGACAGCGCCCGCCTCACCCACGGCGCCTGGATCTGGGTCTGCGGCCTCCCCCTCCTCCTCCATCTGCCGCTCGCCCGGTACGACGTGCAGACCACCGCCCTCGCCGTGCTCGCCCTGCTCGCCCTCGGCGCCCGCCCCGCCGCCGCCCACCGGCTCGGCGGCGCGCTCGCCGGGATCGGCGCCCTGGTCAAGGTGTGGCCCGCGCTCGCCCTGATCGGCACGCCCCGGGGCCGTACCACCCGGGAGGCCTGGACCGCCGCCGCCGTCACCGCCCTCGTCCTCCTCGCCGCCCTGGCGCTGTTCTTCTCCGAGTCGCTGGGCTTCCTGCGCCAGCAGGGCAGCCGCGGCATCCAGATCGAGTCCCTCGGCGGCACGGCCCTCGCCGTGGCCCGCGCCACCGGCGCCTGGTCGGGCGGGGTCGGCTTCCGCTACGGGGCCTTCGAGTACGTCGGCCCGTACGTCTCCACCCTCGGGCACCTCGCCCTGCTGCTCACCGTCCTCGCCTTCGGCTGGCTGCTCCTGTGGCGCCTCCAGGCCCGCCGCTGGACCCCCGCCACCCCGCTCGACGCGGCCCTCGCCGCCGTCCTGCTCTTCACCGTCACCAGCCGGGTGATCAGCCCCCAGTACATGATCTGGCTGATCGGCCTCGCCGCCGTCTGCCTGACCTCCCGCGACACCGTGATGCGCCCGGTCGCCCTGCTGCTCCTCCCGGCGGCCGCCCTCAGCTCCCTCGCGTACCCCGTCCTCTACGCGGACGTGGTGGACGGCACCCCCGTCGGCCTGGCCGTCATGGTGCTCCGCAACGGTCTGCTCCTCGCGGCGGCCCTGCTCGCCGCCCGCCGCCTGTGGACCTCGACCGCGGCACCCGACGCGGAATGAGGAAGGGCCCCGACCGGAACACCGGCGGGGCCCTTCCTCATGCACGGATCAGCTGTGCGAGCGCAGCAGCGTCCGCATCGTCCGCATCGCCACCGACAGGTTCGCCAGGTCGAAGGTGTCCGAGCCCTGGATCTCCTCCAGGGTCGTCCGCGCGCGGCCCAGGATCGCCGCGTTCTTCTCCTCCCACTCCTTGAACCGCTCCTCGGGGCTGGTCGTGCCGTTGCCGACCGTCAGCACGTCGGCGGTCAGCGCCGCGTGCGCCGCGAAGAGGTCCTCACGGATCGAGGCACGGGCCATCGACTGCCACCGGTCGCTGCGCGGCAGCTCGATGATCCGGTCCATCAGGTCGGTGATCCGCAGCCGGTCGGCCAGGTCGTAGTAGACCTCGGCGACCGCCAGCGGTTCCTTGCCCATCCGGTCCGCGATCGCGACGACGTCGAGGATCGGGAAGGCGGAGGAGAAGCCGGCGACGCGCAGCGCGAGCTCCTCCGGCACGCCGACCTCGGTCAGCTCGTCCAGGATCGACCGGTACCACTCCAGGTCCGCGCCGCGCAGCAGCTGCGGCAGCTGCGCCCAGACCTCCTCGACGCGCTCGGCGAAGAACTCGATGGTCTCGCTGAGCTGGAGCGGCTGCGGCCGGTTGTTGAGCAGCCAGCGGGTGCCGCGCTCGACGAGCCGGCGGGAGTGCAGCCGCATCCGGGTCTGGACGTCGGCCGGCACCACGTTGTCGAGGGCCTCGACGGCGTCCCAGACCTGGCCGAGGCGGAAGACGACCCGGGCGGCGGTCTGCGCGCGGACGATCTCCTCGATCGACGCGCCGGTCTCCTCGCGGAGGCGGTGCAGGAAGGTCGAGCCACCGGTGTTGACGGTGTCGTTGACCAGGACCGTCGTGATGATCTCGCGGCGCAGGGCGTGGTTGTCGACGGCCTCGGTGAACTTCTCGCGCAGCAGCGTCGGGAAGTACGCGTGGAGCAGGCCGCGCAGGTACGGGTCGTCCGGCAGCTCCGTGCCGATCAGCTCGTCGGCCACCGTGATCTTGGTGTACGCGAGGAGGACGGCGAGCTCGGGCTGGCTCAGGCCCCGGCCGTTGTTGAGGAGTTCGCGGATCTGCCGGTCGTTGGGCAGGAACTCCAGCTGGCGGTCGAGGGCCCCGTCACGGCCCAGGCGGCGCATGAAGCGCTGGTGGGCGTGGAGCAGGGACGGCGACTGGGCGACGGCGTTGGCCAGGGCGGTGTTCTGCGCGTAGTTGTTGCGCAGGACGAGCCGGCCGACCTCGTCCGTCATCTCCGCGAGGATCTTGTTGCGCTGCTTGACGGTCATGTCGCCCTCGGCGACGAGCCCGTTGAGCAGGATCTTGATGTTGACCTCGTGGTCGGAGGTGTCGACGCCGGCGCTGTTGTCGATGGCGTCGGTGTTGACCTTGCCGCCCTGGCCCTCGGGACCGCCGGAGCGGGCGAACTCGATGCGGCCCAGCTGGGTCGCGCCGAGGTTGCCGCCCTCGCCGATGACCTGGGCGCGGACGTCCTGGCCGTCGACGCGGATGGCGTCGTTGGCCTTGTCGCCGACGTCGGCGTTGGACTCGGCCGAGGACTTCACGTACGTGCCGATGCCGCCGTTCCAGAGCAGGTCGACGGGCGCCTGCAGGATCGACTTCATCAGCTCGGCCGGGGTCATCTTGGTGACGCCGTCCTCGATGCCGAGGGCGGCCCGCATCTGCGCGTTGACCGGGATGGACTTGGCGCTGCGGGGGTGGACGCCGCCGCCCGCCGAGAGCAGCGAGGTGTCGTAGTCCGCCCACGAGGAACGCGGCAGGTCGAAGAGCCGGCGGCGCTCGGCGTACGAGACGGCCGCGTCCGGGTTCGGGTCGATGAAGATGTGGCGGTGGTCGAAGGCGGCGACCAGGCGGATGTGCTCGGAGAGCAGCATGCCGTTGCCGAAGACGTCGCCGGACATGTCGCCGACGCCGACGACGGTGAAGTCCTCGGTCTGGGTGTCGTGGCCCAGCTCGCGGAAGTGCCGCTTGACGGACTCCCAGGCGCCGCGGGCGGTGATGCCCATGCCCTTGTGGTCGTAGCCGGCGGAGCCGCCGGAGGCGAAGGCGTCGCCGAGCCAGAAGCCGTACGACTCCGCGACCCCGTTGGCGATGTCGGAGAAGGTCGCGGTGCCCTTGTCGGCGGCGACCACCAGGTACGTGTCGTCCTCGTCGTGGCGGACCACGTCGACCGGCGGCACGACCTCGCCCGCGACCAGGTTGTCGGTGATGTCGAGGAGCGCCGAGATGAAGGTCTTGTACGAGGCGATGCCCTCGGCCAGCCAGGCGTCCCGGTCCACGGACGGGTCCGGGAGCTGCTTGGCGACAAAGCCGCCCTTGGCGCCGACCGGCACGATGACGGTGTTCTTCACCATCTGCGCCTTGACCAGGCCGAGGATCTCCGTACGGAAGTCCTCGCGGCGGTCGGACCAGCGCAGACCGCCTCGGGCGACCTTGCCGAAGCGCAGGTGGACGCCCTCGACGCGCGGGGAGTACACCCAGATCTCGAAGGCCGGGCGCGGCGCCGGCAGGTCCGGGATGGCCTGCGGGTCGAACTTCATCGACACGTAGGAGTGCGGCTCGCCGTCCGCCGCCGTCTGGAAGAAGTTCGTCCGCAGCGTCGCCTTGATGACGGTGAGGAAGGACCGCAGGATCCGGTCCTCGTCCAGGCTCGCGACCTGGTCGAGGGCGCCGTCCAGCTCCTCCAGGATGCCGTCGATCAGCTCGGTGCCGGCGCGCTGGCGCTCCGGCGCCATCCGGGCCTCGAAGAGGGAGACGAGCAGCCGGGTGGTGTGGACGTTGTCGCGGAGGGTGTCCTCCATGTAGTCCTGGCTGAAGGTCGCCCCGGCCTGGCGCAGGTACTTGGCGTAGGCGCGCAGCACCATCGCCTCGCGCCAGGTGAGCCCGGCGGAGAGGACGAGCGAGTTGAAGTTGTCGTTCTCGGCCTGGCCGGTCCAGGTGGCGGCGAAGGCCTCCTGGAAGCGCTCGCGGGCGTCGTCGCCGAGGTAGTCGCCGCCGTTGCCGGAGGCGGCCGGCATCCGCAGGCCGAAGTCGTAGATCCAGGCGTGGGTGCGGTCGGCGCAGCGCAGCTCGTACGGACGCTCGTCGGTGACCTCGACGCCGAGCCGGTTGAGGACCGGCAGGACGGCGGAGAGGGAGATCTGGTCGCCCGTCTTGTAGATCTTGAAGCGGCGCTCGCCGGGACCGGCGGCGACCGGCTCGTAGAGGGAGAGCGCGAAGTCCTTGCCGCTGGCGGCGAGGTTCTCCATGCGGACCAGGTCGGCGACGGCGGCGCGCGGCGAGTGGTCGGCCTTGTAGCCCTCGGAGAAGGCGTTGCCGTAGCGGCGGAGCAGCTCGGCGGCGCGCTCCTCGCCGAACTCGGCGTTCAGCGCCTCGCCGAAGCCGTCGGACCAGGAGCGGGCGGCCTCGACGAGCCGGGTCTCGATGCGGTCGACGTCGGCGTCGGTGAGCTTCGCCAGCTCGGTGCCGGGCTTGACGCGGACGACGAAGTGCAGCCGGGAGAGGATCGACTCGGTGTTCCAGGCGGTGAAGTCGACGCTGGTGCCGTCGAGCTCCTCCTTCAGGATGTCGATGATCCGCAGCCGGACGCGGGTCGTGTAGCGGTCGCGCGGCAGGTAGACGAGGGCCGAGTAGTAGCGGCCGTACTCGTCCTGGCGCAGGTAGAGCCGCAGCCGGCGCCGCTCCTGCAGGTACAGGACGCTGGTGACGATGGACTGCAGCTGGTCGGCCGGGGTCTGGAAGAGCTCGTCGCGCGGGTAGGTCTCCAGGATCTGGAGCAGGTCGCGGCCGTCGTGGCTGTTCGGCGAGAAGCCTGCGCCCTCCAGGACCTCCTGGACCTTGCGCTTGACGACGGGGACCCGGCGGACGGACTCGGTGTAGGCGGCGGACGAGAAGAGGCCGAGGAAGCGGCGCTCGCCGATGACGTTGCCCTGGGCGTCGAACTTCTTCACGCCGATGTAGTCGAGGTACGAGGGGCGGTGCACGGTCGCCCGGCTGTTGGCCTTCGTCAGGATCAGCAGCTTGTGCTCGCGCGCCTTGGCGCGGGCGTCGGCGGGCAGCCGGCTGAAGGAGGGCGAGACGGGGTGGGCGTGGTGGCCCTGGTCGTCGGCGCCGTGCTGCGGGTCGGAGCGCAGGATGCCGAGGCCGGTGCCGGGCACGGCGGACAGGGCGTCGCCGTCGACCAGCTCGTACTCGCGGTAGCCGAGGAAGGTGAAGTGGTCGTCGGCGAGCCAGCGCAGCAGCTCCTGGGCCTCTTCGACCTCGGTGGGCCGCAGGTCGGAGGCGGTGGGCTCGGCCGGGAGGCCGTCGGCGATGCGCAGGGCGGCGTCGCGCATCTTGTCCCAGTCCTCGACCGTCTCGCGGACGTCGGACAGGACGCGCAGCAGGTCGTTGGTGATCTGCTTGAGGTCGGCCTTGTCGGTCTCGCGGTCGATCTCGACGTGGATCCAGGACTCGGTGAGCGCGTCGTGCGGCAGCTCGCCGTGGATCTGGGCCGACAGGACCTCGATGAGCTTGCCGGTCACGTCACGGCGGACGAGGACCTGCGGGTGGATCACGACGTGGATGCCGCGGCCCTGGCGGGACAGCTCGTTGGTGACCGAGTCGACGAGGAAGGGCATGTCGTCGGTGACGACCTCGACGACGGAGTGGCTGCTGGTCCAGCCGTTCTCCTCCACCGTCGGGGTGTGGACGCGCACGTTCGCGGTGCCCTGCGGGCGGTTCTCCGCGAGCCGGTAGTGAGAGAGCGCGGCACCGAACACGTCGACCGGGTCGCGGTCGGCGAGGTCCTCGGGCGCGGTGTGCAGGTAGTAGCGCTGGAGGTAGTCGAGCACGGTGTCCTGGTCCGGTCGCGTCTCCGCGCCCTCCGGGCCCGTGGGAAGTCGCCCCCCGACAGGGCTGTGCTCAGCTACCCGAGCGGCCCTCTCGAGCAGCTCGGCCTTTGCTTCGTCCAGCTTGGTCTGCATGTCCTCTGACTCCTGGTCGCGCGCCGTTGCGTGACGTCGGTGGAAGGAAGGGCACGACTCGCCTCGACGCGGTGATTCCGGTCGAAGTCGACGTTATGCCCGGATGAGAGATGCCCGGGTCGTTATCGGCCACGAAGAGCGGCGCGCCCGGGCGGAGAGGATCGGCGAACGCACGGTCGGCCCGGCCGCTGTCGCGGACCGGGCGGCAGCCGGGGGCTTCGCTGCCCCCACGGCGTATCGCGCTGATCACGGCAAAAGCCTATCGCTCATGACCCCCGAACCGTCATGAGCCGTATGCGTACAAAAGAGCGGGGGAAGTTTGACGATATGGACAGCGACACGCGTCCTCTTGGCAAACCACCCCGCCGGGGGCAGCGTGTGCGCGAGCATGGGCACAGCACGACAGACCGACCATCCGTGATCTGGGAGAGCCATGGCGAAGATCCTGATCGTGACCGGGGACGCTGCGGAGTCGCTGGAGGTGATGTACCCCTACCAGCGCCTCCTCGAGGAGGGCTACGAGGTCGACATCGCCGCCCCCGCCCGCAAGCAGCTCCGCTTCGTCGTCCACGACTTCGAGCCCGGGTACGACACGTACACGGAGAAGCCGGGCTACACCTGGCCCGCCGACCTCGCCTTCTCGGAGGTCGACCCGGGCGATTACGTGGCGGTGGTGATCCCGGGCGGCCGGGCTCCGGAGTACCTGCGCAACGATCCGGAGCTCCGCAAGATCCTCAAGGCCTTCTTCGACTCCGACAAGCCGGTGGCCCAGATCTGCCACGGCCCGCTCCTGACGGCCGCGGTCGGCAGCCTGGAGGGCCGCCGCGTCACGGCCTACCCGGCCCTGGAACTCGACATGCAGACGGCCGGGGCGACGTTCCAGGACAGCGCGGCCGTGGTCGACGGCCTCCTGGTCTCCTCCCGGGCCTGGCCGGACCACCCCACCTGGATGCGCGAATTCCTGAAGATCCTCCGCACGAAGGGCTGACACCCCCGACCCCGACGACTCGCGGGCACGCCCACCGAGCCCTGCCCGGTGTTTGTGGGCGAGCCCCCGCCGAGCCCTGCCCGGTGGTTCGCGGGCACGCCCGCCGAGCCTGGCCACGGTGGTTTGTGGGCATGCGTTCCGCCGGGGCGGAACGGGTGGGCACAAACCACCCACCGGGTCGCACCCGACCGACCCTCGCCCGCCCACCACCGGGCAGAAACCGCTCGCGGGGCGCAGCCCCAGAAGCCCCGCCCCGCAGGGGCAAGGCCCACAGGGACAAGGCCCACAGAGGCAGGGCCCGCAGGGGCAAGGCCCCTAGACCAGCTCCTCCGCGACAGCGACCGCCTCCTCCAGGGAGTCCACCACCGGCACCCCCACCCGCGCCAGCGAAGCCCGACTGTGCGACCCCCCGGTGTAAAGCACCGCCCGCGCCCCCACATGCGCCGCCGCCACCGCGTCATCAGCCGCGTCCCCGATGACGACGACACGCTCGGCCGGGACGGCAAGCGCGGCCAGATGCCGCACCATGTGCCCGGACTTCCCGTCGGTCGAGGTGTCGGGCCGCCCGTCCACACGGACGAACCGCTCCGCGATCCCGTACCGCCGCACGAGAGGCACGAGATCCGCGTGCGGCGCGAGCGACAACAGCGACTGCGTGGCCCCGGCCGCCTGCCGCGCCGCGAGCAGCTCCGCCGCCCCGGCGGTGAGCCCGCACGCCTCGGCGCGCACCCAGTAGTGCCGGTGGAAGGCCCCGTCCATGACGGTCCACTCCTCGTCCGTCGGCAGCCGCCCCATCAGCCGCTCGTAGAACTTCGGCACCGGCACCGTGTACAGCTCGCGGTACCGCTCCAGCGTGATGGACGCGAGCCCGAGCTCGGCGAAGGCCGCGTTCGTCGCGCCGATCACCGCGTCGATGTCGTCGAGCAGCGTGCCGTTCCAGTCCCAGACCAGGTGTTTTCCGTGCTTCCCCATGGAGAGACGGTACCCGGCCCCACCGACACGGCCGACGGACGGGCGTCAGCCCAGCAGCGCGGGGATCTCCTGCACGCCGAACCACAGCAGTTCGTGGTCCTCGGCCCCGTCCACGACGAACTGGGCGTCGTCGTCGCCCTGGTCCGCCGCGCCCAGCGCGCCCGCCGCCGCCGTGACGTCCGCCTCGGCGTCGTCCGCGTCGGCGTGCACGGCCGCGGCCTTGGCCAGCGGCACGGCTCCGGCGATGCGGACCTCGCCGATGGAGCCGCCGTCGAGCCCGCGGTCGGGGTCGACGGTCGCGTCCTTGTCGGCCACGTCGACGGCGACGACGATCCGGCGTCGGGGCGCCTCGGGGTCGCCGGCGAGGAGCCGCAGGGAGGCGGAGGCGGCCCGGTTGAGCGCCGCGTACTCCAGCTCCTCGATGTCGTCGGAGACGTACCACTCGCGCAGCGCGGGGGTGACGGCGTAGGCGGTCAGGGGGCCGGGGCCCAGCTCGCCCGTCTTGTGCGCCTGTGCGAGACCGGGGAGGGTCAGGGGGATGTAGACGCGCATGGCAGGCCGCTTTCGTAGACGGAGAGGCCCTCAGGATACGTGCGGAGTCCCCCTTCGGGGTGGCGGGCCCGGATCCTCGCCCGTCCACCGCGGAGGGCCGTCCGCCGAGGCGCCGGAGAGCCGATTTCCGACCGCGTCACCCTGATAGGTGATCCGTTTCCGGGACCGCGCCGCCGCGGCGGCGTCCTTGCGGGACCCCGGAGTCCGGCCGTACAAGATCCCCAACGGAAGTTACCGACTGGTATCACTCGGTTACGCAGCGACAGGGGACCGCCATGAACACCACGCTCACCGCCACGCCCTCCCCGCTCCCCCGCCCCCGCACGGCCCCCGGCGGCCCGGCCGGCACGCGCCCGCGCGGTTCCGCCGGATCCCGGCCGCGCGGCGCCGCCGGATCCCGCCCCCGTACGCCCGCGCAGGGCGGCCCCTCCCGCACCGCACCCCGGGCGCTTCCCTCGCACACCGTCTTCGCCGAGCGCCTGCTCGCCGTGCTGAGCGGGGAGCGGCCCGTCCACTGGATGCTCGGCCACACCGTCGGCGTCGCGTACGAGCAGCTCGTCCGGCTCGCCCCCGAGACCCCCCTGCGCTCGCTCGGCCCCCGTCCGGTCCTGCGCCGCTGCTCGGTCCAGGTGCACTCCCCGCAGGCCGTCGTCGAGGCCTTCGCGACGATCGCCACCGGCGCCCGGGTACGGGCCATGGCGTTCCGTCTGGAACGCGGCGAGGACCAGCGCTGGCGCTGCGCGGCCGTGGAACTGGACGGCCTCGGCCTGACGCCCCGACACGCCTGACGAAGACCACCGGCGCACACCCCCCGGAACCCCGTCGGCGCGCCCACCGAAGCCCCACCTGCACACCCGTCGGAACCCCGTCGGCACGCCCGCCGAAAGCACCCCGCCCATGACAAAGGGGCCGATCGCCACCAGGCGACCGACCCCTCCCGTCACATCACTTCAGACGCGTCACTTCTTGCGGCGACGCCCGCCGCCCGCGTTCTTCTGCGCCTTGCGACGCTCGGCCCGGGTCATCCCGTCGCCCTCCACGTCGTCGGAGGCGAAGTCGCCCTCGATGACACCGCCCTCCCCGTCCACGGTGGGCGCGGAGAAGTGCAGCCGGTCCGGCCGCTGCGGGGCGTCGAGCCCCTTGGCGCGGATCTCCGGACGCCCGGCACCGGCCACGGTGCCACGAGCCGCTGCCGCGGCGGGCGCGTCCTCCTTGGCGAGCGAGGGAGCGGACGCCTGCACCGGGACCTCCTCGACCTGCTGCTCGACCTGGACCTCCAGGTTGAACAGGTAGCCGACGGACTCCTCCTTGATGCCCTCCATCATGGCGGTGAACATGTCGAAGCCCTCGCGCTGGTACTCGACCAGCGGGTCCTTCTGCGCCATGGCGCGCAGGCCGATGCCCTCCTGGAGGTAGTCCATCTCGTAGAGGTGCTCGCGCCACTTGCGGTCGAGGACGGAGAGGACCACGCGCCGCTCCAGCTCGCGCATGATGTCCGAGCCGAGCTGCTTCTCGCGCGCCTCGTACTGCTCGTGGATGTCGTCCTTGATGGACTCGGCGATGAACTCGGCGGTGATGCCCGCCCGGTCCCCGGCCGCGTCCTCCAGCTCCTCCACGGTGACCTTCACCGGGTAGAGCTGCCTGAAGGCGTTCCACAGACGGTCGAGGTCCCACTCCTCCGCGAAGCCCTCGGCGGTCTCCTGGCGGATGTAGTCGTCGATCGTGTCGTCCATGAAGTGCTTGATCTGCTCGTGCAGGTCCTCGCCCTCCAGGACGCGGCGGCGCTCGCCGTAGATGACCTCGCGCTGCCGGTTGAGGACCTCGTCGTACTTCAGGACGTTCTTGCGCGTCTCGAAGTTCTGGGTCTCGACCTGGGACTGGGCGGAGGCGATGGCGCGGGTGACCATCTTGTTCTCGATCGGCACGTCGTCCGGCACGTTGGCCATGGCCATCACGCGCTCGACCATCTGCGCCTTGAAGAGGCGCATCAGGTCGTCGCCGAGCGAGAGGTAGAAGCGGGACTCGCCGGGGTCGCCCTGACGGCCGGAGCGACCGCGCAGCTGGTTGTCGATACGGCGGGACTCGTGGCGCTCGGTACCGAGGACGTACAGCCCGCCGAGCTCCTTGACCTCCTCGAACTCCGCCTTCACGGCCTTCTCGGCGCGCTCCAGGGCCCCGGGCAGGGCCGCGGCCCACTCCTCGACGTGCTCGACCGGGTCCAGGCCCGCCTGGCGCAGCTCGGCCTCGGCGAGGTCGTCCGGGTTGCCGCCGAGCTTGATGTCCGTACCGCGGCCGGCCATGTTGGTGGCAACGGTGACGGCGCCGCGGCGACCGGCCTGGGCGACGATGCTGGCCTCGCGCTCGTGGTGCTTGGCGTTGAGGACCTCGTGCGGGATGCCGCGCTTGGCGAGCTGCTGCGAGAGGTACTCGGACTTCTCGACGGAGGTCGTGCCGACGAGGACCGGCTGGCCCTTCTCGTGCTTCTCCGCGATGTCGTCGACGACGGCGGCGAACTTGGCGACCTCGGTCCGGTAGATCAGGTCGGACTGGTCCTTGCGCTGCATCGGCTTGTTCGTCGGGATCGGGACGACGCCGAGCTTGTAGATCTGGTGGAACTCGGCCGCCTCGGTCATGGCCGTGCCGGTCATGCCGGAGAGCTTGTCGTAGAGGCGGAAGAAGTTCTGGAGGGTGATCGTGGCGAGCGTCTGGTTCTCGTCCTTGATCTGCACCCCCTCCTTCGCCTCGATCGCCTGGTGCATGCCCTCGTTGTAGCGGCGGCCGGCGAGGATACGGCCGGTGTGCTCGTCGACGATCATGACTTCGCCGTCCATGACGACGTAGTCCTTGTCCTTCTTGAACAGTTCCTTCGCCTTGATGGCGTTGTTCAGGTAACCGACGAGCGGCGTGTTCACCGACTCGTAGAGGTTGTCGATGCCCAGCCAGTCCTCGACCTTGGCGACGCCCGCCTCGTGGATGGCGACGGTGCGCTTCTTCTCGTCGACCTCGTAGTCGCCGGTCTCCTCGATGCCCTTGAGCGGGTTGCCGGGCTCGCCCTTGCTCAGTCGGGTGACCAGCTTGGCGAAGTCGCCGTACCACTTGGTCGCCTGGTCGGCCGGGCCGGAGATGATCAGCGGCGTACGGGCCTCGTCGACGAGGATGGAGTCGACCTCGTCGACGCAGGCGTAGTTGTGGCCGCGCTGGACGAGCTCGTCCTTGGACCACGCCATGTTGTCGCGCAGGTAGTCGAAGCCGAACTCGTTGTTCGTGCCGTACGTGATGTCGCAGTTGTACTGCTCGCGGCGCTGGGCCGGCGTCATGTTCGCCAGGATGCAGCCGACGGTCAGGCCGAGGAACTTGTGCACCCGGCCCATGAGCTCGGAGTCGCGCTCGGCCAGGTAGTCGTTGACCGTGATCAGGTGGACGCCCTTGCCGGAGAGCGCGTTGAGGTACGCCGGGAGGGTACCGACGAGGGTCTTGCCCTCACCGGTCTTCATCTCGGCGACGTAGCCGAGGTGGAGAGCGGCGCCGCCCATCAGCTGGACGTCGTAGTGGCGCTGGCCGAGGACGCGCTTGGCGGCCTCGCGGACGGTCGCGAAGGCCTCGGGCATCAGGTCGTCGAGGCTCTCGCCGTCGGCGTACCGCTGCTTGTACTCCTCGGTGAGCGCCCGCAGGTCGGCGTCGGAGAGGTTGACGAAGTCCTCTTCGATGGAGTTGACCTGGTCCGCGATGCGGTGCAGTTTGCGCAGGATCTTGCCTTCGCCTGCACGCATGAGCTTGTTGAAGACGGACACTGAGGCTGGTCTCCTTGCCGGTCGGGCCTGGCACTGGGTCTTGTGATGGACGCGAGCGCGGGCACGGCAGGTGGTCCCCACCGCAACGGCCATCGTAAGCGAGACCGCCCTCGCACAGGGAGGCCCGCAGTGCCGGAGCCGTACGTCCGCTCGTAAAGAGAACGCACGAGGTGGGCGGAAGGTGCCGCCCCACCCGAAAAGTGTTCGCTTCCGGCCCCCGGGGTCACCACAATCCCGGCATGGATCCCATCACCCTCACCACCGACCGGCTGCGCCTGCGGACCTTCGTCCCCGAGGACGTCGACACCGTGTACGCCATCTGCCAGGACCCCGGCATCCAGCGCTGGACGACCGTCCCCTCCCCGTACAAGCGCGAGGACGCGGAGTTCTTCGTCCAGCGCCTCGTCCCCGACGGCTGGCGCGAGGACACCGAGTACACCTTCGCCGCCGAACCCGTGGAGGGCGGCCCGCTGCTCGCCTCGGTCGGTCTGAGCAGTCGCGGCGCGGGCGTCTGGGAGGTCGGCTACTGGCTGGCCGAGGAGCACCGCGGCGCCGGCCACATGACGGAGATCGTCCGCGCCGTGGCCCACTGGGCCTTCACCGGCCTCGGCTGCACCCGCCTGATCTGGCGCGCCGAAGTCGGCAACGCCGGCTCGCGCGCGGTGGCCGAGCGGGTCGGCTTCGTCGTCGAGGGCGTGCAGCGCGCGGCCCTGGCCAACAAGGGCACCCTCCGCGACAGCTGGATCGGCGCCCTGCTCCCCTCCGACTTCGGCCTGCCGAGCCCCCTGCCGTACCTCCCGGCGCCCGAGCGTCCGGCGGAGGCGGCGTGACTGTCGGTGCCGGGGCCTAGGGTGCGGTCCATGACGACTGCGCCGCGCCCCGCCGCCGAACTGTCCGCCGACGAAGCCCGCAGGATCGCCCTGCGCGCCCAGGGCTTCCTGGGCGCGCCCGACCGCAGGGCCGGGGTGCGCGGGGTCCTGCGCTCGCTCGGCCAGGTCCAGCTCGACACCATCTCCGTCCTCGCCCGCTCCCACGAGCTCATCCCGTACGCGCGGCTGGGCGCCGTGGGCCGCACGACCGTGGAGGAGGCGTACTGGACGGGGGCTCACGCCTTCGAGTACTGGTCGCACGCCGCCTGCATCCTGCCCGTCGAGGAGTGGCCGCACTTCGCCTTCCGCCGGCGCGCCTACCGCGACCGGCCGCACTGGGGGCACGAGCTGTCGCCCGGGGCGTACGAGAAGGTGATCGAACAGCTGCGGGACCAGGGCCCGCTGACGGCGACCGAGCTGGGCGGCGCGAAGAACAAGGGCGAGTGGTGGGACTGGTCCGACAGCAAGATCGCCGTCGAGCGGGCCCTGATGTACGGCGAGGTCGTGGTCACCCAGCGACGCGGTTGGAAGCGCGTCTACGACCTGGCGGAGCGGGCGATCCCGCAGGAGCTGCTCCACGACGAGCTGGACGACGCCGAGTGCGTGCGGCGCCTGGTGCGGCAGGCGGGCGAGGCCCTCGGCGTGGGCACGCGCGCGGACATCGCGGACTACCACCGGATCAAGGGCGAGCAGTTCGACGCCGTGGTCGAGGCCTCGGGGCTGGTGCCGGTGACGGTGGCGGGCTGGGGGAAGCCCGCCTGGGCGGATCCGGCGGCGCTCGCCGCCGAGCCGCGCGGCCGGCACCGCACGACGCTGCTCTCGCCCTTCGACTCGCTGATCTGGGAGCGGGCGCGCACGGAGCGGATCTTCGGCTTCACGCACCGTCTGGAGGCGTACGTGCCGAAGCAGAAGCGGATCCACGGCTACTTCGCGATGCCGGTGCTCGCCGGGGGCCGTCTCGTCGGCCGGGTGGACCCGGCGCGGGAGGGCCGGACGCTCGTCGCCCGACAGGTGACGCTCGACGGTCCGAAGGCCGTGCCGGCGGTGGCACGGGCCCTGCGCGAGGCGGCCGAGTGGGTGGGCTGCGACGCGGTGACGGTGGAGCGGATGGACCGCCCGGAGCTGCTGCCCGAGCTGCTCAAGGCCCTCGCCTGAGGCTCGGCCCGGCCTCGGCGGATCTCCTCCCGCGTGGCACTGCATCCCCCCGGGGGGGACGACCCCCGGACCCCAGCAGGGGCGTCCTGCGGGCGGAGCCTCAGCGGATCTCGAGGATCTTCTCCCGCATGGCACTGCATTCCCCCGGGGGACGACCCCCGGACCCCCGGCAGGGGCGTCCCGCGGGCGGAGCCTCAGCGGATCTCGAGGATCTTCTCCCGCATGGCGTACACCACGGCCTCCATCCGGGAGTGCAGCTGCAGCTTCTCCAGGATGTTCCGGACGTGGTTCTTCACCGTGTTCTCGGAGATGAACAGCTCCTTGGCGATGTCCCGGTTGTTCATGCCGGTCGCGACGAGCTTGAGGACCTCCAGCTCGCGGTCGGTCAGCCGGGGCGCGGGCACGAGCCGGCGCTCGTCGGTGCGCTGGATCATCGACTTGAACTCGGTGAGGAGCTTGGACGCCATCGACGGGCTGATCTGCGACTGTCCGTCGGCGACCGCGCGGATCGCGGTGGCGACCTCGTCGGTGGAGATCTCCTTGAGGAGGTAGCCCGTGGCCCCCGCCTTGATCGCCTCGTAGAGGTCGGCCTCCTCGTCGCTGATCGTCAGCATGATGATCTTCGCGCTGGGGGCCACCTCCTTGATGGAGGTGCACGCCTCGATGCCGCCGCGCCGGGGCATCCGTACGTCCATCAGGACGATGTCGGGGAGCAGATCGGCGGCCTTGTCGACGGCCTCGGCACCGTCCCCGGCCTCGCCGACGACCTGGATGTCCTCTTCCTGCGCGAGGACGATCTCGAGTCCGCGGCGGAAGAGGGCATGGTCGTCCACGACGAGAACCCGGATCGGCTCCTTGCGGAATGCCCCGCTGTCCGATTCCGATCCCTCCGGGACCGCACCACCGTGCTCGCGCTCGCTGAGCACCGGCCCGAAGCTGTCCGCCATCGTTCCTCCCCCTGAAGGCCGTGGCCTGAATTCGTTTCCGGTCCTCCAACCCGTACTCGAACGGCACCGGTTGGCGTGCACGCCATGATTTCATGCCCGGGCGACGGCGGGGGTGCTCCGCGGGCGCACGGGGGTGCCCCTGGGGGCGCGCATTGCGCTCCAGGGGCACCGAGAGGGACACCTGTTCGGAGGCGGTGCGGTGCGGCGGATCAGCCGCCGAGCGCACCACCGGCGCCGCCGCCCTCGGCGAGCGGGTCGCTCTCCAGGTGGATGACGCCGTAGTCGTAGGCGTGTCGCCGGTAGACGACGCTCGGCTGCTTGGTGTCGGAGTCGACGAAGAGGTAGAAGTCGTGCCCGACCAGCTCCATCTCGTAGAGCGCCTGGTCGAGCGTCATCGGTGCGGCCCGGTGGGTCTTCTCGCGGACCACGAGCGGGCCCTCGCCCTGGACCTCGATGGATCCCATCATCGTGGTGGGCACCTTCTCGGTCTCGTCGACGGCCAGTTGGCCGTCTCCGTTGAGCTTGGCGGCGCCGGGCACCACGTCCCCGACCTCCGCCGCGGAAAGCCGGCCGCTGCCACGCCGGGTGTATCGCTTGTCGTGCTGCTTGCGCAGTCGTGCCTCGAGCTTGTCGCTGGCGAGGTCGAGCGCTGCGTACGGGTCGCCTGCCGCCGCTTCCGCCCGGATCACCGGGCCTCGGGAGTGGAGGGTGATCTCCACGCGGTCGGACCGGTCGGCCTGCCGCGGGTTGTGCTCCTTGGACACCTCGACGTCGAGGCTGATCACCTTGCCGTCGAGCTTCTGGATCTTCTCCAGCTTCAGCTTCTCGGCCACGTGCTTGCGGAACCGCTCGGGCACCTCGGTCTTGCGGCCCTTGACGACGATGTCCACGCAGAACTCCGTTCCCGGATCGCCCTGGTCGGCTCCTTGGCCGCCGGGCATCTCCCTTTGCACCAGACTCCGGTGGTGTCACCGGAGCTCGGACTTGGCGACTTCGCCTCTCCTCCTGCCCAGTCGACAAGATCTCCACCCCATCGACAAGAGGTTAATTCGCCCTGAACTCCTGTCCTGTAGGCGCAACCATGTATTCGCCGAGGCGATGGCATTCGCCATTCCTCACAACCGAACATAGCCCCTTCGGACGGGTGTCGGCACCCGCTACCGCGACATACCTCCGTACGGGTGCTTTCACCTCTCACCACCTGCAACGATCGAAGTTTCCGACGAGTTCCGGTTTATTTCGAACGAAGCGGGAGAGGATGCGATCACAGCCGCTACCCGCTGTTCGATTCCGCGCTGCGCCGAACCGGTCGGTAAACCGTGCGGTATTCCAGGAATGAACGGAAGGTGTACGGCTCCGAGGGCGCGGGCCGCTTCCGCGAGCGAGGCGCCGGTGGTCATCAGGTCGTCCACGAGGACCACCCGCCCCGCCGTCAGGAGCCGCGTCCCGCCCGGCACGACCTCCAGCGCCCCCGACAGGTTGGCGAGGCGCCCGCGCGCCCCGAGCCCGGCCTGATCCGCCACGTACCGCCGCTGCCGGAGCACGGGCACGACCCGCGCCGGCCTCCCCGACCGCCGCAGCCGGGCCGCCGCGGCCAGCGCGATCCGCCGCGTCGGATCGTGGCCACGCGCCCGTACGGAACGCCGCGAGGAGGGTACGGGCACGAGGAGCAGCGGTCCGTCCGCGGACCCCGCCGTCCCGGTCGGGGCAGCGGCCGCCACGGCCCCGGCGAGGGCGCCGCCCAGGGGCCCGGCGAGCGCGAGGGCCCCGCGCTCCTTGTGGGCGAGGAGCAGCTCCCGTACGGCGTCGGCGTACGGCGCGGCGGCGTGGACCACGGGCAGCCCGGCGGGCTCCGGCGAGGGCCTCACCCTGCGCGGCGGCGCCCCGGCGAGCGCGTGCGCGCAGGCCGCGCACAGCTCCGTCCGCGGTCTGCCGCAGCCTCCGCAGGCGACCGGCAGCACCAGCCCGGCGATCTCGCGCCACCACCCCCGCATGGCTCCACTGTGCGCCTCCGGCCCCCTCCCGGCCACCCCTGTGGAAAACCGCCCGCGGAACCCCGAGTACGTCAGGTACGTCCCGGGACCGGCCCCGGCCTAGCCGGGGTAGACCGGCGAGAACCCCTTCTTGATCACCGGCCGCCAGTTCGTCCCCGGCGCGAGCCGCACGATCCCGTCGTCGCCGGAGTCGGCCACCACCGGCGCCGTGTCCTTGTGCGGGGCGGTCACCGAGGTAACCCCGTTCAGGCCGGGCAGCACCGAGGTCGCCGAGGTCGAGCCGTCGGTCTGGAGGTAGCGGATCTGCTGGACGCCGCCCGCCTCCTTGCCGACCACGACGAGACGGCTGGGGCCGGCCCAGGAGACGGCCGTGACCGACTCCATCCGGGGCGCGGCGGGCTGCAGGTCCAGGACGGAGACGACCGGCTCCTCGCCCGTCGTCTGCCGCTGGATCCGGCCGATCTGCAGGGTCGTGTGCTCGCCCCGCGTGACCACCAGCGCGATCCGTACGCCGTCGGCGGAGACCCGCAGGGACTCGATGCGGGCGTCGTCCCCGAGCCACGGCGTGCGGACCTTGACCGGGTGCCCGGTGCCGTCCGGCACCATCCACAGCTGCGGCGCGGCGGGGTCCCGGTCGGCGACCCACAGATCGCCCCTGCCGTCCCAGCTGGGCGCGGACAACCGGTCGGCCGGCCGGGCGGCCCTGCTGGCGAGGACGGGCGGCAGCGGGTCCTGCTCCGTGGTGATGGAGGAGACGAACAGCTCACGGCCGCTCTTCCCGACCCCGGCGGCCCGGGTCTCACCCCGGTCGACGGCGACCGAACGGAGCGGCACCGTGCCCTTGCCGAACGGCCCCGGCACCTCGACCGGCGCGTCCGCCTGCTTGTCCCCGACCAGGAGCATCATCAGCTTGTCGTGCTCGTCGACGAAGTACGGGTGCTCCTCGCGGTCGGTGTTCCCCACCGCCGCGAACTCGAGCGCCTGCCCCTTGCCCAGCCGGCACAGCGACTGCCCGCCCGAACCCAGCAGCTCCACCTGCTCGACCCGTACGGAGGTCAGGTCGCCCAGCGTGAACAGCAGCTGCGCCGCCATCCGCCGGCACGCCTCGCCACCGGCCCGGTCCGCCTTGTGGTTGAGCGGCACCCTCAGCGTGGACTGGTCGTCCGTGGTCAGGGTGGTGACACCGGCCTTCAGCTCCGTACCGGAGGGGAACTGCGAGTCGACGGCGGGCTTCAGCCAGTTCGTCGGGCCCTCGAGCAGCGCCTTCACCGTCTGCGTCACCGGATCCATCCGGGTGACGGGGTCCTGCCGCTGCCGGATGTAGACGGGGTCGGCGACGACCTGGTCCTCCCCGGAGGCGAAGTAGTACTTGTTGACCGAGCGGTAGTTGCGGAGGAAGTCGGCCTCGCCGAGGACCAGCCCGGGCGGGAGGCCGTCGATGCGCCACTCCTTGCCCTTGCCGTTCGCCGACGGCTGCTGCACGACGTGGATCGACTGCAGGTACTCGGTGGGGCTGTTCGGCTGGTAGGCGTGGCGGGCGTCCACGGTCGCGATCTTGCGGCCGGAGAGCGGGAAGGCACGCCCCTGGTTCTCGGGGTCGGCGTTGCGGTCGGCCTGCTCGCGGTCGGGCGCGGTGGTGAGCACGGTGATGCTCTCCTCCGGCTTCCAGCTCTGCGCGGCCTTCTTCGTGAGGTACTTGCGGGCGGTGGCGAAGCCGGGGTCGTCACTCGTCATGGCTTCCAGGAAGCCGTCGACGATCTCGTCCGGGTCCGCGTTCTCCCGGGGGGCGACGGCATAGACGCGCACCTGCGAGTCGCCCGTGTCGGCGCCCCGCACCGGCTGCACGTCCCCGCTGTCGGGCATCGTCGCGCACCCGGTCACCAGAAGTCCGCCGCACGCGGCGAGGACCACCGCGCGTGCACTCCGTCCCCGCCCCGCGTGCTCCACTCGGGAGTCAGCGCCCACGTGTCCCGTCCTCCCGCTCCGGATGCCCGTTCCCCCCGGCCGTCGCCGGGCCCGTCCCGCCGTTGCCGTCCGTCGTCGTCCGCGCCACGACCCGTGCGCCGCTGCCGGGCAGCGCCGTCGGGTCGACGGTCGCCCGCGGCGGCCCCGGCAGCCTCGGCGGTACGGCGAGCGCCGACCGGTCGCCGGCGGGCTGCGCGGGCACGGCGGTGAGCCGGCCGCTCTCCCGGTCGCGCCCGGCGGCCTGCTCGCGGTTGCGCCGGGAGTCCTCGGGCTCCAGCGGGATCGGGGACCCCCGCAGCGGCTCGTCCGCGGTACGCGGCAGGGTGAGCCGGAACTGCGAACCGCCCCCGGGCTCGCCCCAGGCCTGGAGCCAGCCGCCGTGCAGCCGCGCGTCCTCCACGGCGATCGACAGGCCGAGGCCCGTGCCGCCGGTGGTGCGCGCGCGTGCGGGGTCGGCGCGCCAGAACCGGTTGAAGACCCGGGTCGCCTCGCCCGGCTTCAGGCCCACGCCGTAATCCCGTACGGCCACGGCGACGGCCCCGCCGGCGGCGGCCAGCTTCACGACCACGTCCCGGCCCTCGCCGTGCTCGACGGCGTTGACGACGAGGTTGCGCAGCACCCGCTCGACCCGGCGGGCGTCCGCCTCGGCCACCACGGGCTGCTGGTCGCCGAGGACCACGATCCGGGTGCCCTTGCGCTCGGCGAGGGGCTCGGCGCCGCCGATGACGCGGCGGACGACCTGGCGCAGGTCTATCGGCTCGGCTTCCAGGGCGGCCGCACCCGCGTCGAAGCGGCTGATCTCCAGGAGGTCGGAGAGCAGCGACTCGAAGCGGTCGAGCTGGTCGCCGAGGAGTTCGGCGGAGCGGGCGGTGATCGGGTCGAAGTCGACGCGGGCCTCGTGGATGACGTCGGCGGCCATCCGGACCGTGGTGAGCGGGGTCCGCAGCTCGTGCGAGACGTCGGAGACGAAACGCCGCTGCATCCGCGACAGCTCCTCCAGCTGCTGGATCTTGAGCTGGAGGTTGGAGGCCATCTTGTTGAAGGCCTCGCCGAGGCGCGCGATGTCGTCCTCGCCGGTGACCTTCATGCGTTCCTGGAGGCGGCCGGCCGAGAGCCGCTCGGCGATCCCGGCGGCCATCCGCACGGGCGTGACGACCTGGCGCACCATGAGCCAGGCGATGGCGCCGAGCAGGACGACGACGAAGAGCCCGGCGGTCGCCAGGGTGCCCTTGACCAGGGTGAGGGAGTCCTCCTCCTGGCTCAGCGGGAAGAGGTAGTACAGCTCGTACTGGTCGCCGTCGGCGTCGTTCAGCCGCTTGCCGATCACCAGGCCCGGCTCGGACGCCTTGCCGCTGGTGTAGTGGATCCGCGTGAACTTCTGGAAGGTGCCGGTGCCCTGCGCGACCCAGTGCCTCAGGTCGGCGGGGATGCTCGTGGTCGGGTCGACCTCGCCGGAGGCGCGGGCGCCCCGGCTCGCGGTGTCGCCGCTGTCGAGGGAGAGCGCGACCACGTTGAACGCGCTCTGCCCGCCGCTGGCGAGCTGCTCGACCAGCGTGGAGCGCCAGTTCACCGAGGCCCCGGTCCGCACGCCGTCCTGCTGGCCGGGCGCGGAGGGAGTGGTCGCCGCCCGGTCCTGGGCGGCGGAGAACCCTCCGGCGGCCTGGCTCTGGGCGGCCCTCTCCTTGGCCTCGAGCAGGCCGTTGCGGACCTGCCCGATGACGACGAGACCGAGCAGCAGCACCACTCCGAGCGACATGAACAGGGTGCCAGCGACGATCCTCAGCTGGATGTTCCGCCGCCACAGCCGCACGGCGGGCAGCAGCGGCCGGCGGACCCAGCGCGCGAAGAGCCGGAGGACCGGCCTGCTGCGGAGGAGCCCTCCGCCGCGCAACAGACGGCCGAATCGCGAGCCCCCCCGCCCCGGTCCGGCAGTCCGCCCCGTACGGACTCCCGGCTCCCCGGGCTTCGGAGCAGCACTGCCTCCGCTCATGTCAGCTCGGTCCCGCCTTGTAGCCGACACCGCGGACGGTCACCACGATCTCCGGGCGCTCGGGGTCCTTCTCGACCTTCGAGCGCAGCCGCTGGACGTGCACGTTCACCAGCCGGGTGTCGGCGGCGTGCCGATAACCCCACACCTGCTCCAGGAGCACCTCGCGCGTGAACACCTGCCACGGCTTGCGCGCGAGCGCGACCAGCAGGTCGAACTCCAGCGGGGTCAGGGCGATGGACTGCCCGTCCCGCTTCACGGAGTGCCCGGCCACGTCGATGACCAGATCGCCGATGGTGAGCTGCTCGGGAGCCGGCTCCTCGGACCTCCGCAGCCGCGCCCGGATACGGGCGACGAGCTCCTTCGGCTTGAACGGCTTCACGATGTAGTCGTCGGCGCCGGACTCCAGACCCACGACCACGTCGACGGTGTCGCTCTTGGCCGTGAGCATGACGATCGGCACACCGGACTCGGCGCGGATGAGCCGGCACACCTCGATGCCGTCCCTGCCGGGCAGCATCAGGTCCAGCAGCACCAGATCGGGCTTGGCCTCTCTGAAAGCGGCAAGCGCCTTGTCACCGTCCGCGACGAACGACGGCTCGAACCCTTCACCCCGCAGCACGATGCCGAGCATCTCGGCCAGTGCGGTGTCGTCGTCGACGACAAGAACGCGTCCCTTCATATCGACATCATCCCATTTCCGTATCAGTCCTAAGGCGGCTGGTGAGATACCTCACTGACCTGCGGTGACGTCCTTGATCCACCGTCGGTGACTGCCCGTGTTCGTGGGTGTTGATGTCAGTCATGGATGTCACCCCCGTGTCCCCCGTGGTCGCGCAGAACCGTACCGTGTACCGCCCGGCGTAGCCCATGGAGAGGGCCGGTCTCTTCGGCCCGCCGCCACGCCGCCGCCGCCGCAAAGGTGCCTACCGCTGGCGCACGGGGCGAACCATTCTGGCGCGAGCGAGTATCCGACCGACTCGGGACGGCTGACCCACGTCAGCAAGGCAATTGCCTGGCAGCCCTGCCGCGCAAGCGCCTAACCTGCCCCCATGAGCCACGGCAAGACCTCCTACGTGTGCCTGCCGTGCCGGGCCTCGTACAAGCAATTCCACGGTCCCGATCGTGAGCGGCGCTGTCCGCGCTGTGCGCGAGCGATGATCCACGCCGGTTCGGCGTTCGCGCCGCCCCGGCGTCGGGACAAGGACGCCTGGCGAGTGCTGTCCGTTCTTCTCCACGCGGGGATCGGCTTCCACAAGAGCTGCTGCGGAGGCCCCGGCTGGCGGCCCACCACCCTGCGCGAGGTCAAGGCCCGCACCGCGTACGCGCGCCGCACCGGCGAACCCGTCGCGCGCGCCTTGAAGCGCTACGTCGTCTAGCCGTCGAACCAGACGACAAGCCGGACATGCTCATCGCCGTGGACGTCGGCCAGGGCACGCATCGTCGCCCACACGGGAGCCCATTGGCCGCCCTCCGGCACGGCATCCCGCCGGCTCATGCGCACGCGCCGGAAGAGTCGGCCGTCTTGGACCCACTCGTCCCCCTCCGGCCTGTCGTCGGGGTCCCAGAACCCCTTCCCGGTCAGCACCCAGTCCCCGGAAGACCCGCGCGTGAACTCGTGGACGCGATCGTCCACCCGCTCCGCCCGCTCGTCCCAGTCCACCCGGGACAGCTCTTCCCACCCGATCCACGTCGCGTGGTGCGCGTCCCGCCCCCAGTCCTCGTACTCCCGCCGGGCCTCGTCCGAGACATCCTCAGGCAGCCCCCGCTCCGCGGCGAGGGGGCGGAAGCCCGCGTGGTTCCGTACACCGAACAGGCAACCGAAGGCGTCGTAGTCGCTCCCGCCGTACAGCAGGTCCAGATAGATGGCACCGTGCCAGCCGCTCACGTCCTCGACGTCGAGCGTGCGGTACGTGGAACGGCACTCCACGAAGCCATGTATGTCGGTTCCCACACCGATGGATTCTGCGCCCCGCTCCCTGGGAGGGCCACGTGATTTCGGGGGCCTGCCTCCCGGATCAGGGCAGGGCGGCGAGCACCGCGTGCCCAAGGCCTTGGTGTCCAGACGACTCGCTCATCAGCCACGGCGAGACCGGTACCGACGCGGAGCGACCGCACCGGCCGGCACCACTTCGCGGCAGCGGCTGCTCCCGCCCGCCCCTTCCCGGCGGTGCGGTCGCCTCACGCTCCCGTCATCCGTGACGGCGGGGGTACGGCGCCCCGCTCTCCTCAGGCCCGGCAGTCGGCCGGCCATGCGCAAGGGATCACCCCTCCCTCGCTGCCAGCCGTCTTTGGGATCGCCCGTCTTGGCCGCATTCGGCAGCGCTCGTGGCTACGCATGCCATGTAACGGTTGCCGTGCTTGGAGGCCTGCTTTGGTCGCCCATCGACCCGGGCTGTCAGGCGTGCGCGCCGCCGGGCGGGGCCGCCGCTGGCGAAGACAGTGGCGGCCCCGCCGTAAAGGCGGCGCGCTCCCGCGCCGTGCGCGGGTCTTGACATCTACGCCGAAGCCCTCGACCCGGACGTGATCGCCGCGATCGGTCAGCTCGGTGGATTGCTCCGTCAGCCGGCCACTCTGCGGAGTCTCGACATCGGCCCGTCGGGGGTCGAAGCCCGGGACTGATGTCAGTGGTGGATGTCACAGCCCTCTCATCGGCGGAACCTCGCTGGTGAGGGGGCCGTTTTCATGAGGCGCTGGGACAACATCCCACTAGCCAATCGTTACCTGCCGTGACCTGTCCCACAGCGCTTCCCCCTGTCCGGACCGCGCTCTCGTGGAGGGGCGGCCCGCTCGGCCCGCCGGCGCGCGGTTCGCGCGACCTGATCGGGCATCCGCACAGTGTGCCGCCTGCCGCTCGCACAATGACGGTCCGGACAAAGGTACGAAGGAGATCAAGGCTCCGGCCCATGGGCGGGCCCCGCGTGGCACGATGGCACCCGGCCCGCCGCCGTATCAGGTGTCGGCCGCCGTGACCGAGCCGGTTCGCCGATCCGGCACCGCGACCATTCCTCCGAGGTGGACGACCGTGAACGACACTCCGGGCTGGACCTCGCCCGGATCCGCCCCCTCCGACGGCCAGGACGGCTCGGGGGTCCCCGCGCCCCCCTCCTCGGCCGAGGCGAACGGCTCCTCCGCCCAGTGGTCCAAGGACCAGCCACCCGCCGGCCAGTGGTCCCCGCCGACCGATCGGACCCCGCCGCCCGCCCCCGGCCAGAACTGGGGAGCCCCGCCGCCGAACGTCCACTGGGGCAGGCCCCCGGCCGCGAAGCCCGGAGTCATCCCGCTGCGTCCGATGGGCATGGGCGAGATCCTCGACGGCGCGGTGAAGACCCTCCGCACCTACTGGCGCACGGTCCTCGCCCTCACCGTCACGGTCGCGGTGATCTCCCAGATCGCCGACATCCTGGCCCAGCGCTACCTCGTGCCGACTCCCCCCGCGATCAACGCGGACGCCACGCCCGCCGAGAAGCTGCAGCAGTCCATCGACTCGGCCCAGGCCTCCCTGATCGCCCTGGGCCCGTCGCTCCTCGTGACGATGATGGCCTCGCTCGTGAGCACCGCCCTGCTGACCGTCATCATCAGCCGCGCGGTCCTCGGCCGCCCGGTCTCGCTGGGCTCCGCCTGGCAGGAGGCCCGCCCGCGTCTGCTCCAGCTCCTCGGCCTGACCCTGCTCCTCGCGGCGATGGCCGCCGGCATCGTGACCGTCGGCCTGCTCCCCGGCCTCCTGATCGGCGGCGCCCCGGGCGTGGCCCTGACCTTCCTCGGCGGCCTCGGCGCCATGGTGGCGGCCGTCTGGCTGATGATCCGCTTCAGCCTCTCCTCCCCCGCCCTGATGCTGGAGCGCCGGGGCGTCACCCAGGCGCTGAAGCGCTCGGCGAAGCTGGTGCAGGGCTCGTGGTGGCGGATCTTCGGCATCACCCTGCTGACACAGCTGCTGATCTTCCTCTTCGCCATGATCATCGCGATTCCGTTCACCATCATCGGCATCGCGGTCGACGGCGGGGGCTTCTCCGGCCTGCTGTCCGGCACCACCACCACGTTCGGCTGGCCGTTCCTGATCATCACGGGCATCGGCGGCGTGATCACCAGCGCGATCACCTACCCGATCTCGGCCGGCGTGACCGTCCTCCTCTACGTGGACCAGCGCATCCGCCGCGAAGCCCTGGACCTCGAACTGGCCCGGGCCGCGGGCCTCCCCGGCTACGGCCCCACGCCGGGCACCGACACCGTCGGGGGCTGATGCGGTGACGTTCACGGGGGGAGCGGCCGCGGCAGCGGCACGGCTGCGCGCCGACGGCGACACACCGGTGGACATCTCCCGCGTCCCCGCCCGCGAGGCGGCGGAGCGGGAGCTGTCCGACCCGAAGTACCACGAGAACGACCCGAACCTCCTCCAGCGCGGCCTCAGCCGCTTCTGGGAGTGGCTGGATGACCTCTTCGGCGCCGCCTCGGGGGCCACCCCGGGCGGCGTCCTCGGCCTCGTCGTCATCGTCCTGGTGGTGGCCGCCCTGGCCGCCGCCCTCTGGTGGCGCCTCGGCACCCCGAACCGGGCACCCGGCACCACCGGCGACTCCCTCTTCACCGACGGCCCCCGCACCGCCCGGGACCACCGGACGGCCGCCGCCCGGCACGCCTCCGCCGGCCGCTGGAACGAAGCCGTCCAGGAACGGATGCGGGCCATCGTCCGCTCCTTGGAGGAGCGCACCCTCCTCGAACCCCGCCCCGGCCGCACCGCCGACGAGGCCGCCGCCGAAGCCGGCCGCTCCCTCCCCTCCCACGCGGACGACCTGCGCCTCGCGGCCCGCGCCTTCGACGACGTCACATACGGCGGCCGCACCGCCGACGAGCCCGCGTACCGCCGCGTCGAGGCACTGGACACCGCCCTGGAACGGACCCGCCCGACCCTCGACACCGCCTCCACGGGGACGCCCGCATGAGCCACCCGGTCACCGGCACCACCTCGACGGCCCCCTCCGCCCGCCAGGTGTGGACCCGCGTCCGCGGCGCGGTCCTCGTCCTCGCCCTGATCCTGACCGGCGGCCTCGCCCTCGCGACGGTCCGGTCCACCGACGCCCACGACGCCCTCGACCCGCGCTCCGCCGACCCGCAGGGCAGCCGCGCCGTCGCCGAACTCCTCAAGGCCCGCGGCGTCACCGTCACCCTCGCCACCACCCTGGCCGAGGCCACGGCGGCCACGGACACCGGAACCACCCTCCTGGTCACCGCCCCCGATCTGCTGACGGGCACTCAGCAGTCCACGCTTCACTCGGCCATGACCGGCTCCGCCACCCGCACGGTCCTCGTCGGCGCCGGCCGCGCCTCCCTCGGCACCCTGGCCCCGGGCGTCACCAGCGCCCCGAGCACCCCGGTGGAGGAACGCACCCCCGGCTGCGCCCTGCCGGCCGCCACCCGCGCCGGCAGCGTCGACCTCGGCGGCGAACGCTACGAGACCTCCTCCGGCACCTCCGCCGAGGCCTGCTACCGGTCCAACGGCCTGCCCACCCTGCTCCTCCTCCCCGGCACCGGCAGTGGCACGGGCACCACCGACACCGTCCTCCTCGGCTCGCCCGACATCCTCTACAACTCCCGCCTCGACCAACGGGGCAACGCCTCGCTGGCCCTGCAACTCCTCGGCTCCCAGCCCCATCTCGTCTGGTACCTCCCCTCCTTCTCCGACACCTCGGCCACCACCGACGCACCCGCCGGCGACACCACGGGCAACTTCCTCTCCCTCATCCCCTCCGGCTGGCTGTGGGGCACCCTCCAACTCGCCCTCGCGGCCCTGCTGGCCGCCTTCTGGCGCGGCCGCCGCCTCGGCCCCCTGGTCACCGAGCGCCTCCCCGTCGCCCTCCGCGCCTCCGAGGCCACCGAGGGTCGCGCCCGCCTCTACCGCAAGGCGAACGCCCGCGACCGCGCCGCCTCCGTCCTGCGCACCGCGACCCGCACCCGGCTCGCCCCACTGCTCGGCGTCCCCGTCCAGGACGCCCACTCCCCCGACCGCCTCCTCCCCGCACTCTCCGCCCGTCTCCCCGAGACGACCGCGGCCCCCAGGAACCTCCTCTTCGGCCCGGCTCCCGCCGACGACGCCACCCTCATCCGCCTGGCGGACCAACTCGACGCCCTCGAAAGAGAGGTACGCACCTCATGAGCGCCCCGACCCCCGAGACCGCCACGGACTCGGACAGCGCCCGCGCCTCCCTGGAGGCCCTGCGCACCGAGATCGCGAAGGCCGTGGTCGGCCAGGACCCCGCCGTCACCGGTCTCGTCGTCGCCCTGCTCTGCCGGGGACACGTCCTCCTCGAAGGCGTCCCCGGAGTCGCCAAGACCCTCCTGGTCCGCTCACTGGCCGCGGCGCTCGAACTCGACACCAAGCGCGTCCAGTTCACCCCCGACCTGATGCCCAGCGACGTCACCGGCTCCCTGGTCTACGACACCCGCACCGCCGAGTTCTCCTTCCAGCCCGGCCCGGTCTTCACCAACCTGCTGCTCGCCGACGAGATCAACCGCACGCCCCCGAAGACCCAGTCCTCCCTCCTGGAGGCGATGGAGGAGCGTCAGGTCACCGTCGACGGCACGCCACGCGCCCTCCCGGAGCCGTTCCTGGTCGCCGCGACCCAGAACCCCGTCGAGTACGAGGGCACCTATCCGCTTCCCGAGGCCCAACTGGACCGCTTCCTACTCAAGCTGACGGTCCCTCTGCCCTCACGGGCGGACGAGATCCACGTCCTCACCCGTCACGCCGAGGGCTTCGACCCCCGTGACCTGAAGGCCGCCGGCGTCCGCCCCGTGGCAGGACCCGCCGAGCTCGAAGCGGCCCGGGCCGCCGTCGCCAAGGTCTCGGTCTCCGCCGAGATCGCCGGCTATGTCGTCGATATCTGTCGTGCCACGCGTGAATCCCCCTCGCTCACGCTCGGGGTCTCCCCCCGAGGCGCCACCGCCCTGCTCTCCACCGCCCGCGCCTGGGCCTGGCTCACCGGCCGGGACTACGTCACCCCGGACGATGTGAAGGCCCTCGCTCTCCCCACCCTGCGTCATCGCATCCACCTGCGGCCCGAGGCCGAGATGGAGGGGGTCACCCCCGACTCCGTCATCAACTCGATCCTCGCCCACGTCCCCGTCCCCCGCTGAGAACGGCGCCCCATGGCCCTCACCGGACGAACCGCGCTGCTCGCCGCCCTCGGATCGCTCCCCGTCGGCATCCTCGCCCCCAGCTGGGCGGGGATGCTCGCGGTGAACGCGCCCCTCTCCCTCGCAATTCTGTGCGACTATGCTCTGGCGGCGCCAGTACGAACGCTCCAATTCACCCGAAGTGGTGATACATCCGTTCGACTCGGTGACGGTGCCGAGGTCCACCTCACCGTCACCAACCCGTCCCGCCGCCGCCTCCGCGCCCTGCTCCGTGACGCCTGGCCGCCCAGCAGCTGGCTCCCCGGCACCGAACAGGCCTCCTCACGCCGCCGGTTGACCGTCCCCGCCGGCGAGCGCCGCCGACTCACCACGAGCCTGCGCCCTACCCGCCGCGGCGACCGCCACGCCGAACGGATCACCGTCCGCTCGTTCGGCCCCCTGGGCCTCGCCGCCCGTCAGGGCCACCACGAGGTCCCCTGGACCGTCCGCGTCCTGCCGCCCTTCACCAGCCGCAAGCACCTGCCGTCCCGCCTGGCCCGGCTCCGCGAGCTCGACGGCCGCACCAGCGTGCTCACCCGGGGCGAGGGCACGGAGTTCGACAGCCTCCGCGAGTACGTCCCCGGCGACGACACCCGCTCGATCGACTGGCGGGCCACGGCCCGCCAGACCGCCGTCGCGGTCCGCACCTGGCGACCCGAGCGCGACCGGCACATCCTGATCGTCCTCGACACCGGCCGCACCTCGGCCGGCCGCGTCGGCGACGTCCCCCGCCTGGACGCCTCCATGGACGCGGCCCTCCTCCTCACCGCGCTCGCCTCCCGCGCCGGCGACCGCGTGGACCTCCTGGCCTACGACCGCCGTCTCCGCGCCCAGGTCCAGGGCCGCTCCGCCGGCGACGTCCTGCCTGCCGTGGTCAACGCCCTCGCCCCGCTGGAACCCGAACTCGTGGAGACCGACGCGCGAGGACTCGCCGCGACGGCCCTGGCACGCGCTCCACGCCGCTCACTGATCGTCCTCCTGACCGGCCTCGACACCGCCCCGATCGAGGAGGGCCTCCTCCCGGTCCTCCCTCAGCTCGCCCAGCGCCACACGGTCCTGGTGGCCTCCGTCGCCGATCCCCGTGTCACGCGCATGGCCGAGGGACGCGGCACGATCGAAGCCGTCTACGAGGCCGCGGCCGCCACTCAGACCCAGTCCCAGCGCGCCCGCACCGCGGACCAGCTCCGGCGCCACGGCGTCACGGTCGTCGACGCCACTCCCGAGAACCTCGCTCCCGCCCTGGCGGACGCCTATCTCGCCCTGAAGGCAGCCGGCCGCCTCTGAACCCGGCGACAGCGTCATCTCCTCCCGAAGGGAGATCCGGCCGGGCCGTAAACGCAGAAAAGCCCCGCACCATGAGGTGCGGGGCTTTCCCACAATGATTGTTCGGCGGCGTCCTACTCTCCCACAGGGTCCCCCCTGCAGTACCATCGGCGCTGAAAGGCTTAGCTTCCGGGTTCGGAATGTAACCGGGCG
>NZ_JBITXP010000024.1:0-116847 GCF_044544765.1 Streptomyces sp. NPDC053513
CCCCCCCCCCCCCCCCCCCCCCCCCCCCCCCCCCCCCCCCCCCCCCCCCCCCCCCCCCCCCCCCCCCCCCCCCCCCCCCCCCCCCCCCCCCCCCCACGTCCGGGCGTTCGTGTCCGGGCGGTACGGGACCCGGGCGTTACGGGACCCGGGCGTCCTCCGGGCGACGAGTGGGCGAACTTCCGGAATTCGCCTGCCCCTCGGGCGTACCCGTCAGTAATCTGACTGCCCGTGACCAGTCGTTTCATATCCCCTGCCCCCACCCGGCGCTCGGTCGTCAAGGCCGCCGCCGCCACCGCCGCCGTCGCGCCCGCCCTCCTGGGCGCGGCCGCCCCGGCGCTCGCGGACACCGGGGCGCCCGCCTTCCTCCACGGCGTCGCCTCCGGCGACCCGCTGCCCGACGGCGTCCTGCTCTGGACGCGCGTCACCCCCGTTCCCGAGGCCGTGCCCGGATCCGGCCTCGGCCCCGACGTCCAGGTCGGCTGGGAGCTCGCCGAGGACCGCGCCTTCGCCCGGGTCGTCGCCTCCGGCACCACCACGGCGAGCGCCGCCTCCGACCACACGGTGAAGGCCGACGTCCGGGGCCTGCGCCCGGCCACCGCCTACTGGTTCCGCTTCACCGCGGGCGCCGTCGTCTCCCCGGCCGCCCGCACCCGCACCGCGCCCGCCGCCGACTCCGCCGCACCCGGCGTCCGCTTCGGCGTGGTCTCCTGCGCCAACTGGGAGTCCGGCCACTTCTCCGCGTACCGCCACCTCGCGGCCCGCACCGACCTGGACGCGGTCCTCCACCTCGGCGACTACCTGTACGAGTACGCCACCGGCGCCTACCCCGAGGCCAAGTACGTGGTCCGGCAGCACGAGCCGCGCCACGAGATCGTCTCGCTCGCCGACTACCGCACCCGGCACGGGAAGTACAAGACGGACGCCGACCTCCAGGCGCTGCACGCGGCGCACCCGGTCATCGCCATCTGGGACGACCACGAGTTCGCCAACGACGCCTGGTCGGGCGGGGCCGAGAACCACACCCCGGGCGCCGAGGGCGAGTGGGCGGCCCGGGTGGCCGCCGCGAAGCAGGCCTACTTCGAGTGGATGCCGGTCCGCACCTCCACGGAGGGCACGGTCTTCCGGCGGCTGCGCTTCGGCAGACTGGCCGATCTGCATCTGCTCGACCTGCGTTCGTTCCGGTCCGCGCCGGCGAAGACGGGCAGCGGCACGGTCGACGACCCGGAGCGCAGCATCACCGGCCGCGCGCAGCTGGACTGGCTCAAGGCCGGTCTGGCCGGTTCGGACGCGACCTGGCAGCTGGTCGGCACCTCGGTGATGATCTCGCCGGTCGCCTTCGGCTCGCTGCCGGCGTACCTCCTGGAGCCGCTCGCCGAGTTGCTCGGCCTGCCGAAGGAGGGGATCGCGGTCAACGTCGACCAGTGGGACGGCTACACCGACGACCGCAAGGAGCTGCTCGCGCACCTGACGTCGCGGGCGATCCGGAACACGGTCTTCCTGACCGGCGACATCCACATGGCCTGGGCCAACGACGTGCCGGTGAAGGCCGCGACGTACCCGCTCTCGGAGTCGGCGGCGACCGAGTTCGTGGTCACCTCGGTGACCTCGGACAACCTGGACGACCTGCTGCACGTGGCGCCGGGCACGCTCTCGGTGGTGGCCGCGGGCGCCGTGAAGGCCGCCAACCGCCATGTGAAGTGGGTGGACATGGACCACCACGGGTACGGCGTGCTCGACGTGACCGCCGCGCGCTCGCAGATGGATTACTACACGGTCTCCGACAAGCGGGACCCGGCCGCGACGGCGGCCTGGGCGCGCTCGTACCGGACGCTGAGCGGAACGCAGCGTGTCGAGCGGGTGTACCAGCCGGTGCTGTGACCGTCGCCCGAACGGCGATTTTCAGCCATGATCTCTTGTGTTAACGGGAGATCACATCACTACGGCGGGTGGTGGGTTCCGGAGATCGAATCCGGACACACCACCCGCCTCTGTCACTTCGTTCGTTACGTCCGTGTCTCAAACCCTGGAAGCGACGCAAGTTTTTCTTCCCGATGACCCGTATTGCCCCACGAATGATTGGGCCTGATCCATGCTCAACGACATATGACATGGACGCGTAATCTCCGGGCGGTGGCGAGGAAGTCCCTCTCCGCAACCCCCCGCAAGGAGTCACCGTGCGTGCTCTCGTCCGCATATCACCGCGTATGTCACGTCGTATGATCGGCACGGCCGTCATGGCCGGAACCCTGGCCCTGGCCCCGCTGTCCGCCCCGGCGGCCACCCCGTCGACCACCACGCTGGCGTCGGCCGAGAAGTGCGCGGACGGCACCACCGCCCTCTCCGGCGCCCGCAAGGCGAAGGGCGACGCCACCAAGGCCGAGCCCAACGACGTCACCGCCGCCCAGGCCAAGGCCATGGACGACGACCTGAAGAAGAAGGTCTCCGCCGCCCGGAACTCCGGCCGCCTCAGCGCCGCCAACGCCGCCGCCGGCGCCACCATCCCCGTCTACTTCCACGTGATCCACAGCGGCACGACGGGCAAGCTCTCCGCCACCGCCATCAGCAACCAGATGGCCGTCCTCAACGCCGCCTACGCGGGCCAGGGCACCGGCAACGTGAACACGGGCTTCCAGTTCTCGCTGGCCGGCACCGACTACACGGACAACGCCACCTGGTACAACGTGTCCTCGGGCTCGCAGGCCGAGAAGGACATGAAGAACACCCTGCGCAAGGGCGGCGCCAACGCCCTGAACGTCTACACCGCCAACCTCGGCGGCGGCCTGCTCGGCTGGGCGACCTTCCCCAGCTCCTACGCGTCCCAGCCGAAGATGGACGGCGTCGTCATCCTCGACGCCTCGCTCCCGGGCGGCTCCGCCGCCAACTACAACGAGGGCGACACCGCCACCCACGAGGTCGGCCACTGGATGGGCCTGTACCACACCTTCCAGGGCGGCTGCACGGGCAACGGCGACTACGTCGCCGACACCCCGGCCGAGAAGAGCCCCGCGTACGAGTGCCCGACCGGCCGTGACTCCTGCACCTCGAAGGCCGGTGTGGACCCGATCCACAACTTCATGGACTACACGTACGACTCCTGCATGTACCAGTTCACCTCGGGCCAGGTGACCCGCATGAACGACTCCTGGGTCGCGTACCGCGCCTGACGGACCGTCCGCGGAGCATGAGTGTGGCCCCCGGGGGACTCCCCGGGGGCCACACCCCTTTTCCGTGCCGTCCTACGGCTCGCCGAGTTCGTCGAGGAAGGCGAGCGCCACCGACCAGGTCCGCTCCGCCGCCTCCTCGTCCCAGTCGGGCAGCTCCGGGTCCGTGTAGATGTGCCCCGCGCCCTGGTAGCGGTGGATCTCCACCTCCGCCCCGGCCCTGCGCATCTGGAGGTACCAGGAGGACAGCCAGTCGTCCGTCTCGAAGGGGTCGGGCTCGGCCACGTGCAGCTGGACCGGCAGCTCGTCCACCGAGGCGGACTCCGCGAGGTCCGAGGTGCCGTGGAACAGCAGCAGCCCGCGCGCCTTCTCGTCCCCGAGCGCCAGGGTCTGCGCGATCGAGGCCCCGAGGGAGAGGCCCATGTAGACCAGGCCCCGCTCCGAGTAGGGGGCGGCGGCCAGGACCGCGCGCTTCAGCAGCTCGTCCTTGCCGATCTCGTCCCGGAGCTTCACGCCCTCCTCGACGCTCCCGACCGTCCGGCCGCCGTAGAGGTCCGGCGTCCAGACCCGGTGACCGGCGGCCCGGAGCCGCTCGGCGGCCGCCTCGACGGAAGGGGTCAGCCCGTAGGCCGAGTGGAAGAGCATGATGTCCATGCGTCCCATCCTGCCACCCGGCGCCGACGGGGCCCGGCCCACCACCGGCAGGCCCGGCCCACCACCGGCAGGTCCCGACCCGCCGGACCGGACCCGCCCGGCCCCGACCCGCCGGACGGGCCCGGCCGTCAGCGCATGCTGCGCACGTCCAGGTGGCGCAGCACCCGGTCCACCACCTCGGGGTCGGCGCCCGGTTCGCTGCGGGCCGCGAGGATCTCGTGCCGGGCGGCCGACATCAGCTCCCGCTGGATCCGCTGCACCGCCTTGAACCGCTTCGTCCGCTCCACGAAGGCGGCCCGCCGCTCGTCGTCCACCATGTCCGGGCTGATCCGCGCCCCGATGTCGTACGCCCCGCGCATCAGCCGCTCCTGGACCTCCTCGGGCAGCTCCTCGACCTCCTCGATCTCCTTGAGCCTGCGCTTGGCGGCCTTCGCGGCCCGGATCGCGAGCTCGCGCTCCAGGGCGCGCTCGGCGTCCGCGTCGGCCCGCACCCCGAGCCGCTTGACCAGCCAGGGCAGCGTGAGGCCCTGGAAGACGAGAGTGGCGATGATCACACAGAAGGCGATGAAGACGATCTCGTCGCGACCGGGGAAGGGCGCGCCGTCGTCGGTGCGGAGCGGAATGGCGAGCGCCAGCGCCACCGAGGCCACCCCGCGCATCCCCGCCCACCACATGACGACGGTCTCCCGCCAGCTCATCGGGATCTCCTCGTCGACGTCCCGGAGCGTGTGCAGCCGCTTCGCCAGCCAGGTGGCGGGGAGCAGCCACAGAAGGCGGACGCCGACGACCACGCCGACGACGACGGCGCCCCAGCCGAGCATCTCCCGGCCGCGCCCCTCGGCGACCCCGAAGACGTGGATGAGCTCCAGGCCGATGAGGCCGAAGGCGATGCCGGTGACGAGGGTGTCGACGACCTGCCAGAAGGTCTGGCCGGCGAGCCGGCCCATGACGTCGTCGGCGTCGGCCGCGTGTTCGGCCAGGAAGAGCGCGGTGAGCAGGACGGCGAGGACGCCGGAGCCGTGCAGCTCCTCGGCGACGACGTAGCTCACGAAGGGGACGAGGAGGGTGAGGCCGGTCTGCAGGGTGGCGTCGCCGAGGAGTCCGATGAGCTTGTTGGCGAGCCAGCCGAGCGCCAGGCCGACGGCCACGGCGACCACGGCGGAGAGCACGAACTGGCCGAGCGCCTCGGGCCAGGAGAAGGAGCCGCTGACGACGGCGGAGATCGCCACGTGGTAGAGCACGATGGCGGTGACGTCGTTGAAGAGCCCCTCGCCCTCCAGGATCGACACCAGCCGGCGGGGCAGCCCGAGCGAGCCGGCCACGGCGGTCGCGGCGACCGGGTCCGGCGGCGCGACGAGGGCGCCGAGCGCCAGGGCGGCGGCCAGCGGGAGGCCGGGCACGAGCGAGTGCGCGACCGCGCCGACGGCGGCGGTGGTGACGAAGACCAGCGCGACCGCGAGCAGGAAGATGGGCCGTCTGTTGGCCGCGAACTGCCGCCAGGAGGTCCGCTGCACGGAGGCGTACAGCAGGGGCGGCAGCACCAGCGGGAGGATGAACTCCGGCGGGATCTCGACGTTCGGTACGAAGGGCAGGAAGGCCAGCACGATCCCGATGAGGGTCATCAGGACCGGCGCGGGCAGTCCGAGCCGCTCACCGAGGGGCACGGTGAGCAGGGCGCCGAGGAGCAGCAGGAAGAGCAGGGCCAATTGATCCACGGCCCCACCCTGTCACGTACGTCCGTTTTGGAGGCAATCGCCCCCGCTGGACGTTTTACAGCGTGCGCCTCACGGCTTCACAGCGTGCGCCTCATGGCCCGGTGCGGCATCCCCGCGTCCGGGAACTCGGGCCCGTACGCCACGTAGCCGAGCCGCTCGTAGAAGCCGAGCGCGTGGGTCTGCGCGTGCAGGTCGACGGCGCTCAGACCGCGCTCGCGCGCCGCGTCCTCGATGCCCCGCACGAGCGCCGCGCCGACCCCGAGCCCCCGCGCCGCCTTGGCGACGGCGAGCCGGCCGAGGGAGCCGACGGAGGCGTCGGCGCCGGTCTTGCCGACCGCGTCCGCCCCGTGCAGCAGGCGGCCGGTGCCCAGCGGCAGTCCGTCCGCGCCCACCGCGAGCACGTGCACCGCGGTCGCGTCGTACGTGTCGTACTCCAGCTCCTGCGGGACGCCCTGCTCCTCGACGAAGACCTCGCGGCGCACCGAGAAGCAGGCCTCCCGGTCCTCGGTGCCGCTCGCCTCCCGGACGGTGTACGCGTCGGTCACCGGCTCTCCGCGGCGATCCGGTCGAGGGCCTTCTGCAGGTCCTCGGGGTAGGTGCTGGCGAACTCGACCCAGGAGCCGTCGCCCGGGTGCTCGAAGCCGAGGCGGACGGCGTGCAGCCACTGCCGGGTCAGGCCGAGGCGCTTGGCGAGCGTCGGGTCGGCGCCGTAGGTGAGGTCGCCGACGCAGGGGTGGCGGTGGGCGGACATGTGCACCCGGATCTGGTGGGTGCGACCCGTCTCCAGCTTGATGTCGAGCAGCGAGGCCGAGCGGTACGCCTCGATGAGGTCGTAGTGCGTGACGGAGGGCTTGCCGTCGGCGGTGACCGCCCACTTGTAGTCGTGGTTCGGGTGCCGGCCGATCGGCGCGTCGATGGTGCCGCTCATCGGGTCCGGGTGGCCCTGGACCAGCGCGTGGTAGCGCTTGTCGACCGTGCGCTCCTTGAACTGGCGCTTGAGCGAGGTGTACGCGTACTCCGACTTGGCGACCACCATCAGACCGGAGGTGCCGACGTCGAGGCGGTGCACGATGCCCTGGCGCTCGGCGGCGCCGGAGGTGGAGATCCGGTAGCCGGCGGCGGCGAGGCCGCCGATGACCGTGGTGCCGGTCCAGCCGGGGCTGGGGTGGGCGGCGACGCCGATCGGCTTCATGATCACGACGATGTCGTCGTCGTCGTGGACGATCTCCATGCCCTCGACGGGCTCGGCGACGACCTGCACGGGGGCGGGCGCGCCCGGCATCTCGACCTCGAGCCACGCGCCGCCGCTGACCCGCTCGGACTTGCCGACGACCGAGCCGTCGACCTGGACCTTCCCTGCGGCGGCCAGCTCGGCCGCCTTCGTACGGGAGAACCCGAACATGCGGGCGATGGCGGCGTCGACGCGCTCGCCCTCCAGGCCATCGGGAACGGGCAGCGTGCGGATCTCGGGACTCGTGCTCACCCGTCGAGTATGCCTTGTGCGGAGGACACCTCGTCTTCCGCCGGGGGTCGGGCTCAGTCCTTGTGGACGGTGCCGTCGGGGTCCAGGCCCCGGAACGACAGGATGACGATCAGGATGCCGCCGCAGACGATCGCCGAGTCGGCGAGGTTGAAGACGGCGAAGTGGGCGGGGGCGATGAAGTCCACGACCGCGCCCTCGAAGACGCCCGGCGAGCGGAAGATCCGGTCCGTGAGGTTGCCGAGCGCCCCGCCGAGCAGCAGGCCCAGCGCGATCGCCCAGGGCAGGCTGTAGAGCTTCCGGGCCAGCCGGATGATCACGACGATCACGGCGGCCGCGATGCAGGTGAAGATGATCGTGAAGGCCTCGCCCATGCCGAAGGCGGCGCCCGGGTTCCGGATGGCGTCGAGCCGCAGCAGGTCGCCGACCAGGTCGATCGGCTCGTGGCCCTCCAGCTTGGCGACCACCAGCATCTTGCTGCCGAGGTCGAGCAGGTAGGCGAGCACGGCCACGACGAAGAGGGCGACGATCCTGCGCCTGCCCCGGGGGCGCTCCGCGGGAGCGGCCGCGCCGTCGGGTGCCGGCGCGCCGTCGTGGTCCGACGCGCCGCCCGGGGCCGCGGCCTCCCGGCGGGCCGCCGACTCCTCGGAGGGGGCCGTCCCGTCGGCCCCTGCTGAATCCGGCGTACCGATGATGCGCTCCGCCTCTGCCACGTGAGTGAGTCCCTCGACCTCGATGCCTGACCGTGCGTCGAGGGTACGGCACAGGCGTACGAGACCGGCAGCCGCGACCGTCAGCCGCGCCGCTCCTGTCGCTGTTTGTCCTCGACGCAGAGCGTGGCCCGCGGGAAGGCCTGCATCCGCGCCTTGCCGATCGGCTTCCCGCACACCTCGCACAGGCCGTACGTGCCCGCGTCGAGCCGCTCCAGGGCGTGCTCGGTCTGCTCCAGCATCTCCCGGGCGTTCGCGGCGAGGGCCAGCTCGTGCTCGCGCGTGATGTTCTTGGTGCCCGTGTCGGCCTGGTCGTCCCCGGCGCCGTCGCCCGAGTCCCGCATCAGGCCGGTCAGCTCCTCCTGGGAGTGGACGAGCTCGCTGCGCAGCCGCAGCACCTCCGCCTGGAGCCCGCTGCGGGCCTCGGCGACCTCCTCCGGCGTCCAGGGGTCCTCGCCGGGCCGCACGGCGAGCTCGCCGGCCCGTGCCGGGGGCACCGCCGCCCCGCCCCCGACGGTCGTGACGCCACCCGCGGTCTTCTTCGCTGCCACCGTCCTGGCTCCTGTCTGCTTCTTGGCGGCGGGCGCCTTCCTGGCGGCCGCCTTCTTCGCCACGGCCTTCTTGGCGGGCGTCTTCGGGGCGGAGGCGTCGGGGGCGGAGACCGCCGCGCCGCGCCCACCGGGGGCGGCGCCCTCGGCGGCCGCCTTCCGGGCCGCGGCCTTCCCGGCCGGCGCCTTCTTCGCGACCGTCTTCCTGGCGACCGTCTTCTCGGCGGGCGTCTTCCCGTCGACCGCGACCGACTTCCCGGCGACCGCCGTCTTCTTGCCGGCCACGTCCTTGGCGACCTCGGCCGCACCGGTGGAACCGGCGGCCGAGGTCTTCTTCGCGGCGGTCTTCTTCGCCACCATGTCGCGGCCCCTTCACATTTTGTGATCTTGCTCGCGAATCGTGCTGGGACGATAAATCGGCCCAAGGCCCGCGGCAACGGGGCACGCCGCCGTTCCCACCCGCCCCCGCTCCCCGCGGGGCGGGCCTGCCTCCGTTGTGCCCAGCTCCCCGCCCGGTTATCCGTCCCTCCCCTCCCCCACATGGCCGCAACGGAAGTCCGGCACCCCCCGTATGGCCATTCGGGTCACGGGAAAACCGGTCTGCCGCCCGCCTCCGGGCCCCGTACACTGGCCACAGCGAAAGGCGTGGATGGGGACGAGTAGCGTCGCAAGCAGCCATGAGCGACCCGGGGACGGTGAGAGCCCGGGGGCGAGCCCGATGTGAAGCATCACCCCGGAGCCGTCGGAAGAAAGCCGCACGACAGGGCGGTGACTAGACCCGGCGTCGCGACCCCAATGAGGGGGCTCAGGGCGATCACGTCCGGGGCCAAGGAGGGTGGTACCGCGGGAGCAGTGCTCTCGTCCCTCCGACGGAAGAGAACCGTCCGCCGGAGGAAGATCGATGTCGCAGTACCGCCAGGTGCCCGCCCAGGTCGACCTGCCCGCGCTGGAGCACGCCGTGCTCGATTTCTGGCGCGAGAGCAAGGTCTTCGCGAAGACCCTGGAGCAGTCCGAGGGACGCCCCGAGTGGGTGTTCTACGAAGGCCCGCCCACCGCCAACGGCATGCCCGGCGCCCACCACATCGAGGCCCGCGTCTTCAAGGACGTCTTCCCCCGCTTCCGGACCATGCGCGGCTACCACGTGGCCCGCAAGGCCGGCTGGGACTGCCACGGCCTGCCGGTCGAGCTCGCCGTCGAGAAGGAGCTCGGCTTCTCCGGCAAGAAGGACATCGAGGCGTACGGCATCGCCGAGTTCAACGCCAAGTGCCGCGAGTCCGTGACCCGGCACACCGACGCCTTCGCCGAGCTCACCACCCGCATGGGCTACTGGGTCGACCTCGACGACGCCTACCGGACCATGGACCCCTCGTACATCGAGTCGGTCTGGTGGTCCCTCAAGCAGATCTTCGACAAGGACCTGCTCGTCCAGGACCACCGCGTCGCCCCCTGGTGCCCCCGCTGCGGCACCGGCCTCTCCGACCACGAGCTGGCCCAGGGCTACGAGACGGTCGTCGACCCCTCGGTCTACGTCCGCTTCCCGCTGACCTCCGGCCCCCTCGCGGGCAAGGCGGCGCTCCTGGTCTGGACGACGACCCCCTGGACGCTGGTGTCCAACACGGCGGTCGCCGCGCACCCCGAGGTGACGTACGTGGTCGCCACGGACGGCGACGAGCGCGTCGTCGTCGCCCAGCCGCTGCTCGAGAAGGCGCTCGGCGAGGGCTGGGTCACCACGGGCGAGTCCTTCACGGGCGCGGAGATGGAGCGCTGGACGTACCGGCGCCCCTTCGAGCTGATCGAGTTCCCCGAGCCCGCCCACTACGTCGTGAACGCCGAGTACGTCACGACCGAGGACGGCACGGGTCTGGTCCACCAGTCCCCCGCCTTCGGTGAGGACGACCTCAAGGTCTGCAAGGCGTACGGCCTGCCGGTCGTGAACCCGGTCCGCCCCGACGGCACCTTCGAGGAGGACGTGCCCCTGGTCGGGGGCGTCTTCTTCAAGAAGGCCGACGAGGCGCTCACCGCCGACCTGGACGCGCGCGGCCTGCTCTTCAGGCACATCGCGTACGAGCACAGCTACCCGCACTGCTGGCGCTGCCACACGGCCCTGCTCTACTACGCGCAGCCGTCCTGGTACATCCGTACGACCGCCGTGAAGGACCGTCTCCTCGAAGAGAACGAGAAGACGAACTGGTTCCCCGAGTCGGTCAAGCACGGCCGCTTCGGCGACTGGCTGAACAACAACATCGACTGGGCGCTCTCCCGCAACCGCTACTGGGGCACCCCGCTGCCGATCTGGCGCTGCGAGGACGACCACCTGACCTGCGTGGGCTCGCGCGCGGAACTCACCGAGCTGACGGGCACCGACCAGTCGGAGCTCGACCCGCACCGCCCGTACATCGACGCGGTCACCTTCCCGTGCCCCACCTGCTCGAAGACCGCCACCCGCGTGCCGGAGGTCATCGACGCCTGGTACGACTCGGGCTCGATGCCGTTCGCGCAGTACGGCTACCCGTACGAGAACAAGGAACTGTTCGAGTCCCGCTACCCGGCGCAGTTCATCTCCGAGGCCATCGACCAGACCCGCGGCTGGTTCTACACGCTGATGGCGGTCGGCACCCTGGTCTTCGACAAGTCGTCCTACGAGAACGTGGTCTGCCTCGGCCACATCCTCGCCGAGGACGGCCGGAAGATGTCCAAGCACCTGGGCAACATCCTCCAGCCGATCCCGCTCATGGACCAGCACGGCGCCGACGCGGTCCGCTGGTTCATGGCGGCCGGCGGCTCGCCGTGGGCGGCCCGTCGCGTCGGCCACGGCACCATCCAGGAGGTCGTCCGCAAGACGCTCCTCACCTACTGGAACACGGTCGCCTTCCAGGCGCTGTACGCCCGCACGTCCGGCTGGGCGCCCAGCGCCGCCGACCCGGCGCCGGCCGACCGCACGGTCCTCGACCGCTGGCTGCTCTCCGAGCTGAACACGCTGGTCGCCGAGACCACCGAGGCGATGGAGTCGTACGACACCCAGCGCACCGGCAAGCTCGTCTCGGCGTTCGTCGACGACCTCTCCAACTGGTACGTGCGCCGCTCCCGCCGCCGCTTCTGGCAGGGCGACGCCGCGGCGCTGCGCACGCTCCACGACGTCATCGAGACGGTCACCCGCCTGATGGCCCCGCTGACCCCCTTCATCACGGAGCGGGTCTGGCAGGACCTGGTCGTCCCGGTGACGCCGGACGCCCCCGAGTCGGTCCACCTCTCCACCTGGCCCGAGGCCGACGCCGCCCTGATCGACGGCACCCTCTCCGAGCAGATGCTCCTGGTCCGCCGCCTGGTCGAGCTGGGCCGGGCGACGCGCGCGGAGTCCGGCGTGAAGACCCGCCAGCCGCTGTCCCGCGCGCTGGTCGCAGCGACCGGCTTCACGGCCCTGTCGCCGGAGCTCCAGGCCCAGATCACGGAGGAGCTGAACGTCTCCTCGCTCGCCTCCCTGTCGGAGGTCGGCGGTTCGCTCGTCGACACCACCGCCAAGGCGAACTTCCGTGCCCTGGGCAAGCGCTTCGGCAAGGGCGTCCAGGACGTGGCCAAGGCGGTGGCCGCGGCCGACGCGGCGGCGCTGTCGCTGGCCCTCCGCTCCGGCGAGGCCGTCCTGTCGGTGAACGGCGAGGACATCACCGTCACCCCGGAGGAGATCATCATCACGGAGACCCCCCGTGAGGGCTGGTCGGTCGCCTCCGACGCGGGCGCGACGGTCGCCCTGGACCTGGAGATCACCCCGGAGCTCCGGCGCGCCGGCCTGGCCCGTGACGCGATCCGCCTGATCCAGGAGGCCCGCAAGAACAGCGGCCTGGACGTCGCGGACCGCATCGCGCTGCGGTGGACGTCCCCGTCCGCGGAGACCGTGGAGGCCCTGACGGCCCACGCGACCCTCATCGCGGACGAGGTCCTGGCGACGGACTACGCGCAGGGCGAGGCCGACGACTCGTACGGCGCGGCCTTCGAGGACGAGGGCCTGTCCCTCACCTTCCGCCTCCGCAAGGCCTGACCCCCCACGACGAAGGGCCCGCCCCCACCGGGGACCCGGGCCCTTCGCCACACCCGCCCCACCGGGGCGGCACCCACCCCCGCGCCCCCCGTCGTGGGCCGCCCGCCGGGGCGGTGCCCACCCCACTGCCCCGCAGTGGGCTGCGCCCGCGGGGCGGTGCCCACCCCCGCGCCCCGTTGTGGGCAATCGTTCCGCTGGGGCGGAACGGGTGGGCACAACGGACCCGCGCCCTGCCGGCGCCCGAGGCTGGTGCCCCGACCCGCACCCCTAGGTGCACCGCGCACGGGGTGCGGGTCAGGGCGCGGAACGCGGAGGCGCCGCTAAGGGCGCCGTCCCGTGTGCCCACCCGTCCCGCCCCAGCGGGACGACTGCCCACACGGGGGTGCGGGAGGGGCGCCGCCCAGCAGGGCGCGGGCGCAGCCCGCACGGGCGAGGCGGGGGCGCCGCCCCGCAAGGCGCGGGCCCCACACGGGCGGGGAGCCGCCCACCCGGGCGCGGGCTCGCGGGGGCGAGGGGTACGCCGAAGGGCCGGCTCCCCAGGGGGAACCGGCCCTTCAAGACTGCCGACGGCTACGTGCTCAGCGCACGCGCACCCGCCGCCTCAGTTGTCGTCCTCGTCGATGAGGAACCCACGCATCGGCGCCGGCGCCTGCTGCATCGGCTGCGGGGCCTGCGGCCGGACCGGAGCCATCGGCTGGGTCATCGCGGGGGACATCTGCTGCTGGCCGCCGTAGGAGGGCGCGCCACCCATGGACGGCGCACCACCCATCGCGCCGTTGCCGCCGTAGGACGGCGCGCTCGCGCCCGCCGAGGCCATCGACGGGGCCGGCGGCAGCGAGGCCGTGGCCGGGGTGCGCGGCGGAGCCAGCGAGTCGTCCGCCTGGGTCTCCAGCTGACGCAGCTGCGACTCCAGGTAGGACTTCAGACGCGTGCGGTACTCGCGCTCGAAGCCGCGCAGGTCCTCGACCTTGCGCTCCAGCGTGGCGCGGGCGGACTCCAGGGAGCCCATCGCGACGCGGTGCTTCTCCTGCGCGTCCCGCTCAAGAGCGTCCGCCTTGGCGCGGGCGTCCCGCTCCAGGCCCTCGGCGCGCGAGCGCGCCTCGCCGACGATCTTGTTGGCCTCGGAGCGCGCCTCGGCGATCGCCTGGTCGGCGGTCTGCTGGGCGAGCGAGAGGACACGCGCGGCGCTGTCGCCACCGGGACCCTGCTGCGGCTGCTGCATCTGCGGCGGCTGCATCTGCTGCTGCTGCGGGTGACCCATGGGGCCGCCCTGCATCGGGCCGGGGCCCATCGGTCCGCCCTGCATGGGGCCGCCCTGCATCGGGCCGGGGCCCATGGGCCCGCCCTGCATGGGGCCGCCCTGCATCGGGCCGGCGGGCAGCGCGGGGGCGCCGGACGGCAGCTGCGGCGGGCCCATCTGCGGCTGCTGCTGCTGCGGCGGTCCGGATATGGCGGCGGGCACGGGGGCGCCGGGACCGCCGGGACGATCCTGCGGCTCCGGGGCCTTGCGCATGCCCTGCTGCTGGTTCTGCGCGGCGGCACGCGTCGCGGCGGCCAGCTTGGCGCGCAGGTCCTCGTTCTCGCGGAGCAGGCGGGTCAGTTCGGCTTCGACCTCATCGAGGAAGGCATCGACCTCGTCCTCGTCATAGCCTTCTCGAAGGCGGACGGTCGTGAACTGCTTGTTCCGCACGTCCTCGGGGGTCAGCGGCATCTCTTCTTCACCTCTACGTAGTCGTCGGCAGTCGGCAAGACCGTATCGTCCACTTGTTCCTCCACCATCACCTCGCGAAGCTGCTCACGATGGAGATCAGGATGTAAACGATGATCATCAGAACGAAGAAGGACAGGTCGAGTGCCACGCCCCCGAGACGCAGCGGCGGGATGAGTCGCCGCAGAAGCTTGAGCGGTGGATCGGTGACAGTGTAGGTGGCCTCAAGGACGACCACCATCGCCTTACCGGGTTGCCATGAACGGGCGAACTGGAAGACGTAGTCCATGACAAGCCGGACGATCAGGAGGACGAGGAAGCACATCAGCACGATGTAGACCACCTGTAGTGCGACGCCCATCCCGCGTTTCCCTCTCCCCTGGCTTTCGTGCTCTCGCTTGTCCGGCCGCTTCGCGACCGGTCCGTCCGGTTCTCGTGTTCTCAGCTCTGGTTGAAGAATCCGCCCTCTGCGATCCGGGCCTTGTCCTCCGCCGTGACATCGACGTTAGCAGGCGACAACAGGAACACCTTCTGCGTCACGCGCTCAATGCTGCCATGGAGCCCGAAGACCAGTCCGGCGGCAAAGTCGACAAGTCGCTTCGCGTCCGTGTCGTCCATCTCCGTGAGGTTCATGATCACCGGGGTGCCCTCACGGAAGTGTTCCCCGATGGTACGGGCCTCGTTGTAGGTCCGCGGATGCAGCGTGGTGATGCGGTACGGCTCCCGCTCGGACACGACCTTGGGCATGATCACCGGTGCGTTCTTCTCCAGGCTCGGGCGTTCGGGTGTGATGGATGCCACGGGGGCAATTCGGGCCGGACGTCCGCTTTCGGCGAGCACCGGGACAGAATGGGCGATCGGCTCCCGGGGGGCCGGAGGCTGCACCACTCGCACCGGCTCCTCGCGCTCCACCTGACGCGGGGGGGTGTGGCGCCGGTCGCGCTCGGGCTCCGGCTCCAGCTCGGGTTCGAAGTCGTCGTCGGGGTCGAAGCCCCGGCCGTCGTACCCATCGTCCTCCACGAGGCCGAGGTAGACCGCCATCTTGCGCATCGCGCCGGCCATTCTCTGAGTCCTCCGCTCTGTGGTGGATCGGCCTTGTCACCAAGTGCCGGCGATCCACGGGCCACCCCGCCGTTCTGCGGAATGACCATATTTTCTGCTGTGGTCCGACTTGCTTCGCGACGTTACCCGAGCTTCGGGCGGACACCGAGTACCGCCGTACCGACGCGTACGTGTGTCGCCCCGGCGGCGACGGCCTCCTCCAGGTCCGCACTCATCCCCGCTGACACCATGTTCGCAGCCGGACGGGTCGCGCGCAGGACAGTCGACAAATCCATCAGCCGGTCGAAGGCCGCGCGTTGCCGGCCCGCGTACTCCCCGGCCAGCGGCGCGACGGTCATCAGTCCGTCGAGCCGCAGTCCGGGCGCGGCGTCGACGGCCGCGGCCAACTCCTCGATCCCGTCCGGAGCGACACCGCCGCGGTCGCCCCGCTCGCCGGACTCGGCGTCGAGCGCGACCTGGATCAGGCAGCCGAGCTCGCGGCCCGCCTTCTCCGCGGCCGCGGAGAGCGAGGAAACGAGCTTCAGGCGGTCGACGGACTGCACCACATCGGCATAACCCACCACGGATCTGACCTTGTTGGTCTGCAACTGACCCACGAAGTGCCAGGTCAGGTCGAGGTCGGCACAGGCGGCCGCCTTGGGGGCGGCGTCCTGGTCGCGGTTCTCGGCGACGTGCCGCACCCCGAGTTCGTGCAGGAGCCTGACGTCGCTCGCGGGGTAGGTCTTGGTGACCACGATCAGCGTCACCTCCTCCCGCTCACGCTTGGCGGCGGCACAGGCGGCGGCGATGCGCTCCTCCACCGCCGCGAGGTTCGCGGCGAGTTCCGACTTGCGATCCGTCATGTCTCTTCTCGGTCCAACCAGACATATCCCGCGAGTCGCCCTGTGGTGCGATCGCGGCGGTACGAGTAGTGGTCACGCGATTCCAGGGTGCAGACCCCGGCGTCCTCGACGTCCCGGACCCCGAGCCGCGCCAACTGCGCGCGCACTCCGGCGGCGACGTCGACGGCGGGGGTTCCCCAGGAGGTCTCGGCGCGGGCGGCGGGTTCGACCGCCGCGACCTCGGCGCGCATCGCCTCCGGCACCTCGTAGCACCGGCCGCAGACGGCGGGTCCGGTGCGGGCGACGATCCGGGCGGGCTCGGCGCCGAGCTTCGTCATCGCCGCGACGGCGGCGGGGACGACTCCGGCGACCATCCCGGGCCGCCCGGCGTGGGCGGCGGCCGCGACCCCGGCGACCGGATCGGCGAGGAGGACGGGGACGCAGTCCGCGGTGAGCACGGCGAGGGCGAGTCCGGGCCGGGCGGTGACGATCGCGTCGACGGACGGGATGTCCGCGTCCCCCCAGGGGCCGTCGACCTCGACGACGTCCGCGCCGTGCACCTGGTTCATCCAGACCACCCGCGCCGGGTCGAGCCCGAGGGCTCCGGCGGCGGCGGCCCGGTTGGCGCGCACGGCCGCCGGCTCGTCCCCCACCGCTCCACCGAGGTTGAGCTCCTCGTACGGAACGGCGCTCACCCCGCCCCACCGGTCGGTGAAGGCGAAGTGGGCGCCGTTCGCGTCGAAGCGATGTCCTATCACTTCAGGAAGTCCGGGACGTCCAGCTCCTCGGCCTGGCTGTCCGCGTACGGACGGGCCGGCGGGACGACCGGCGGGACCGGGGCCAGCGGGGTCTCGTTGACGACCGGGGCGGGCTCGACCGGGGCCGGGGCCGGCTCCTCGCGCGGGGCGACCGTGCCGAGGCCCCCCAGCGGGCGGGAGGTCTCGGTGACGCGGGGCGCCGGGGCCGGCTCCTCGCGCTTGGCCGAGACCGAGCCGATGATGTTGTCGCGGCGGGCCGGCGGCTGGCCGCCGTCGAATCCGGCCGCGATGACGGTGACCCGGACCTCGTCGCCGAGGGCGTCGTCGATGACGGCGCCGAAGATGATGTTGGCCTCGGGGTGGGCCGCCTCGCTGACCAGCTGCGCGGCCTCGTTGATCTCGAAGAGGCCCAGGTCGCTGCCGCCGGAGATGGAGAGCAGCACGCCGCGGGCGCCGTCGATGGAGGCCTCCAGGAGCGGCGAGGAGATCGCCATCTCGGCCGCCGCCACCGCGCGGTCGTCGCCGCGGGCGGAGCCGATGCCCATGAGCGCCGAACCGGCCTCGGACATGACCGACTTCACGTCGGCGAAGTCGAGGTTGATCAGACCCGGGGTGGTGATGAGGTCGGTGATGCCCTGGACACCGCTCAGGAGGACCTGGTCGGCCGACTTGAAGGCGTCGAGCACGGAGACCTGGCGGTCCGAGATCGAGAGCAGCCGGTCGTTGGGGATGACGATGAGGGTGTCGACCTCTTCGCGGAGCTCGGCGATGCCGTCCTCCGCCTGGTTGGCGCGCCGACGGCCCTCGAAGGTGAACGGCCGGGTGACCACACCGATCGTGAGGGCGCCGAGGGAGCGCGCGATGTTGGCGACGACGGGCGCGCCGCCGGTGCCGGTGCCGCCGCCTTCGCCGGCGGTGACGAAGACCATGTCGGCCCCCTTGAGGACCTCCTCGATCTCCTCACGGTGGTCCTCTGCCGCCTTGCGACCGACGGCCGGGTTGGCCCCGGCCCCGAGGCCGCGGGTGAGTTCACGGCCGACGTCGAGCTTGACGTCGGCGTCGCTCATCAACAGCGCTTGCGCGTCGGTGTTGATCGCGATGAACTCGACGCCCTTGAGACCGACCTCGATCATTCGGTTGATGGCATTGACACCACCGCCGCCGACACCGATGACCTTGATGACTGCGAGGTAGTTCTGCGGTGCTGCCACGTCGAAGGCCTCTCGCCTCGAGTTACGTGTCGTCGCTGCGCGGTTGGTCGCGCCGCTCCGACGGATGCCGATTGGGACGGTCCGAAACGCCGACCCGAACCCTAACGTTGAAGTTTAGGGTTACCAGTGTCTCTGTTCGCTGGACTCTTCCGAACAGGACACTAAGTCGACAAGTGGCGCACGTTCAACGAACACGCCGAACCTCCCGTTTTTCTTTTCACCCTATGTGATCACCCGTAGCGCTGGCCAACCAGGGTCCTGGCCAGCGGAGATGGCCGTCAACTTCCGGACGAGGCGGGCGCCGTGGGGGCACTTACGTCGAAGTGCCCCGCTTTGGGGCTCGCCTTCATGAGGGCGGTCAGGACCCGGGCCTTGACCGGGCCGTGCTCGCCGCTGCCCCAGAAGACCGTTCGGCCCCCGGTCAGCTCCAGGGTGACGGAGTCGTACGAGGTGATGCGTACGACACGAGTGTCCCGGGCGACTTCCGGCGGGAGTTCGCCACGGACGCGGACCGCCTCCCGGAGCAGCCGGTCCGCGCCGAAGCGGCGGAGGCTCGGCGAGGCGGCGCTGTCGAGGACGAGCCGGGGGACGCCGCGCGGGGCGGTGTCGACGGTGGCGAACCGCATGCCCGTGGAGTCCACTTCGATGAACTTTCCGCCCTTTTCGATGAGCAACGCGGGCTGCCGTTCCGTCACTTTCAGCCCGATTCCGTGCGGCCACGACCGCACGACGTCGATCGACTCGATCCGCGGCAGCCGCTGCCGGAGCCGGGCCTCGATCCCGTCGGTGTCGACGGAGACGAGCGGGGCGCCCATCGGGACGGCGGCGACCGCCTCGACCTCGGCCGGGGTCAGGACCCGGGTGCCGGAAGTCTTCACATGTTCCACACGGAACCAGGTCGATCCGTAGAGCGCCCAGACCCCGTCGGCGACGAGCGCGACGAGGCCGAGCGCCACGAGGAGGAGCCGGGGGGCGGGCACCCGGAACCGACGGTTCCGGTTGCGGGCGCCGGACGGCCGCTCCGACGACCCCTTCGACTTGCTGGTACCGCTCTTCTCCGCGGTCGTCGGTCCGGCTGCCACCCGGCGCCTCCTGCCCTCAGTCCCCCGCCGCGCCTGCTAGCGGGAGGCGATCGCCTCGTACACCATGCCGACGAGCAGGTCGTCGGCGTCCCGGCGGCCGAACTCCGCGGCGGCGCGGGACATCTCGTACAACCGGTGCGGATCGGCCAGTACGGGCAGGACGTTGCCCTGCACCCACTGCGGCGTCAGCTCCGCGTCGTCGACGAGGAGGCCGCCGCCCGCCTTGACCACCGGCTGGGCGTTGAGCCGCTGTTCGCCGTTGCCGATGGGCAGCGGGACGTACGCGGCGGGCAGCCCGACGGCGGAGAGCTCGGCGACGGTCATCGCGCCCGCGCGGCAGAGCATCATGTCGGCCGCGGCGTACGCGAGATCCATCCGGTCCACGTACGGTACCGGCACATACGGCGGCATACCGGGCATGTTGTCGACACGCGGCATCTCGTTCTTCGGGCCGACCGCGTGCAGGATCTGGATGCCCGAGCGCTGGAGCACCGGGGCGATCTGCTGGATCACCTCGTTGAGCCGCCGGGCGCCCTGGGAGCCGCCGGAGACGAGCAGCGTCGGCAGGTTCGGGTCGAGGCCGAAGGCGGCGCGCGCCTCGGGCCGCATCCGCGCCCGGTCGAGGGTCGCGATGGTGTGCCGCAGCGGGATGCCGATGTAGCGGGCGTTGCGGAGCTTGCTGTCCGGGGTGGCGACGGCGACCCCGGCCGCGTACCGCGAACCGATCTTGTTGGCCAGACCGGGCCGGGCGTTGGCCTCGTGGACCACGATGGGCACTCCGAGGCGCTTGGCCGCGAGATAGCCGGGCAGGGCCACGTAGCCGCCGAAGCCCACCACGCAGTCCGCCTTGGTGCGCTCCAGGACCTGCTCGGCCGCCTTGATCGTGCCGCGCAGCCGCCCGGGGACGGTGATCAGCTCGGGGGTGGGCTTGCGGGGCAGCGGTACGGCGGGGATGAGCGCCAACTCGTAGCCCCGCTCGGGCACGAGCCGGGTCTCCAGACCCTTCTCCGTGCCGAGCGCCGTGATCCCCACGCTGGGGTCCTGCCTGCGCAGGGCGTCCGCGAGGGCCAGCGCGGGCTCGATGTGGCCGGCGGTCCCCCCGCCGGCGAGTACGACATGCACCGAAATTCACCGCTCTCCGGACGGGCGCTTCTTGACGCGCCGTCGCATCGACTTCCATCTCTTCCCGGCCCGCTTGCCCCAGCCGGGGCGTCGCATGGCCAGGGCCGCTTTCGCGGCGGGTTCCTGTCGCGCGAAGGCGATGAGGAGCCCGACGGCGAACATGGTCGGCAGCAGGGCCGACCCTCCGTAGGAGAACAGCGGGAGCGGGACACCGGCGATCGGCAGCAGGCCGAGCACCGCACCGATGTTGATCACGGCCTGAGCCGTGATCCAGGTGGTCACACCTCCCGCGGCGAACCTCACGAAGGGGTCCTCCGTGCCTCCGGCCACGCGGATACCCGCATAGCCTAGAGCCGCGAACAGGGCGAGTACCGACAGCGTCCCCGCGAGACCCAGTTCCTCACCGGTGACCGCGAAGATGAAGTCGGTGTGCGCTTCGGGGAGTTGGCCCCATTTCTCGACGCTCGCACCGAGTCCGGAACCGAACCAACCGCCCGAGGCCAGAGCATAGATTCCGTGCGCGGCCTGCAGACAGGGGGCTCCCTCGCCGCCGGGATCGGTCGCGCCGATGCAGTCGAAGCGCTTCATCCGGTTCGAACTCGTCTTGATCAGCAGCACGCCGATCGCGCCGGCCACCGTGAGCACGCCGACGAAGAGCCGGGTGGGCGCTCCGGCCGTCCACAACAGGCCGAAGAGGATGGCCGCGAGGATGATCGAGGTGCCCATGTCGCCGCCGAGCATGATCAGTCCGAGCAGCATGAAGGCCCCGGGGACCAGCGGCACCAGCATGTGCTTCCACTGGGTCAGCAGCCGCATGTCCTGCTTGCGCGCGAGCAGGTCGGCCCCCCACAGGATCAGCCCCAGCTTGCCGAACTCACTGGGCTGGAGCTGGAAGGGGCCGCCGAGCGAGATCCAGTTCTGGTTGCCGTTGACCGCGTGCCCTATCCCGGGGATCTGCACGAGGACCATCAGGAAGACCGCGCCGACCAGGATCGGGTAGGCGAGCGCCCGGTGCAGCTTGACCGGCATCCGTGAGGCGACCAGGAGCAGCCCGGTGCCGAGGAGAGCGGCGAAGAACTGCTTCCGGAAGAAGTAGGAGGGCACCAGGTCGTAGCGGAGCGCCGTGATCATCGAGGCGGAGTAGACCATCACGAGGCCGAGCGTGGTGATGAGCAGTCCCGCGCCGATGATCACGTAGTAGGCCGTCAGGGGCCGGTCCCAGGCCTTGCGGAGCCGCTCGTAGGCCCCCCGCACGCCGCCGCCGCGCACCCGCCGCGGGGTCGCGGGGGCCCGCCCTCCGCCGCGTGCGGCGGAAGGACGGCGTGTCCCGGCGATCTTGCTCGGCATGGTCGCTGTCCCCTCCAGTCGTGCCCGGTCCGGCCGGACCCTCCCGCTGGTCGGGTCAGGCGTCCCCGGTGGCGGCGAGGGCGCGGACGGCGTCCGCGAAGGCCTCGCCCCGCTTGTTGTAGTTGGTGAACATGTCCATCGAGGCGCAGGCCGGGGCGAGCAGGACCGTGTCTCCCGGGCGGGCGAGCCGGGCCGCCTCGCGGACCGCCTCGGACATCGCCCCAGTGTCGGTCCGGTCGAGGTCCACCACCGGGACCTCCGGGGCGTGTCGCGCCAGGGCTTCACGGATCAGGGCGCGGTCGGCGCCGATCAGGACGGCCCCGCGCAAGCGCTTCGCCGACCGCTGGACGAGCTCGTCGAAGGTCGCGCCCTTGGCGAGGCCGCCGGCGATCCAGACGATCGGGTCGTAGGCGGCCAACGAGGCTTCGGCGGCGTGGGTGTTGGTGGCCTTGGAGTCGTCGACGTACGTGACTCCCTCGATCTCCTCGACCAGTTCGATGCGGTGCGGGTCGGGCCGGAAGGCCTTCAGGCCGTCCCGTACGGCCTTCGCCTCGACGCCGAAGGCGCGCGCCAGGGCGGCCGCGGCGAGGGCGTTGGCGATGTTGTGCGGGGCCGGCGGCTGGACGTCGGAGACCTCGGCGAGCTCCTGGGCGTTCTTCTGCCGGTTCTCGACGAACGCGCGGTCGACGAGGATGCCCTCGACGACACCGAGCTGGGAGGGGCCGGGGGTGCCGAGGGTGAAGCCGATGGCCCGGCAGCCCTCCTCGACGTCGGCCTCGCGCACCAGGTCCTCGGTGACCTTGTCGGCGACGTTGTAGACGCAGGCGACCTGGTTGCCCTCGTAGATCCGGCCCTTGTCGGCGGCGTACGCCTCCATGGAGCCGTGCCAGTCGAGGTGGTCGGGCGCCAGGTTGAGCACGGCGGCCGAGTGGGCGCGGACCGAGGGCGCCCAGTGGAGCTGGTAGCTGGAGAGCTCGACGGCGAGGACGTCGTACTCCTGCTCGCCGAGGACGGCGTCGAGGAGCGAGACGCCGATGTTGCCGACGGCGGCGGTCCGCAGGCCGGCCGCCTCCAGGATGGAGGCGAGCATCCGCACGGTCGTGGTCTTGCCGTTGGTGCCGGTGACCGCGAGCCAGGGCGCCGCTCCCGGGCCGCGCAGGCGCCAGGCGAGCTCGACGTCGCCCCAGACCTCCACGCCCGCCTCGGCGGCGGCCGCGAAGAGGGGCTTGTCGGGCTGCCAGCCGGGGGTGGTGACGATCAGCTCGGTGCCGGTCGGCAGGGTTGCCCCGTCGCCGAGGCGGACGGTGATGCCCTCCGCCTCCAGCTCCGCGGCCTGGGCCCGGGAGCGCTCGTCGTCGCCGTCGTTGACGACGGTCACGAGCGCGCCGCGGGCGTGCAGGACGCGGGCGGCCGGGATGCCGGAGACGCCGAGTCCCGCGACGGTGACCTTCTTGCCGTTCCAGTCGAGCTGTTCTGTCACTTTTCCGATGCCCATCCCGCGTAGAAGAGGCCCAGGCCCACGATCACGCACATGCCCTGGATGATCCAGAAGCGGACGACGACCAGGACCTCGGACCACCCCTTGAGTTCGAAGTGGTGCTGGAGGGGTGCCATCCGGAAGACGCGCTTGCCGGTCAGCTTGAACGAGCCGACCTGGATGACCACGGACATCGTGATCAGGACGAACAGGCCGCCGAGCAGGGCCAGCAGGAGCTCCGTACGGGAGCAGATGGCGAGACCGGCGAGGGCGCCGCCGAGGGCGAGCGAGCCGGTGTCGCCCATGAAGATCTTGGCGGGCGAGGTGTTCCACCAGAGGAAGCCGAAGCAGGCTCCCATCAGCGCGGAGGCGACGACCGCGAGGTCGAGCGGATCGCGGACCTCGAAACAGGCGTTGGGGTTGGTCAGCGTCACCGCGTTGGCACAGGACTCCTGGAACTGCCAGAGCCCGATGAAGGTGTACGCGCCGAAGACCATCACCGAGGCGCCGGTGGCCAGACCGTCCAGGCCGTCCGTCAGGTTCACGCCGTTGGACATGGCCAGGATCATGAAGAGCGCCCAGACCACGAAGAGCACCGGGCCGATGGCCCAGCCGAAGTCCGCGATGAAGGAGAGCTTCGTGGAGGCGGGGGTGAGCCCGCGCAGGTCCGCGAACTGCAGGGCGAGCACGGCGAAGGCGATGCCGACGATCAGCTGTCCGGCCATCTTCGCCTTGGCCCGCAGACCGAGCGACCGCTGCTTGACGATCTTGATGTAGTCGTCGAGGAAGCCCACCAGGCCCATGCCGGCCATGAGGAACAGCACCAGGACGCCCGAGTACGTCGGGTCCTCACCGGTGATGACCTTGGCCAGCGCGTACGCGATGAGCGTGGCCAGGATGAAGGAGATGCCGCCCATGGTGGGCGTGCCCTTCTTCCCGGCGTGACCGCGCGGGCCGTCGTCCCGGATGAACTGCCCGTATCCCTTGCGGGCGAGGAGCTTGATCAGCAGCGGCGTGCCGATCAGGGTCAGGAAGAGCCCGATGGCCCCCGCGAAGAGGATCTGCCTCATCGGCCGGTGACCTCGCCCTCGGTGTCGAGGAGCGCCAGCGCGACCTGTTCGAGACCGACCGACCTGGAAGCCTTCACAAGGACGACGTCCCCCGGGCGCAGCTCATTGCGCAACAGGTCGACAGCCGCCTGCGCGTCGGACACGTGCACCGACTCCTCACCCCACGAACCCTCGTTATATGCGCCCAGTTGCAGCCAGGACGCTTCCCTGCCCCCGACCGCGACGAGCTTGCTGACGTTGAGCCGGACGGCGAGCCGTCCGACCGCGTCGTGCTCGACGAGCGATGCGTCACCGAGCTCGGCCATCTTGCCGAGCACCGCCCACGTACGAGCCCCTCGGGCCTGTGCGGCCCTGCCCATGGCCGCGAGCGCGCGCAGGGCGGCTCGCATGGACTCGGGGTTCGCGTTGTAGGCGTCGTTGACGATCGTCACGCCGTCCGGACGCTCGGTGACCTCCATGCGCCAGCGCGACAGGGTGCCCGCCTCGGAGAGCGCGGTGGCGATCTCTTCGACGGGCATGCCCAGCTCGTGCGCGACGGCGGCCGCTGCGAGCGCGTTCGACACGTGGTGCTCACCGTACAGGCGCAAGGTCACGTCGCTGCACCCGGTGGGTGTGTGAAGCCTGAAAGAAGGCTGTCCGTGCTCTGTGAGGTGGACGTTCTCGGCCCGTACGGCCGCTTCGTCCGCTTCGCCGAACAGGGTCACGCGGGCCTTGGTGCGGCTCGCCATGGCGCGGACGAACGGGTCGTCGGCGTTGAGGACCGCGATCCCGCCCTCCTCGGCGGACGGCAGGGACTCGACCAGCTCGCCCTTCGCCTGGGCGATCTGCTCCCGGCCGCCGAACTCGCCGATGTGGGCGGAGCCCACGTTGAGGACGAGGCCGATGCGGGGCGGGGTGAGCTCCGTGAGGTAGCGGATGTGGCCGATGCCGCGGGCGCCCATCTCCAGGACCAGGTGCCGGGTCTCGTCGCTCGCGCGGAGCGCCGTGAGCGGCAGGCCGATCTCGTTGTTGAGCGAGCCGGGCGTCCACACGGTGGGCGCGTGCCGGTCGAGGACCTGGGCGATCAGGTCCTTCGTGGAGGTCTTGCCGGCCGAGCCGGTGAGGGCGACGACATCGGTGCCGAGCCGTTCCACGACCGCGCGGGCGAGGGCCCCCAGCGCGCTCTGGACGTCGTCGACGACGATGGCGGGGACGCCGACGGGGCGGGCGGCGAGCACGGCCGCCGCTCCCGCCTCGACGGCGCGCTCCGCGTAGTCGTGGCCGTCGACGTGCTCACCGGCGAAGGCCGCGAAGAGGCTGCCGGCCCGCACCTCGCGGGAGTCGATGACGACGGGTCCGGTGATCCGGATGGCCGGATCCGGTATGTCGTGCGCCTGCCCGCCGACGATTTCGGCGATCTCGGCGAGGGAGAGGGCGATCACTGCTTCATCCCTGACTGTTCTCGTGACGGTGTGCGTCCTGCTGGCTCTGCTGGTGGAGAATCGCCTCGCGCAGGACCTCGCGGTCGTCGAAGGGGCGGACGACCCCGGCGGTCTCCTGGCCCTGCTCGTGGCCCTTGCCGGCGACCAGGACGGTGTCGCCGGGCCGCGCGCGGGCGACGGCGGCGGCGATGGCGGCGGCCCTGTCGGGTTCGACGAGGACGTGGCCGCGCTCCTGCGCCGGCACCTCGGCGGCACCGGCGAGCATGGCGCCGAGGATCACCAGGGGGTCCTCGGAGCGGGGGTTGTCGGAGGTCAGGACGGCGGTGTCGGCGAGCCGGGCGGCGGCGGCGCCCATCGGGCCGCGCTTGGTGGTGTCCCGGTCGCCGCCGCAGCCGATGACCACGTGCAGCCGGCCCTCGGTGACCTCGCGCAGGGAGCGCAGGACCGATTCGACGGCGTCCGTCTTGTGCGCGTAGTCGACGACCGCGAGGTACGGCTGTCCGGCCTCGACCCGCTCCAGGCGGCCCGGGACGCCGGGGACGGCGGCGACCCCCTCGGCCGCGGCCTTCGGGTCCAGGCCGGCGGCGGCGAGGGTGGCGATCGCGGCGAGGGTGTTGGCGACGTTGAACGGGCCGGGCAGCGGGGCGGTGGCCGAAATCCGCTCGCCGTCGGGGCCGACGGCGGTGAAGGTCGAGTCGTGGGAGCCGAGGACGAGGTCCTCGGCGCGCCAGTCGGCCTCGGCGCGGCCCTCGGCGGAGAAGGTGACGACCGGGACGGTGGCCTCCTCGACCAGCCTGCGGCCGTATGCGTCGTCGAGGTTGACCACGCCCAGGCGGCTGCGCTCGGGCGTGAAGAGCCCGGCCTTGGCCTGGAAGTAGTCCTCCATGTCGGAGTGGAACTCCATGTGCTCCGGGCTGAGGTTGTTGAAGACGGCGACGTCGAAGACGCAGCCGTCGACCCGGCCGAGCACCAGGGCGTGGCTGGAGACCTCCATGGCGACGGCCTCGACGCCCCGCTCGCGCATGACGGCGAAGAGCGCCTGGAGGTCGGTGGCCTCGGGGGTGGTGCGCTCGGACTTGATGCGCTCGTCGCCGATCCGCATCTCGACCGTGCCGACGAGGCCGGTCCTCCGCCCGGAGCCGCGCAGGCCCCCCTCCACCAGGTAGGCGGTGGTGGTCTTGCCGGAGGTGCCGGTGATGCCGATCTGGAGGAGGTGCTCGCCGGGGCGCCCGTAGATCGCGGCCGCGAGTTCGCCCATCCGGCCGCGCGGGTTCTCCACGACGAGGACCGGGAGGCCGGTCGCGGCGGCGCGCTCGGCGCCCGCCGGGTCGGTGAGGATCGCGGCGGCGCCGAGCCCTGCGGCCTGGGCGACGAAGTCCGCGCCGTGCGTGCGGGCGCCGGGCAGGGCCGCGTACACGTCCCCGGGGCGCACGGCCCGCGAGTCGTGCGTGATGCCCGAGATCTCGGCGGCCTGCGGGGCGTCGACCCCGAGCTGTGCGGCCAGGTCGCCCAGGGGTGTCGGGCGGGCCTGCTCCGGCCGGGGTGGGGTGTTTCGGTACTGATCAGCGTGTGGCACGGCGGTGAGCGTACCGGGCACACCCTGTGCGGGGCCAAAAGAGCCCGGGGCCTCGCCGGAGTTCGATTTCCGGTTCCCGGAATGAGGGGTGATCGTTGTCACTGGTGCTCCCGGAGTGTCACGGGGTGGGTTCGAAGCCGACCGGCAGTCGGGCGGGGGCGCTGCCCGTGGGGGCGACGTGGAGGGTCTTGAGGGCGAACTCCATGACCTTCTTGTAGATGGGGCCGCAGATCTGGCCGCCGAAGTAGTTGCCCTTGGTGGGGTTCTGGATGGCGCAGTAGACGGTGACGCGGGGCTGGTCGGCGGGGGCGAAGCCGGCGAAGGAGGCGGTGTAGCCCTTGTAGCGGCCGAGTTCGGGGTCGACGCGGTTGGCGGTGCCGGTCTTTCCCGCGACGCGGTAGCCGGGGATCGCGGCCTTGTTGCCGGTGCCGTCCTCGTCGTCGACGACGGACTCCAGCATCTGCGCGAGGGACTTGGCCGTCTTCTCGCTGACGACCCGGGACTCCTTGGGGGCGGGGGCCGCGGTGAAGCGTCCGTCGGGGCCCTTGGTGCCGCGCACGAGGGTCGGTTCGATCCGTACGCCTCCGTTGGCGATGGTCGAGTAGACGGAGGCGGCCTGCATGGCGCTGACGGAGAGGCCCTGGCCGAAGGGGATCGTGTACTGCTGCGAGGTGGACCAGTCCTGCGGCTTGGCGAGGATGCCGGGGGTCTCCCCCGGGTAGTGCAGGCCGGTGGGGCTGCCGATGCCGAACTTGCGCAGGTAGGAGTGGAGGACCCGGTTGGACTCGGCCTGGGTGGCGCCGAGCCGCCCGGTGGCGAGGATGGTGCCGATGTTGCTGGACCTGGCGAGGACGCCGTTGAGGGTCAGGTACCAGGTCTTGTGGTCGACGTCGTCCTTGAAGAGCCGGTCGCCGCGGTGGAGCCGGTTGGGGACGGTGACGTGGGTGTCGGGGGTGGCCTTGCCCTCCTCCAGGACGGCGGCCATCGACATGACCTTGGCGGTGGAGCCGGGCTCGTAGGCGTCCTGGAGGGCGGCGTTGCCCATGGCGGCGGCGTTGGCGGCGGAGAGGTCGTTGGGGTCGAAGCCGGGGGCGTTGGCCATGGCGAGGACCTCGCCGGTGCGGGTGTCCTGGACGACGACGTAGCCGCGGTCGGCCTTCGACCTGCGGACCTGGTCGCTGATGGCCTGCTGGGCGGCCCACTGGATGTCCCGGTCGATGGTGAGCTCGATGTCGGAGCCGGGGACGGCGGGGGTGCCCTGGGAGCCCGCGGTGGGGACCTGCCGGCCGCCGGAGGCGGTGAAGCGGATCTTCCCGTCCTTGCCGGCGAGTTCGGAGTCGAGCATGGACTCCAGGCCGCCGGCGCCGCGGCCCTCGGCGTTGACGTATCCCAGTATCCCGGCGGCGAGCTCGCCGTTCGGGTACACGCGCTTGGTGCTGGGCTCGCTGAGGATGCCGCCGAGGAGGTTGACCCCGTTCCCGCCGACGGCCTGGGCCTTCTGCCCGTAGACCCGCTTGAGGTCCTTGATCTGGTTCCAGACCTGGGGGGTCTGCTTGCGGGCGAGCAGGGTGTAGCGGGACTTGGGGGTGCGGAGCTTCTTCGCCAGCTCGGCCGGCTGCTTGCCGAGGATCGGGGCGAGGAGGGCGGCGGCCTGCTCGGGGGCGTCGGCGGTCTTCGACTCCTCGCGGGTGAAGAGCTTGGGGTCGGCGGTGATGTCGTACGCGTCGACGCTGGCGGCGAGCGCGATGCCGTTGCGGTCGGTGATCTCGCCCCGTTCGGCGGAGAGCGTGTACTCCTGGAAGCGGTACTTGTCGGCCTTGGCGGCGTACGCGCCGGCGTCGACGGCCTGGACCTGGAGCAGCCGCACCACGAAGACCAGCATGACGAGGGTCAGGCCGAGGGAGATCAGCCGCAGCCGGGGCCGGGGGCTGCCCAGCCGGATGGTGCGGGGCTGCCGGGCGGCGGGCCGCCTCGCGGCCGGGCGCGGGGCGGGCCGGGCCGGGCGGGCTCCGGACGCCCGGGTCCCGGCGGAGGCGGTCCGGGGGCGCGCGGGCCGGGCGGGGCCGGGGACGCGGCGGCCCGGGGGCTCCTTGGGAGGCACTCTCGGTCACCTGCCGGAGGGTTGTGTGGCGGTTGCCAGGGGCGTGTGCGGTGCCGTGGGGACGCTCGTGGCACCCGGGTTCCCGGTGCCGGCGGCCGTGGGCGGCTTCGGGGTGGCCGTCGGCTTCGGGGGCGGCTTGGGGGCGACCGCCACCGACGGTTCGCCCAGGACCTTGCCGTCCGGGCCGAGGAAGGCGGGGCTGCCGCCGGGGACCATGCCGAGCTTGCGGGCCCGCCGCTCCAGGGCGTCGGGGGCCGCGTAGTCGTCGACGTCCCGCTGGAGCGCCTGCTCCTCGTCGGTGAGCTCGGTGGTCTTGTCCTTGAGCTCGTTCAGCTTGAAGGAGCCCTGGTTGAGGGCCGAGTTCAGCAGGAGCAGGCTGATCAGCCCGCCGCCGAGGAGGACGACGACGAGCAGGACGAAGGGGGTGCGGGCGGCCGAGCTGGGCCCCGACGGCATGAGCCGGCCGAGCCGCTCGGCCCGCCCTTTGAGGGGCCCCTTCGCCGTGCTCACAGGACGTCTTCCCGGATGCGCTCGACGCCCCGGAGCCGGGCGGGGGCGGCGCGCCGGTTCTCGGCGACCTCCTCCTCCGTGGGCAGCTCGGCGCCCCGGGTGAGCAGCTTCAGCCGGGGCTGGTACCTCTCGGGGACGACCGGCAGCCCGGGCGGGGCGGTGGTCGCCGCGCCGGCCGCGAAGACGCCCTTGACGATCCGGTCCTCCAGGGACTGGTACGAGAGGACGACGACCCGGCCGCCGACGGCGAGGGCCTTCACGGCCGCCGGGATGGCCTTCTCGACGCTTTCGAGCTCGTGGTTGACCTCGATGCGCAGGGCCTGGAAGGTGCGCTTGGCCGGGTTGCCGCCGGTGCGCTTGGCGGCCTGCGGCAGGGCGTCGCGGATGAGCTCGACGAGCCGGGCGCTGTTGGTGAAGGGCTCCTTCTCGCGCTCGCGCACGATCGCGGAGACGATCCGCTTGGCCTGCTTCTCCTCGCCGTACGCGCGCAGGATCCGGACCAGCTCGCCCGCCGGGTAGGTGTTGAGGACCTCGGCCGCGCTGATGCCGGTCGTCTGGTCCATGCGCATGTCGAGCGGGGCGTCCTGGGCGTAGGCGAAGCCGCGGTCGGCCTCGTCCAGCTGCATGGAGGAGACGCCCAGGTCGAAGAGGACGCCGTCCACCCGGGGGATGCCGAGCCGTTCGAGGACCTCGGGCAGCTCGTCGTACACGGCGTGGACGAGGGTGGCCCGGTCCCCGTACCGGGCGAGTCGCTCGCCGGAGAGCCGCAGGGCCTCCTTGTCGCGGTCGAGGGCGACGAGCCGCGCCTCGGGGAACCGCTCGAGCAGGGCCTCGCTGTGGCCGCCGAGGCCCAGGGTGCAGTCGACGACGACCGCGCCGGGGCGCTGCAGGGCGGGGGCCAACATGTCCAGGCACCGCTGGAGCATCACCGGGACGTGTCGGTCGTTGCTCAATGCGCCCTCTCAGGTCCGGCGCGGAGGCACGTACCGCGGGCGGAGGCCGAGCCGGAGGTACCGCCGCACACACGGGGGGAGAAACCGCGGGAAATCGCTCGTTGTCTCCGTGAACTCCGCGTCACTTTAGTCCACGGGACCCGCCGGTCAATCAACCGACTGGCGCGTCGCCCGGCACCGGGGGCCGGTCCGGGCGTTCCGGACGGCTCACCCGTTCGGGGGCGGAGCCGCCCGTGCCTGTGGCATGGCTCACAACAAGGCCCATTGAGGTTCTTTGTCCCCTCTCACAGCAGGCCCGGAAAGCCCGTGACCATTAACGTCGGAACCATGTCGACCTCCGCGCACCCCTCCGCCGACGCCATACGCACCGGCCCCACGGTCACCGACCGTCTCGTCGAGGCCAACGCCCGCTACGCGTCCGACTTCACCGACCCCGGAATGGACGCGCGGCCCGTGCTGCGCGTCGCCGTCGTCGCCTGCATGGACGCCCGTCTCGACCTGCACGCGGCCCTCGGCCTCGATCTCGGCGACTGCCACACCATCCGCAACGCGGGCGGTGTGGTCACCGACGACGTCATCCGGTCCCTCACCATCAGCCAGCGCGCCCTCGGCACCCGCAGCGTGATGCTGGTGCACCACACGAACTGCGGCCTCGAGTCGCTCACCGAGGACTTCCGGCACGAGCTGGAGGACGAGGTCGGCCAGCGCCCGGCCTGGGCGGTCGAGGCCTTCCGGGACGTCGACCAGGACGTCCGGCAGTCGATGCAGCGGGTGCGGACCTCCCCCTTCCTGCTGCACTCCGACGACGTCCGCGGCTTCGTCTTCGACGTCACGACCGGACTGCTGCGCGAGATCGACCCGGCGTAACCCGTCAAACCCCGGCATTTCCCTCTCACTTGTCCGCAGCCGAGTGACACGGCCCGGCCGCGCCGATCAGAATGCCCGGACGACAGTTCCGAAAGGCCGAGGAGGGCCGGGTGACGACCTATGACGATCGAGCGAGCCTCGCTGATCTGACCACCACCGTGGAGAGAGTCCGCAGATCGGTGGAGAGCGTGATCGAGGGCAAGCCCGAGGTCGTACGGCTTTCGCTGACCGTGCTGCTCGCCGAGGGGCACCTCCTCATCGAGGATGTCCCCGGCGTCGGCAAGACCATGCTGGCCAAGACGCTGGCCCGGTCCATCGACTGCTCGGTGCGCCGCATCCAGTTCACCCCCGACCTGCTGCCCTCGGACGTCACCGGCGTGTCGATCTTCGACCAGCAGCGGCGCGACTTCGAGTTCAAGCCGGGCGCGATCTTCGCCCAGATCGTGATCGGCGACGAGATCAACCGCGCCTCGCCGAAGACCCAGTCCGCGCTCCTGGAGTCCATGGAGGAGCGCCAGGTCACGGTCGACGGCCAGACGTACGAGCTGCCCAGCCCGTTCATGGTCGTCGCCACCCAGAACCCGGTCGAGATGGAGGGCACCTACCCGCTGCCCGAGGCCCAGCGCGACCGCTTCATGGCCCGGGTCTCCATCGGCTACCCGAGCGCCGAGGCCGAGCTCCAGATGCTCGACGTGCACGGCTCGGTCTCCCCCCTGGACGACCTCCAGCCGGTCGCCCACGCCCACGACGTCCTCAAGCTGATCGACGCGGTGCGCGGGGTCCACGTCGCCGACGCCGTCCGCCGGTACGCGGTCGACCTCGTCGCCGCCACCCGCACCCACCCCGACCTGCGGCTCGGCGCCTCCCCCCGGGCCACGCTCCACCTGCTGCGGGCCGCCAAGGCCTCCGCGGCGCTCAGCGGCCGGGAGTACGTCCTGCCCGACGACCTCCAGGCCCTCGCCGCGCCCGTCCTCGCCCACCGGCTGCTGCCGACGGCGCAGGCCCAGCTGAACCGCCGCACCGCCGAGCAGGTCGTCCAGGACATCCTGCAGCGCACCCCGGTCCCGACCGCGGCCCCGCCCGCCGGACCGCTCTACGGCCAGCAGCCCGGCGCCCGGCGGCTGTGATGAGTGGCGCCGCCGTACCGGACGGACAGCGGGGCGACGAGGACGACCGGGGCGGGCTGCGGGCCGCCTTCGGCGGTCTCACCACCCGCGGCCGCTCCTTCCTCGCCGCCGGGGTGGCCGCCGCCGTCTGCGCGTACGTCCTCGGCCAGGCCGATCTGCTGCGCGTCGGGCTGCTGCTCGCCGCCCTCCCGCTGATCTGCGTCCTCACGCTGCACCGGACCCGCTACCGGGTCGCCGCCTCGCGCCGGCTCACCCCCCAGCGGGTGGAGACCGGCACCGAGGCGCGGGTCCAGCTCCGGATGGAGAACGTCTCCAAGCTCCCCACCGGCCTCCTGATGCTCCAGGACCACGTGCCGTACATGCTGGGCCCCCGCCCCCGCTTCGTCCTCGACCGGGTCGAGGCCGGCGGACGGCGCGAGGTGTCCTACCGGGTCCGCTCCGACCTGCGCGGCCGCTTCCCGCTGGGCCCCCTCCAGCTGCGGCTCGACGACCCCTTCGGGATGTGCGAGCTGACCCGCTCCTTCAGCGCGTACGACACCCTCACCGTCGTGCCCCGGACCGAGGCCCTCCCGCCGGTGAAGCTCTTCGGCGAGGCCTCGGGGTACGGGGACGGGCAGTCGCGCTCCCTCGCGCTCGCCGGCGACGACGACGTCCTCCCGCGCGCCTACCGCCACGGCGACGACCTGCGCCGGGTCCACTGGCGCTCCACCGCCCGCTACGGCGAGCTGATGGTCCGCCGCGAGGAGCTCCCCCAGCGGGCCCGCTGCACCGTCCTCCTCGACACCCGCCGGATCGCCTTCCAGGGCGCGGGCCCCGACTCCGCCTTCGAATGGGCGGTCTCCGGCACCGCCTCCGCGCTCGTCCACATGCTGGAGCGCGGCTACGCCGTCCGGCTGCTCACCGACACCGGCAGCGCGATCCCCGGTGAGGGGGCCGAGGGCTTCGCCGGCTCGGCGCAGGACTCCGCCGAGGCCGCCGGGCTGATGATGGACACCCTCGCGGTCGTCGACCACTCCGAGGGGGCCGGGCTCTCCCGCGCCTCCGACGTGCTGCGCGGCGGCGACGGACTGCTCATCGCCTTCCTCGGCGACCTCGACGAGGAGCAGGCGGCCCTCACCGCCCGGATGCGCGGGCGGGCCGGCGCGGCCGTCGCCTTCGTCCTGGACTCCGGCACCTGGCTCACCGGCGGCGCGGTCGCCGGAGCCGTCGAGGACCGGGTGCGGCAGCTGCGGGAGGCGGGCTGGACGGCGCTCGCCGTACCGCCCGGCGCCTCGCTCGCCGGCCTGTGGCAGCAGGCGGCCGGGCTCCACCCGGAGACCACCGCCGCCGACACCTACGGAGGATGGTCATGAGCGGCCGCACACGGCTGACGCTCGCTTCCTGGGGCGCCACCCTGATGGCGGCCGGGGCACTGCTCCCGCTGGTGAAGCCGGCGACCTGGATCTTCACGGCGGCCCTCGTCCTCGCCCTGGTGAGCGGGGTCGGCACGCTGGCGCGGCGGGTGCCGCTGGCCCGGCCGCTGACCCTCCTCGCCCAGGGCGTCACCGTGCTCCTCGCGCTGACCCTGTTCTTCGCCCGCGAGCAGGCCGTCCTCTGGCTCTTCCCCGGCCCCGAGGCCCTCGCGCACGCCGTCGAGCTGTTCCGGGCGGGCGCCGAGGACGTCGGCCGGTACGCGATCCCCGCGCCCGACACCGAGGGCATCCGGCTCATGCTGGTCGGCGGCGTCGTCGCGATCGGGCTCCTGGTGGACGCCCTCGCGGTCACCTTCCGCAAGGCCGCCCCGGCCGGCCTGCCGCTGCTCGCCCTGTACTCGGTGGCCGCCGGGCTCTCCGGCGGCGGCGCGGGCTGGCTCTGGTTCCTCCTCGCGGCCTCCGGCTATCTGCTGCTGCTCCTCGCCGAGGGCCGTGACCGGCTCTCCCAGTGGGGACGGGTCTTCGGCGGCGCCCGGCGCTCCGGGCGGCCCGGCCCGACCGCCGGGGACGGCGGCCCCGCCGTCGCCCCGGTCCGCACCGGCCGCCGGATCGGCGTCGTCGCCATGGGCGTCGCGCTGGTGGCGCCGCTCGCCCTGCCGGGCTTCTCCGGGGGCCTCTTCGGTGGCAACGGCGAGGGGGCCGGAGGCGCCGGCAAGGGCGGCACGATCTCCGCCGTGAACCCGCTGGTCTCCCTCCAGAACAATCTGCGCCAGCCGGAGAACCGGGAGGTCATCCGCTACCGGACCAACGCCCGCGACACCAGCGGCATGTACCTGCGGCTCGTCGCGCTCGACCAGTTCGACGGCACCTCGTGGAAGTCCTCGGTCCGCCCGATCGAGGACGTGCCCCCGCAGCTGCCCTGGCCGGACGGCCTCTCCCAGAGCGTCAAGATCACCGAGGTGACCAGCAACTTCGTCGCCTCCGAGGCGTACGAGCAGAAGTGGCTGCCCATGCCGTACCCCGCCGGCCGGGTCGACATCGACGGCCGCTGGCGGTACGAGCCGGCCGGCCGGATGCTCGTCGGCGACGACAAGCAGACCACCAAGGGCGCCCGCTACCAGGTCGCCAGCCTGGACGTGCAGCCGACGGCCGAACAGCTGGCCGGCGCCGGGGCCGCCCCGGAGAAGCTGCGCCGCGAGTACACCAAGGTGCCCGCCACGCTGCCCGCCGACGTGCGGGCGACGGCCCTGTCGGTCACCAAGGGCGCGCGCGACGACTACGAGCGGGCGGTGAAGCTGCAGGACTGGTTCGCCCGTGACGGCGGCTTCCGCTACGACGTCGACGTGGACTCCGGCACCGGTGTGCAGGCGATCTCCCGCTTCCTGAAGGACAAGGAGGGCTTCTGCGTCCACTTCTCCTTCTCCATGGCGGCGATGGCCCGCTCGCTCGGCATCCCGGCCCGCGTCGCCGTGGGCTTCATGCCGGGCACGGCCCAGAGCGACGGCTCGGTCTCCGTCGGCATCCGGGACGCGCACGCCTGGCCCGAGCTGTACTTCCAGGGCGCCGGGTGGACCCGGTTCGAGCCGACCCCCTCGCGGGGCTCCACCCCCTCGTACACCCGGGAGACCACGCCCTCGGGCACGGCCACCGGGCCCGCGCAGCCGCAGCAGAGCGCCTCGGCGCAGCCGTCCGCCGCGCCGAGCGCCACGGCGAGCTGCAGCCCGCAGGACCGGAAGCTCGGCGACTGCGGCCCGGACGAGGCGGTGACCGGGGCGTCCTCGGAGGACTCGGGTCCCGACCCCCTGACGGTGACCCTGCTGTCCCTGGCGGCCGTCCTCCTCCTCTCCCTCCCCTTCCTCCCCCTGCTCTGGCGGAACCGGGTCCGGGCCCGCCGGCTCGGCTCGGACACGCTCGCGGTCTGGGAGGAGATCAACGACACGGCCTGGGACCACGGGGTCGAGCCCGACGACTCGCTGACGCCCCGGAAGGCGGCGGCGCGGATCGTCCGCCTCGGTGAGCTGCAGGGCGAGTCCGCGGACGCGGTGCACCGGGTGGCGCGGGCGGTGGAGGAGGCGCTGTACGCGCCCCGGCCGCGGCCCGTCGGGGGCCTGGCCGCCGAGGCCGCGCGGGTCCGGGCCGGGTTCCACGCGGGCGCCGACCGGCGCGGGCGGCTCCGTGCCCTCCTGGCACCCCGCTCGGCCACCCGCCTCCGCTGGACGGCCGCGTCCCGCACGGAGACGCTGAGAACCCGAGCGTCGACGGCCTTCCACCGCAGAGCCCACGAACCGAACTGACCCCGCGCGGGGGCGCCCCACCGGAGCGGCGCCCCCTCCACTCCAGCGCCCCGACTGAGCCGGCCCCCGCCGCGGGCGCCCGCCCACCCCGTTGTGGGCGTCGCCCCGCCGGTGCGGTGCCCCGCCCACCCTCGTTGTGGGCAGTCGTTCCGCTGGGGCGGAACGGGTGGGCACAACGGACCCGCGCCCTGCCGGCGCCCGAGGCTGTGGTGCCTGGACCCGCACCCCGTGCACAGCGCACCGGTGGTGCGGGTCCAGGCGCGGGACGCGGAGGCGCCGCTAAGGGCGCCGTCCCGTGTGCCCACCCGGGTGCGAGCCCCGCACGGGCAGGGGCACCGCCCACCCGGGTGCGGGCTCCGCGCGGGTGGCGTCCGGTAGGCGCGGGTCCGTGCGGTGGGGCGGCGCTCAGGCAGGTGCAGCGGGCGAGGGTGCAGGGCTCGGGGATAAGGGCGAGCCCCGCAGGGGGGCGCCGCGGGGGCGCCGGCCTACGGGGCTCGGTCGGTTTCGGGGGCGGGGCTACCGCTCGGACGCCGTCAGTGGCCGCCACCCTGCTCATCACGGCGGCGCTGCCACCGCGCTTCGATCCGGTCCATCATGGAGCGTCGCTGCCGAGCCGGACGGCCCGCGGCCGCCCGCTGCTCACCCGGCTTCGGCGCCTTGCGCCATCCGGTGACCGCCAGGACCGCGCAGCCCAGCATGACGAGGAATCCCACCACGCTGATCCAGATCTGCTGTGCGACCATTCCGGCCATGAGGAGCGCGATACCCACCAGGAAGCCGGCGACTGCCTGGTAGACCCGTCGCCGGGTGTACGTACGCAGTCCGCTTCCCTCGAGCGCTGTCGCGAACTTGGGATCTTCGGCGTACAGCGCTCGCTCCATCTGCTCGAGCATTCGCTGCTCGTGCTCCGAGAGCGGCACGGAGTCCTCCTAGTCGTCGGTCGCGGGGGCGACCGGTTTGCGGCCCTTTCAGGATAGGCAGGGAATCGCCCCCGTGAAACCCGCCCTCAATGCCGAATAGCCAATCCGGGCCGCCATGCGGATCGGTTGCTGAGGCGTTGATTCCCCAGCCCCTTCTCCGTCATGCCGGATGGTGTCCCCCGATCATACGGGGCGGAGCCCCTCATCGGGCGGGCTGTGGCGTACTCCATGGAGCGCCGGGCTCGCACCGCCGAACGGGTGGGCGTTCGGATCAGGCCCGCTTCTCGCCGAGAAGGTGCAGCTGGGTGGCGATGGCGCGGAAGGAGGGCAGCTCCGCCGCGGCCGCCTCCAGCCTGAGCAGGGCCTCGGCGGCACCGGGCTCGGTGTCGACGAGGGCGCCGGGGACCAGGTCGGCGAAGACCCGGACGCCGTGCACGGCGCCGACCTCCAGCCCGGCCTCGGCGGCGAGCTCGGTGAGCTGCTCGGCGGTGAAGCGCCGGGGCACGGGGTCGCCGGCGCCCCAGCGGCCGGCGGGGTCGTCGAGCGCGTGCCGGGCCTCGGTGAAGTGGCCGGCGAGGGCGCGGGCGAGGACGGCGCCGCCGACCCCGGCGGCGAGCAGGCTGAGGCTGCCGCCGGGGCGGAGCGCGGCGACGGCGTTCCGCAGGCCTTCGGCGGGGTCGTCGACGTACTCCAGGACGCCGTGGCAGAGCACCGTGTCGTACGCGTCGCGCTCGACGACGTCGAAGAGGCCCTTGATGTCGCCCTGGACGCCGGTGACGAGGTCGGCGACGCCGGCCTCGGCGGCCCGGCGCTCCAGCGCGAAGAGCGCGTTGGGGCTGGGGTCGACGACGGTGACCCGGTGGCCGAGGCGGGCCACCGGCACCGCGAAGTTCCCGGAGCCGCCGCCCGTGTCGAGGACGTCGAGACCGTCCTTCCCGGTCGCCTCGACCCGGCGGTCCAGGGCCTCTTTGAGGACGTCCCAGACGACGGCGGTACGCAGGGAGGCGCGCGACGGACGGGACGACGCCTCTCGACCGAAGACAGGGGAAGGGTCCGGCACGGTTCTTGACTCCTCGGTGGCGGGTACGGACGCCCCCACCCTATGGCCTCGCCCCCGCCTCCCGGATCATCCTCCGTTCTCGTCGGCCCCGGTCCGGCGGGGCGGCACGGGGTGGAGCGAGAGCAGCCGCTCGACCAGGCGCAGGAAGTGCGCGGCGTCCCTGAGCAGGTCGTCGGCCTCGCGCCGGGTGGCCGCGGTGCTGATGCCGGCCTCGGCGCGGGCCCGGCGCTGGGCGCCGGCGGCGAAGAGGGCGCTCCACTCGGTCAGCTCGGGGGCGAGGCCGGGGAGGAGCTCCCAGGTGCTCCTTATCGGCTGCCGGTGGCGGGGGCGGGTGTCGGGCCTGGCCCGGGCGGCGAGCACGGCGGCCGCGGCGCGGAGGGCGGCGAGGTGGGCGGTGGCGTACCGCTCGTGGGGGCGGTCGAGGGCGGCGGCCTCGGCGAGTCCGGCGCGGGACTTGGCGAGGAGGTCGAGGGCGGCGGGCGGGGCGGCGGAGCGGCGCGGGACGGGGTGGATGTCGGATGCGGGTCCCGTCTCCCCGGGGGCGGGTCGGCGGCGGGGCGCGGCTGCTGCGGAAGGGCCGGCCATGTCGAGCCTCCTGTCGTCGCGTGACGGCGCTGTGGCCGTATGTGTTCATCGTGTCGCGCCCCACTGACAATCGCGCTGACCTGGGGTTTTGCCTGAAACCCAACTCGGGGGTAACTTTTGAACTGACTGGTCAGTTCAAAAAGGGGAATGGGGGGTGAGTCCGTGGGCACGGAAACCGAGGAGCAGCCGCACGGCGCCGCCGTCGTCGCGGACGGCTTCGGACTGAAGGGACCGCGCGGCTGGGCCTTCCGGCAGGTCTCCTTCCGCGCCGAGCCCGGCGCGCTGGTGGCCATCGAGGGGCCCTCGGGCTCCGGGCGCACCTGTCTGCTGCTCGCGCTCACCGGCCGGATGAAGGCCGGGGAGGGCCACGCCGAGGTCGGCGGACTCCCCCTGCCCCGCAAGATGGCCGCCGTGCGCCGGATCAGCGCGCTCGGCCAGGTCCCGGGCGTCAACGAGCTCGACCCCGCCTTCACGGTCGCCGAGCACCTGCGCGAGCGGGCCCTGCTCCAGCGCCGCTACGACGGTTCCGTACGGGCCCTCCTGCGCCGCCCCGCCGAGCGGGCCGCGACGTCCCGGGCCCGGATCGAGGAGGCCGTGGCGGCCGCGGGGCTGGACCTCGCCGCCCTGCCGAAGGGCGAGCGGACCTCCGTACGGGACCTGGAGCGGCTGGAGGCGCTGCGGCTCTCGATCGCCCTCGCCCTGATCGGCCGTCCCCGGCTGCTCGCCGTGGACGACACGGACCTGAAGCTCTCGGACGCCGACCGCGCCGAGGCCTGGGCGCTGCTGCGCTCCCTGGCCGCCGCCGGGACCACGGTCCTCGCCGTCTGCAGCGAGGCCCCCGAGGACGCCCTGCGCATCACGACGGTCTCCGGCGCGACCGGCGCCGACCCGGCCACCGACACCGGCCCGGCCACCGACGCCGACCCGGCCGCCGTCGGGGAGACGGCCGCCGACGACACCACTGACGCCACGACCGAGGAGGGGGCGGACGATGCGCTCGCCGAAACTGGCCGCGCTTGAGCTGAAGCGCTTCGGCAGGGGAAAGCTGCCGCGCGCCGCACTCGTCGCGATCCTGCTGCTGCCCCTGCTGTACGGCGCCCTGTACCTGTACTCGTTCTGGGACCCGTACAGCAGGCTCGACAAGATCCCCGTCGCCCTCGTCAACGAGGACCGGGGCGCCACCGCCGGCGGGAAGGAGATCCACGCCGGCGACGACATCACCGAGGGGCTCCTGAAGAGCAAGACCTTCGAGTGGCACCGGGTGAGCGACGCCGAGGCACGCGCGGGCCTGGAGGACGGCACGTACTACCTGTCCCTGACCATGCCCGGCGACTTCAGCAGCCGCATCGCCTCCAGCTCCGGCGACTCCCCCGAGACCGGCGCGCTCCGGGTCCGGACGAACGACGCCAACAACTACATCGTCGGCTCGATCTCCCGGACCGTCTTCGCCGAGGTGCGCAGCGCGGCCTCCACGAAGTCCTCGCGCACCTTCCTCGACAAGATCTTCATCTCCTTCTCCGACATCCACGACGCCACCGAGAAGGCCGCCAAGGGCGCGGCCGACCTCAAGACGGGCGTGGACAAGGCGAAGAAGGGCTCCAAGAGCCTGTCGGACGGCCTCACGGACGCCAAGGCCGGCAGCGGCGACCTGGCCGCCGGCCTGAAGAAGCTCGACAAGGGCGCCAAGGACCTGGAGAACGGCTCCCGCAAGGTCGCGAACGGCACGCAGACCCTCGCCGACAAGGTGAACGGCACCGCCGACAAGGTCCGCCCGTACCTGGCGAACAACGGCAAGTCGATCCGCGACACCGCCCGGCTCGTCTCCGACTCCGCCGCGGCCGTCCAGCACAACCTGGACGACCTGGTCAGGCGGGCGCCCCTGGTCCGCGCCGCCGCGCACCGGGCGGACGACGACCTCGCCAGGCTGCACCGCGAGCTGTGCGTGAACGCCCCCGCCACCCCCGTCACCGTCCCCGGCGCGACTCCCGGCACCGCTCCCGCCCTCGGCCCCGAGGGCTGCGAGAAGCTCAGGAAGGCCTCGGTCTCCGCCGACGACGTCGCCACCATCGCCGACGACGTGCACGAGCTCACCAAGGACGACGCCGACGACCTGAAGACCCTGGACGCCCGCCTCACCAAGCTCCGGAAGCAGGCCGACGAGCTGGCCGCCCGCGCCCCGCACCTCGACGAGGACGTCGAGAACGCCATCAAGAAGATCAACGAGCTCAACACGGGCGCGCAGAAGGTCGCGAAGGGCGCGGACCGGCTGCACACCGGCATCTCCGAGGCGAAGGCCGGCTCGGTCAGCCTCGACACCGGCGTCGGCAGGCTCAAGAAGGGCGCGGGCGCCCTCGACGGCGGTCTGTTCAAGCTGGCCGACGGCTCGGGCACCCTCGCCACCGGCCTCAAGGACGGGGTCGACCAGATCCCCGACTACGACAAGCAGGACCGCGACCGGCGCACGGAGGTCATGGCCGACCCGGTGAAGCTGGCCTCGCAGTCCCTGCACAAGGCGCCGAACTACGGCACGGGCTTCGCCCCGTACTTCATCCCGCTCTCCCTCTGGGTCGGCGCGATGGTCGCGTACATGATCATCCAGCCGCTGAACCGGCGCGCCCTCGCCGCCGGCGGCTCCGCCTGGCGGATCGCGCTGGCGGGCTGGCTCCCGGTGGCGGCCATCGGCGTCCTCCAGGTCGCGGCCCTCATGTCGGTCCTGCACTGGGGCCTCGGCCTCCAGATGGCCAGGGCCGCCGGCACGATCGGCTTCCTCGCCCTCGTCACCTGCTGCTTCGCCGCGATCATCCAGTGGCTCAACGCCCGCTTCGGCGCGGCGGGCCGGATCCTGGTGCTCGCGTTCCTGATGCTCCAGCTGACCTCGGCGGGCGGCACGTATCCCGTCCAGACCAGCCCGGCCTTCTTCAACGCCGTCCACCCGTTCCTGCCGATGAGCTACGTGGTCGAGGCGCTGCGCCGGCTGATCACCGGCGGCGGGCTCGGACCGGTCTGGCAGGCCTGCGCGGTCCTGGCCGCCTTCACCGTGGGCGCCCTGGCCCTGACCGCCCTCTCGGCGCGCAAGAAGCAGGTGTGGACGCTCGACCGGCTCCACCCCGAACTGTCGCTCTGAACCTGTGAGAATCGACGCCATGGACAGCAGCAGCACCCGACGCCAGGCCACGCGCACGAAGCTCTACGAGGCGGCGGTCACCCTCATCGCGGAACAGGGTTTCTCCGCGACGACGGTGGACGAGATCGCCGAGCGGGCCGGCGTCGCCAAGGGCACGGTCTACTACAACTTCAAGAGCAAGACCGAGCTCTTCGAGGAGCTGCTGCGCCACGGCGTGTCGCTGCTCGCCGCCTCCCTGCGCGCGGCGGCCGAGGAGACCGCCGGGCGCGGCGGGAGCCGGGTCGACGCGCTGGACGCGATGATCCGCGCGGGCCTCGTCTTCATCGACCGCTACCCGGCCTTCACCCAGCTGTACGTGGCCGAGCTCTGGCGCACCGGACGCGCCTGGAACTCCACGCTCCTGGTGGTCCGTCAGGAAGCCGTCGCGGTGGTCGAGAACGTGCTGCGGGAGGGCGTGGCGGACGGGGAGCTGAGCGACGAGATCGACGTCCAGCTGACGGCGTCCGCCCTGGTCGGGATGGTCCTCGTGGCCGCCCTGGACTGGCAGGCCTTCCAGAGCGAGCGGTCGCTCGACGACGTGCACGCGGCGCTCTCCCGCCTGCTGCACGGCCGCGTCGGGGGCCGCTGACACCGACCGCCGACCACCGACACCGACCGCCACGCGCGCGTGGCCGTGGAAAGGGCCGGTGCAAAAGGCCGGTGCGGCGAGGCCGGGCAAAAGGCCGGTGCGGTGAGGCTCGATCCCCCCGAGCCTCGCCGCACCGGCCTTCCTTTCGCCCCCCCGTGCCGGCGGGTGCACGGCCCCGTTCCGCAGCCCCGTGCCGGCGGTACCGGAGCCGCGCCCCTTCCGTGGACCCCACTCTCTCCTCCGGGCGTCCCCGGCCCCATCCGCACACCTACTCATCTCGCCCCCTAGGTACGGGTACTCAGTCCTGGTTACGATCGCGGGCGTGTCCGTACTCCCCCTGGTGTTCACCAGCGGCTGGGCGAGCGGGATCAACGCGTACGCGGTGGTCCTGCTGTTCGGCGTCTTCGGCGCGACCGGGCTGACCGACGAGGTGCCCGCGTCCTTGCAGCGCACCGATGTCCTCGTCGCGGCGGGCGTGCTGTTCCTGTGCGAGGCGGTGGCGGACAAGATTCCGTACGTCGACTCGATATGGGACTCCGTCCACACGGTGATCCGGCCGATCGCGGGCGCCGTGGTCGGCGCCCTGCTCGCCGGGCAGAACGGCTCGCTGCCGGAGCTGGCGGCCGGCGCGGTCGGCGGTTCGACGGCCTTGCTCAGCCACTTCGTCAAGGCGGGGACGAGGATGGCGGTCAACACCTCGCCCGAGCCGTTCTCGAACATCGCGCTGAGCCTGGCGGAGGACCTCGGGGTGGCGGCGATCGTCACCTTCGCGGTCTTCCATCCGGTGGCGGCGTCGGTCGTCGCGGGCGTCCTGCTCCTGGCGGGCCTGGCGATACTGGTCTTCCTGGCCAAGCAGATCCGCCGCGGCTGGCGGCGCTGGTCGCAGCGGCGGGAGGAGAGACGGCTCGCGGCCCCGGTGGCGCGGCCCCGGGCCCAGGGCCCGCCGGACGACGGGTCCGACCACTTCTGACCGTGCCCGACCGGGCCTCCGCCACCGTCCCGGGTGCCCCATAGACTCGCCCGCATGGCACGGATTGTGGTGATCGGCGCGGGACTCGGCGCCATGGCGGCGGCGGCCCGACTGGCGGTCGCCGGACACACGGTGACGGTCCACGAGAAGACGTCGACGTACGGCGGCGCGGTCGGCCGCTTCGAGCGCGACGGCTTCGCCTTCGACACCGGTCCGGGGCTGCTGCACCTGCCGGCCGTCTACCGGGACCTGTTCGTGAAGACCGGCAAGGAGCCGCTGGAGGAGTGCGTCTCGCTGACGCAGGTCGATCCGGCGGCCCGTCACGTCTTCGCCGACGGCACCCGCGTCGACCTGCCGAACGCCTCCCGGGCCGGCACGGTCTCCGCCCTGGACGCCGCGCTCGGCGCGGGCGCGGGCGAGCGCTGGGGCGACTTCCTGACGCGGGCCCGCGAGGCCTGGGACCGGACCCGGCGCCCGCTCCTGGAGGAGCCGCAGCCGGCCGACCCGGCGCCGCTGTCCCGTGAGCCGTACCCGGCCCTGAAGGCGGGTCTGCTGCGGCGCCCGACGACGACCCTCGCCCAGGTGGGGGCGCGGGAGCTGCGCGACCCCCGGCTCGCGGCCCTCCTCGACGCGTACGCGTGGTCGTACGGCTTCGACCCGGCGACCGCCCCGGCCTCGGCCGCCGTCCTGCCGTACATGGAGCAGACCTTCGGCAGCTGGTACGTGGGCGGGGGCCTGCGGGCGCTCGCCGACGCGGTGTACGAGCGGTGCCGGAAGCGACGGGTGGAGTTCGTGTTCGACACGGCGGTCGAGGACGTCCTGGAGAAGGACGGCCGGGCGGCCGGCGTCCGGCTGGCCGGCGGCGGGACCGTCGAGGCCGACCACGTGGTCTCCGGGGCACCGGTGCCGGCGCTCCACCACAACCAGGACGTGCCCCGTCACCAGGCGGTCGGCACGAGCCGGATGACGGTCTGTCTGGCCCTGCGCGGCCCCCGGGAGGCGGACGCGGTCCACCGGACCGTCGTGCACGCGGAGGGCGGGCGGCCCACCGTGACCGTGCTGCGGCCGGACGACCCGGCGCTGCACCCGGACGGCGCGTACGAGTCGGTGACGGTCACGGCGACCGTCCGCACCTCTTCCGACGAGGACCGGGAGGTCTTCGCCGACCTGATGGTCGAGGCGGCCGGTCGGGCGGTCCCGGGGCTCGCGGAGCGGCTGCTGTGGCGGCACGTCCGCACCCCGGAGGACGTCCGGCGGGACACGGGCGCCGCCGAGGTGCCCGGGCCGGCCCTCGCCGGGGCGGGCGGTCGGCTCCTGCCGGCCGCCAACCGCTCCCCGCTGCCGGGCCTGTACTTCGCGGGCGGCTGGTCGCACCCGGGCGGCGGACTCGCCCACGCGGGCATGTCGGGCGCGCTGGTGGCCGGGCTCATCGTGGAGGGCGCGGACTTCCGCGGCTCCCGGTAGTCCCGGCGGGCCCCTAGGGCCTGTCTGACAATTCGCGTCGGATCAGGCCGGGTCGTCCGGTGCGTGCGATCGGCGTGCGGCCGGGGCGCCCTCGTAGCGGAGCTACTTGGGCGTTTCGGCCGTGCGGCGAGCGTGCGTGCCGGGCGGGCCGGACCCGACGGGAATTGTCAGACAGGCCCTAGTAGCGGTACTGCTGCTGGTCGTCCGGGTGCGGCTGCTCGTAGCCGTACGGGGGCTGCTGCGGGGCGTGGTCGGTGTCGCGCTGCTGCGGGACCCAGACGCCGCCGGGCGGGGTGTCGTAGGTGTACGAGGGGGCGTAGGGGTCGGTGTAGTACGGGGCGTACTGCTGGCTGTCCGTGCCCGGGCCGATGTACGGGTCGGAGTACGCGGCGTACTGCTGCGGGCCGGTGGCGGCGCCGTAGTCGTAGGCCGGCTGCTGCTCGTAGGAGGGCTGCTGGTAGGCGGACTGGTCGTACGCGGGCGCGTAGGGGTCGTACCCCGTCTGGTAGCCGGGGTCCGGCTGGTGGGCGGTGGTGTCGTAGACGCCGTACTGGCCGGTGTCCTCGGGCATCGGCTGCGGCTCGTAGACCGCCGTCGTCTCGGCGGCGGTCTCGGGCCGCGGGTCGTGGCCGTCCTCCGCGTCGTACGCGTCGTACGCGCCGTCCGCCGTGTCGTACGAGAGCTCGGTGACCTCCAGGGTGGGCCCGGCCCCGGCCGGCGCGGCGGCCTTGCGGCGACGGCTCGCGCCCGGGTTGCCGCCGATCGCCCAGCCGGTGGAGAAGCCGCGGCGGAAGGAGAGCGTCACATAGGTCTGGCCGACGGCGAAGGCCACGGCTCCGGCGATGATGACGAGCACCGAGGGCAGCAGGACGCCCAGGACCACGCAGAGGAAGCCGCCGAAGGCGAGCAGGCGCCAGCGCAGCCGCGCCTTGTACTGCAGGAGCACCTCCCCCAGCAGCCACAGCGCGACCACGCCGAACGCGATGTAGAGGACCGTCCACCCCATGCCCCGCCGCCCCTCTCCACGGTCACCGCCGCGGGTCGGGGCGGGTACGACCGGTCACGACTGCTGGTGCAGTCCGAGATTCTCGTAGATCTCGAGCGTCGCGGTGGAGCTGTTGAGCGTGATGAAGTGCAGTCCGGGGACACCCTCGGAGAGCAGACGTGCGCAGAACTCCGTCGCGAACTCGATACCGATGGAGCGTACAGCGGCGGGATCGTCCTTGACGGCGAGGATGCGCTCTTTCACGTCCGGGGGGAAGACGGCGTTGCTCAGCTGGGGCAGCCGGTCGAGCGTCTTCACGTTCACCACGGGCATGACCTCGGGGATGATCGGGGTCTCGCAGCCCGCCTTCGTCACGCTGTCGCGCAGCCGCAGGTAGTTCTCGGGGTCGAAGAACATCTGGGTGATCGCGTAGTCGGCGCCCGCGCGGCACTTGTCCACGAAGTGCCGGATGTCCGTGTCCCAGTCCGTGGACCGGGGGTGCATCTCCGGGAAGGCGGCGACGCCGACGCAGAAGTCTCCCGACTCCTTGATCAGCCGGACGAGCTCCGCGGCGTACTTCACGCCCTCCGGGTGCTCGATCCACTCGCCCAGCGGGTCGCCCGGCGGGTCGCCCCGGACGGCGAGCATGTTGCGGATGCCCGCGTCGGCGTACTGGCCGAGGATGTTCCGCAGCTCGGCGACGGAGTGGTCGACGGCCGTCAGGTGGGCGACGGGGGTGAGCGTGGTGTCGGAGGCGATCTTCTGGGTGGCCTTGACGGTGCCGCCGCGGGTGGAGCCGCCGGCGCCGTAGGTCACGGAGACGAAGCTGGGGCCGACCGCCTCGACCCGGCGCATGGCGTTCCAGAGGACCTGCTCGCCCTTCTCGGTGCGGGGCGCGTAGAACTCGAAGGAGTACGACGTGTCACCGGCAGCGAGGATCTCGCGGACCGTGCGTGCACGGTCCGAGCGGACGGAAGCGGTACCAAGGGCCATACCGGCAGGTTAGACGCGGTCCAGGGAACCGCGTACACCCCGTCCGAGTGGTGGACACCTTTTCGGACAGCTGTCGGACGGAGATCGGACGGAGGTCGGACAGCTGTCGTACGGAGGTCGGAGGGAGATCGGGCGGAGATCGGACGGGGCCGGGCGCGCCGGCCCCCGCGGGTGTGCCCCTCAGGCCCCGGCGCGCTCGCGGACGCGCTTGGCGAGGGCGGCCGTCGCGGCGGCCGGGTCGGCGGCCTCGGTGATGGCGCGGACGACGACGATCCGGCGGGCTCCCGCGTCCAGGACCTCGTCGAGGTTGGTCTCGTCGATGCCGCCGATGGCGAACCAGGGCCGGTCCTGGGCCAGCTCCGCCGCGTACCGCACGAGGCCGAGCCCCGGCGCGTACCGTCCGGGCTTGGTGGGGGTGGGCCAGCAGGGGCCGGTGCAGAAGTAGTCCACGCCCGGTTCTGCGGCGGCCGCGGCCACCTCGCTCTCGGCGTGGCAGGAGCGGCCGATCAGCACCTCGTCGCCGAGGATCGCGCGGGCCGCGGGGACGGGCAGGTCGCCCTGGCCGAGGTGGAGGACGTCGGAGCCGATGGCGTGGGCGACGTCCGCCCGGTCGTTCACCGCGAGGAGCCTGCCGTGCCGTCGGGCGGCGTCGGCGAAGACGGCGAGGTGCTCCAGCTCCTCACCGGCCTCCATGCCCTTGTCGCGGAGCTGCACGATGTCCACGCCGGAGGAGAGCACGGCGTCGAGGAAGTCCGGCAGGTCGCCCTGGCGCTTCCGGGCGTCGGTGCACAGGTAGAGCCGGGCGTCGGCGAGCCGCTCACGAGGCGTGGACATGGGTGGGTTCCCCCCGTCGGGTGGTGCCGGTGCCGGGCCGGCCTCGATCAGCCGGCCCGGCACCCGCGGTGGTGTCTTCGGTGGTGCGTGCGTCAGACAGCGAGCGCCTGGGCGCGGCGCTTCACCTCCGTGCCGCGATTCTCACTCAGGGCCTGCGCGGGGGTGCCGGGCAGGGTCGGGTCCGGAGTGAAGAGCCACTCCAGCATCTCTTCGTCGGTGAAGCCGTCGTCCCGCAGGAGCGTCAGGGTGCCGACGAGGCCCTTGACGATCTTGTCGCCGTCGATGAAGGCAGCGGGCACCTGGAGGATCTTCTCGCCGGGGCGCACTTCGCGGCGGACGGCGATGAGCTGGCCCTCCTTGACCAGCTGCCGCACGCGCGTCACCTCGATGTCGAGCGCCTCCGCGATGTCGGGGAGGAAGAGCCAGGCGGGGACGAGAGCATCGGTCTTTGCGTCAATCTCGGTCACAGGACAAGCCTGCCATCCCGGACTGACAGCCGGTAGCCGGGCCCTACCGGGCTGCCGCCTTCAGGGGGACAGACGGGTCCGCGGCGCGCTCGGGGTCGACGGGCACGGCGGCCTCGATCAGCTTGCGGCCCTGGGCCAGGTCGCGGGGGCGGCCGACCGCGAGGAGGGCCACCGGCACGCCGGCGCGCAGCCACAGCACGGACCAGGCCTCGTCGGCCGGGTCGCCGCGCCACAGCAGCTCGTCGGCGTCCGCGTGGTGTCCCGCGTACTGGACGAAGCGGCCGAACTGCTCGGACCAGAAGTACGGCACCGGGTCGTACGGCACGTCGGCGGTGCCGGTGATCGCCGCGGCGACCGCGCGGGGGCCCTGGAGCGCGTTGTCCCAGTGGTGGACGAGGAGCCGCTCGCCGTAGCGGGCGGAGGGGAAGGAGGCGCAGTCGCCGACGGCGTACACGTCGGGCAGGGAGGTGCGCAGCCGGTCGTCGGCGGTGACGGCGCCGCTCGGGTCGAGGGCGATGCCGGAGCCGGCGAGCCAGTCGGTGGCGGGGCGGGCGCCGATGCCGACGACGACGGCTTCGGCGGGCAGTTCGCGCCCGTCGGCGAGGACGACGCGGCCGGGCGCGCCGGGCTCGACGGTGTCCACGCGCGCGTGGGTGAGGAGTTCGGCGCCGTTCGCCCCGTACCACTCGGCCATGGGGGCGGCGACCTCGGCGGGCAGCGCTCCCGCGAGGGGGCGGTCGGCGGCCTCGACGACGGTGACGGCGCAGCCCGCCTCGCGCGCGGCGGTGGCGAACTCGGCGCCGATCCAGCCGGCGCCGACGACCACGACGGAGTGGCGGCGTTCCAGGACGGGTCCGAGGCGCACGGCGTCGTCGAGGGTGCGCAGCAGGTGGACGCCGGGGACGCCCTCGGTGCCGGGCAGGGTGAGGGGATGGGCGCCGGTGGCGACGACCAGGGTGTCGTACGCGACGGGTCCGGCCTCGGTGTCGATCTCGTGGTCGGCGGCGCGCAGTCCGGTGACGTCCAGGCCGAGCCGGAGTTCGATGCCGAGGTCCTCGAAGTCGATCTCGAAGGCGGAGTCCTCGGCCTTGCCGAGGAGGATCGCCTTGGAGAGCGGCGGCCGGTCGTAGGGCTGGTGGGGTTCGGCCCCGATGAGGGTCAGGGGGCCGGTGAAGCCCTGCTCGCGCAGGGCGACGGCGGTCTGGACGCCCGCCATTCCGGCGCCGACGATCACGACGTGCTGCTGGGCCTGCTTCTGCTCGCTCACCCGACCACCTTACGCATCTGACGAACCGTCAGGAAGGGAGGGGTCTGTGGCCCCCCGGAGACGCGGGCTAGTCTGGCGGGCGTAAAGCACTCGCGGGAGCCCGGACGCACCGGGCTGAGAGGGAGGCTGGGACGGCCTCCGACCGTACGAACCTGATCCGGGTCATGCCGGCGAAGGGAGGGGCTGGACGCCCATGCGTTCTTCCGATGTCCACGCGTCCGACATCCACGTGTCCGACGCCCACGTGACCGACGTCCTCGCGACCGACGTCCTCGTGGTCGGGGGCGGCATCATCGGCCTGGTCACGGCCTGGCGGGCCGCGCAGCGCGGACTGCGCACCGCCGTCGTCGACCCGGACCCGGGCGGCGGGGCCGCGCGGGTCGCGGCCGGCATGCTCGCCGCCGTCACCGAACTCCACTACGGCGAGGAGACCCTGCTCGGGCTCAACCTCGCCTCCGCCGCGCGCTACCCCGCGTTCGTCGCCGAACTGGAGGAGGCCGCCGGCCACGACGTCGGCTACCGCGCCTGCGGCACCCTCGCCGTCGCCCTCGACGCCGACGACCGCGCCCACATGCGCGAACTGCACGCCCTGCAGACCCGCTGCGGGCTCGTCTCCGAATGGCTCAGCGGCCGCGAGTGCCGCCGGCTCGAACCCATGCTGGCGCCCGGCGTCCGGGGCGGGCTGCGGGTCGACGGCGACCACCAGGTCGACCCGCGCCGGCTGGCCGCCGCGCTCCTGCGCGCCTGCGAACGGGCCGGAGTCCTCTTCCACCGGACCCTCGTGGAGCGGCTCACGGTCGTGCGGGACCGGGCCCGCGGCGCCGTGCTCGCCGACGGCCGGGAGCTGACGGCCGACCAGGTCGTCCTCGCCGCGGGCAGCCTCAGCGGGCGGCTCGCGGGCGTGCCCGAGGAGGTGCTGCCGCCGGTCCGCCCCGTCAAGGGCCAGGTCCTCCGGCTGCGGGTGCCGCCCGCGTACGCGCCCTTCCTCTCCCGCACCGTCCGCGCCGTCGTCCGCGGCAGCCACGTCTACCTGGTGCCCCGCGAGAACGGCGAGCTCGTCGTCGGCGCCACCAGCGAGGAGCTCGGCTGGGACACCACGGTGACGGCGGGCGGGGTGTACGAGCTGCTGCGCGACGCCCACGAGCTCGTCCCGGGCATCACCGAACTGCCGCTCACCGAGACGCGGGCCGGACTGCGCCCCGGCTCCCCCGACAACGCGCCGCTGCTCGGCCCCACCGACCTGCCCGGCCTGCACCTGGCCACCGGCCACTACCGCAACGGGGTGCTGCTCACCCCCGTCACCGGCGACGCCATGGCCGAGGCGCTCACCACCGGCACCCTCCCCGACGAGGCGCGCCCCTTCACCCCCCGACGTCTCTCCCCCGTACGACAGGAGCAGCCCGCATGAACGTGTCCGTGAACGGAGAGCCGCGCGAGCTCTCCGGCCCCCTCTCCCTGGACGCCCTCGTGGCGACCCTGACCACGGCCCCCTCGGGCGTCGCGGCGGCGCTCAACGAGACGGTCGTGCCGCGCGGCGAGTGGGCCACGACGCTGCTCGGCGACGGCGACCGGGTGGAAGTCCTCACGGCAGTGCAGGGAGGCTGACCCCGATGTCCGACGACGTCTTCACCCTCGGCGGCACGGAGTTCTCCTCCCGCCTCATCATGGGCACCGGCGGCGCCCCCAGCCTCGACGTCCTGGAACGCTCCCTCTCCGCCAGCGGTACGGAACTGACGACGGTCGCCATGCGGCGCCTGGACCCGACGGTCCAGGGCTCGGTCCTCTCCGTCCTGGAACGCCTCGGCATCCGGGTCCTGCCGAACACGGCGGGCTGCTACACGGCGGGCGAGGCCGTCCTCACCGCCCGGCTCGCCCGGGAGGCGCTCGGCACGAACTGGATCAAGCTGGAGGTGGTGGCGGACGAGCGGACCCTCCTCCCCGACGGGGAGGAGCTCCTCGCCGCGGCCGAGACCCTCGTCGACGACGGCTTCGTCGTCCTCCCCTACACCAACGACGACCCCGTCCTCGCCCGGAAGCTGGAGGACGTGGGCTGCGCGGCGATCATGCCGCTCGGCTCCCCCATCGGCTCCGGGCTCGGCATCCGCAACCCGCACAACTTCCAGCTGATCGTCGAACGGGCCGAGGTCCCGGTGATCCTCGACGCCGGCGCGGGAACGGCCTCGGACGTGGCGCTCGCGATGGAACTGGGGTGCGCGGCGGTGATGCTGGCGTCGGCGGTGACGCGGGCGCAGGAGCCGGTGCTGATGGCCGCGGCGATGCGGCACGCGGTCTCGGCGGGGCGGCTGGCCTTCCGGGCGGGCCGGATCCCCCGCCGCCACTTCGCCACGGCGTCCTCTCCTGCGGAGGGCCGCGCCGCCTTGGACCCGGAACGCCCCGCGTTCTGACACCGCCGCACCACCGCGGACGCCGCCCCGCTGCGACGGCGCCCCGGCCCACCCCGTTGTGGGCAGTCGTTCCGCTGGGGCGGAACGGGTGGGCACAACGGACCCGCGCCCTGCCGGCGCCAGAGGCTGTCGCGCCTGAACCCGCACCCCAGGTGCACCCGGCTCGTGGTGCGGGTTCAGGCGCGGGATGCGGAGGCGCCGCTGGAGGGCGCCGTCCCGTGTGCCCACCCGTCCCGCCCCAGCGGGACGATTGCCCACACGGGCGGGTGGGCGAGGGCACCGCCCCAGCGGGCGCGGCCCGCACGGGCAGGGGGCAACGCCCCGCAGGGCGCGGGCCCCACACGGGCAGGGGGAGCCGCCCCCGCAGGCGCGGGCCCACGTGGGCAGGGGTGGCGGAAGGGCACCGCCCCGGTGGGCGCGCCCGCGCGGGCGAGGGCGGGCCGTCCAGCCGGGCCCGGGCCCGCGCGGGGGGCGGCGGCCAGGGCCCGGGTGCGTCACAGGTGCGCTGCAGTCGGGGGCCGAAGGCGCAGCCCCCCACCCCCCGGCTCGTAGACTCGTCGCCGTGGACACGACCCTTCAGGACCCCCTCGTCGGGCGGCTGCTCGACGGCCGCTACCGCGTCGACGCGCGCATCGCCGTCGGCGGCATGGCCACCGTCTACCGGGCCGTCGACACCCGCCTCGACCGCGTCCTCGCCCTCAAGGTGATGCACCCGGCCCTCGCCGCCGACGCCGCCTTCGTCGAGCGGTTCATCCGCGAGGCGAAGTCCGTGGCCCGGCTCGCGCACCCGAACGTCGTCGGGGTCTTCGACCAGGGCGCCGAGGGCGCGTACGTCTACCTGGCGATGGAGTACGTCGCCGGCTGCACCCTCCGTGACGTCCTACGCGAGCGCGGCGCCCTCTCGCCCCGTGCCGCGCTCGACATCCTGGAGCCGGTGCTCGCCGCGCTGGGCGCCGCGCACCGGGCGGGTTTCGTACACCGGGACATGAAGCCGGAGAACGTCCTGATAGGGGACGACGGCCGGGTGAAGGTCGCCGACTTCGGTCTCGTGCGGGCCGTGGGCTCGGCGACGGCCACGACCGGCGCGGTCCTCGGCACGGTCTCGTACCTCGCGCCGGAGCAGATCGAGCACGGCACCGCCGACACCCGCGCCGACGTGTACGCCTGCGGTGTCGTCCTCTACGAGATGCTGACCGGCGGCAAGCCGCACTCCGGCGACACCCCGGCCCAGGTGCTCTACCAGCACCTGAACACCGACGTGCCCGCCCCCTCGGCCGCCGTCCCGGGGCTCGCCCCGGAGCTGGACGACCTGGTCGCGTCGGCCACGGCCCGCGACCCCGAGCTCCGCCCGCACGACGCGGTCGCCCTGCTCGCCCTGCTCCGCGAGGCCCGCGCCGGGCTCGGCGACGAGCAGCTGGACGCGGTGCCTCCGCTCGCGCGGTCCGAGGCCCGGGACACCGCCGAGGACCGGACGAGCGTGATCGCCCGTCCCGTACCCGCGGAGAGCGGCGTCCTGCACACCAACCGGCTGCCCGCCCCGGAGGCGCCCCCCGCCGCCCGCCGCCGGCCCCCGCGCGGTCCCCTTCTCGTCGTCGCCGCCGTCCTGCTCGCCCTCGGCCTGGGCGCCGGCGTCTGGTACATCGGCTCCGGCCAGTTCACCCGGGTCCCCGCCGTCCTCGGCCAGTCCGAGGCCGCCGCGACGAAGCGCCTCGCCGACGCCGGCCTGGAGGTCGGCACCACGAAGCGCGCCTTCAGCGACGTGTACGAGCGCGGCACGGTCATGGCCGTCGACCCGGCCCCCGGGGAGCGCGTCCGGGGCAACGGCACGGTCACCCTCACGCTCTCCCGCGGCCCGGAGGTCGTGAAGGTGCCCAACCTCAAGGGCAAGCCGCTCGCGGAGGCCAAGCGCCTCCTGGAGCAGGAGGGCCTGGCGCCCGGGGTGACCACCCAGGAGTTCAGCGACTCGGTCGCGCAGGGCTCCGTGATCGGTTCCGACCCCGAGCCCGGCACCGAGCGCAGCCCCGACTCGGCCGTCGCCCTGGTGGTCAGCAAGGGTTCCCCGGTCGACGTGCCCGACGTCAGCGGCGAGACCGTCGCCGACGCCACGGCCGCCCTCCAGGAGGAGGGGCTCACCGTCCGGGTCGCCCCGGAGCGGATCAACTCCCCCGAGGAGGCCGGCACCGTCGCGGCCCAGTCCCTCGCCGGGGGCAGCCGCGCCGCGGAGGGCGACGTCATCACCCTCACCGTCTCCAAGGGTCCGAAGCGGGTCGAGGTCCCGGACGTGACGGGGCAGTCGACCGCGGACGCGCGTGCGACCCTGGAGGACGCGGGCTTCGAGGTGGAGGTCAAGAAGTCCTTCCCCTACCTGGGCGACACGGTCGCGGGCCAGTCCGTGGAGGGCGGCGAGACCGCGCCCGAGGGCTCCACCATCACCATCACGATCAAGGGACTCTAGAAACCCATGCGCAACCCCGTCGGCGGCCACGTCCCCGTGGCCGGTGGCCTCGCCACGGTCGGCCTCGGCTACGCCCGTGAACTCGGCGCCGAGACCGTGCAGGTCTTCGTGGCCAATCCGCGCGGCTGGGCGACCCCGGTCGGCAACCCGGCCCAGGACGAGCGCTTCCGGGCCGAGTGCGAGGCCGAGTCGATCTCGGCGTGGGTGCACGCCCCGTACCTGATCAACTTCGGCTCCCACACCGAGGCCACGGTGGAGAAGTCGGTGGAGTCGCTGCGGCACTCGCTGCGCCGGGGCCGGGAGATCGGCGCCAAGGGCGTGGTGGTGCACACCGGCTCGGCGACCGGCGGCCGGCCGCGCGAGGTGGCCCTCGCCCAGGTGCGGGAGCGGATGCTGCCGCTCCTCGACGAGCTGACGCACGAGGACGATCCGGACCTGCTCCTGGAGTCGACGGCGGGCCAGGGCTTCTCGCTCTGCTCGCGGACCTGGGACTTCGGTCCGTACTTCGACGCGCTCGACCACCACCCGAAGCTGGGCGTCTGCCTCGACACCTGCCACATCTTCGCGGCCGGCCACGACCTGGCGGGCCCGCACGGGGCGGCACAGACGCTGGACCTGCTGGTGGGCACGGTCGGCGAGGGGCGGCTGAAGCTGATCCACGCCAACGACTCGAAGGACGTCGTGGGCGCGCACAAGGACCGGCACGCGAACATCGGGGCCGGCCACATCGGCGAGGAGGCCTTCGGGGAACTCCTGCGCCACCCGGCCACCGAGAACGTGCCGCTGGTCATCGAGACCCCGGGCGGCAAGGAGGGCCACGTCGCCGACGTCGAGCTCCTGAAGAAGCTCCGCGAGCGGCGAGGTTGATCGTCTCCTCTTGAGGAATACCCTAGGGGGGTATACGGTTCCTGACGATGGCAGGAACCGTACACGAGGTTGGGGGCACCTCTCATGGAACACGAAGCACACGCACATCACGGGCACGAAGGCCATGAAGGTCACGAGGGCCACCACGGTCACCAGGGCCATGGAGGTCACGAGGGCCACGCCGGTCACGCCGAGCACGGCAACCACGCCCACCACTCCGACCACGCCGGCCACCACACCCCCGGCGGCACCGTCTCCTGGTCCATGGCCGCCCAGGCCACCCTGCACTGCCTCACCGGCTGCGCCATCGGCGAGATCCTCGGCATGATCATCGGCACCGCGTTCGGCTGGGGCAACCTGCCGACCATGGTCCTCGCGATCGTCCTGGCCTTCTTCTTCGGCTACGCGCTCACCCTGCGCGGCATCCTGAAGGCCGGCGTCGACTTCGGGACGGCCTTCAAGGTCGCCCTCGCCGCCGACACCCTCTCCATCGCCGTCATGGAGATCATCGACAACGGCGTCATCGCCCTCTGGCCCGGCGCCATGGACGCGCACCTCGACGAGCCGCTCTTCTGGATCGTGCTCGCGATCTCGCTCGGCGTCGCCTTCGTGCTGACCACGCCGGTCAACAAGTGGATGATCGGCCGCGGCAAGGGCCACGCGGTGGTCCACCAGTACCACCACTGACCGCACCACCCGCCACGGACGGTCCGGAGCCGCTACAGCTCCGGGCCGTCTCCCGGTTCCTCCTGGTACGAGTAGCGCTGCTCCGTCCACGGGTCGCCGAGGTTGTGGTAGCCGCGCTCCTCCCAGAAGCCCCGGCGGTCGGCCGCCATGTACTCCACGCCCCGGACCCACTTGGGCCCCTTCCAGGCGTACAGGTGCGGGACGACGAGCCGCAGCGGGAAGCCGTGCTCGGCGGTGAGCAGCTCCCCGTCCTTGTGGGTGGCGAAGATCGTGCCGTCCGCGGCGAAGTCGGCGAGCCGCATGTTGGCGCTGTATCCGTACTCGGCCCAGACCATCACGTGCGTCACGTGGGGCGCGGGCGGAGCGAGCTCCAGGACCGTGCGGGCGGGGACACCGCCCCATTCGGCCCCGAGCATGCTGAACTTCGTGACGCAGTGCAGATCGGCCACGACCGTGGAGAACGGGAGGGCCGAGAACTCCTCGTGGTTCCAGCACCGCTTGTCGCCGTCGGCGGTCGCCCCGAAGACGCGGAACTCCCAGCGGTCCGGCTTGAACTTGGGTACGGGTCCGTAGTGGGTGACCGGCCAGCCGCGCTGCAGCCGCTGCCCCGGGGGCAGATCCGGCGGAGAGTCCGGCGAACGATCCGGCTGACCCGCTTCCCGGTGTACTCCGCTCTCCGGCTGACCCATGTCATCCATGGTGACAGACCGCGAGGGGTGGTCATGACCAGGCGACCATCCGGGCGGCGCGATTCGGGCAACTACGACTAAGCCTGCACTTACTGGACGCCCCCCATTCGGGGTGCGAGGATGCCGCCATACCGGCTGGTGACGGCATGGACACGTACCGTGGAAGGATCCTGAAGCGATGCAGGGCGACCCCGAGGTCCTCGAGTTCCTCAACGAGCAGCTGACCGGCGAGCTGACGGCCATCAACCAGTACTGGCTGCACTACCGCATCCAGGACAACAAGGGGTGGACGAAGCTCGCCAAGTACACCCGCGAAGAGTCCATCGACGAGATGAAGCACGCGGACAAGCTGACCGAGCGCATCCTGATGCTCGACGGCCTGCCCAACTACCAGCGGCTCTTCCACGTGCGGGTCGGCCAGACGATCACCGAGATGTTCCAGGCGGACCGCCAGGTCGAGGTGGAGGCGATCGACCGCCTCAGGCGCGGGATCGAGGTCATGCGCGCCAAGGGGGACGTCACGTCCGCCAACCTCTTCGAGGAGATCCTGGCCGACGAGGAGCACCACATCGACTACCTGGACACGCAGCTGGAGCTGATCGAGTCCCTGGGTGAGGCGCTGTACGTCTCGACGCTGATCGAGCAGCCCAGCTAGGGCCGCTCTAGGCGGCTTCCGACAGTTCGGTCACTTCCGCCGTCAGGGCGGGCACGCCCTGGTCCAGGAGCCCGCGTCGGGGGCAGCTGCCGCGTCCGAGGATGGCCTGGATACGACGGACGCAGGAACCGCAGTCCGTGCCGGCCTTGCAGGCCGAGGCTATCTGGCGGGGCGTGCACGCGCCCGCGTCCGCATGCTCCTTGACCTGCTTCTCCGTGACACCGAAGCATGAGCAGACGTACACGCGGTTCACCTCCCGCCGAGATCGTTAAGGCTAACCTAACCTTACCTGGCGACCCGGAACCCCAAAAGACCCGCATACGGAGATGGGGCCCGGATCACATGATCCGGGCCCCATCTCCGTAGGAACCTACTTACTGATCGCGGTACATCTCCGCCACCAGGAACGCCAGGTCGAGCGACTGGCTGCGGTTGAGCCGCGGGTCGCAGGCCGTCTCGTAGCGCTGGTGCAGGTCGTCGACGAAGATCTCGTCGCCGCCGCCCACGCACTCGGTGACGTCGTCACCGGTGAGCTCGACGTGGATGCCGCCCGGGTGGGTGCCCAGCGCCTTGTGGACCTCGAAGAAGCCCTTGACCTCGTCGAGCACGTCGTCGAAGCGGCGGGTCTTGTGGCCGGAGGCGGCCTCGAAGGTGTTGCCGTGCATCGGGTCGGTGACCCAGGCGACGACCGCACCGGAGGCGGTGACCTTCTCGACCAGCTCGGGGAGCTTGTCGCGGACCTTGTCGGCGCCCATGCGGACGATGAAGGTCAGCCGGCCCGGCTCGCGGTCCGGGTCGAGACGGTCGATGTACGTGAGCGCCTCGTCCACCGTGGTGGTCGGGCCGAGCTTGATGCCGATCGGGTTGGCGATCTGCGAGCAGAACTCGATGTGCGCGTGGTCCAGCTGGCGGGTGCGCTCACCGATCCAGACCATGTGGCCGGAGGTGTCGTACAGCTTGCCGGTGCGCGAGTCCGTACGGGTCAGGGCGCCCTCGTAGTCGAGCAGCAGCGCCTCGTGGGAGGCGTAGAACTCGACGGCCTTGAACTCGGCCGGGTCGGTGCCACAGGCCTTCATGAAGTTCAGGGCGTTGTCGATCTCGCGGGCGAGCGCCTCGTAGCGCTGGCCCGAGGGGGACGACTTCACGAAGTCCTGGTTCCAGGCGTGGACCTGGCGCAGGTCGGCGTAGCCACCGGTGGTGAAGGCGCGGACCAGGTTGAGCGTGGAGGCGGAGGCGTTGTACATCCGCTTCAGGCGCTCGGGGTCCGGGACGCGGGCCTTCTCGTTGAAGTCGAAGCCGTTGACGGAGTCGCCCCGGTAGGTGGGGAGCGTCACGCCGTCGCGGGTCTCGGTCCCCTTGGAACGGGGCTTCGAGTACTGGCCGGCGATGCGGCCGACCTTCACCACGGGCACGGAGGCCGCGTAGGTGAGGACGGCACTCATCTGGAGCAGCGTCTTGAGCTTGGCCCTGATGTGGTCGGCGGACACGGCGTCGAAGGCCTCGGCGCAGTCGCCGCCCTGGAGCAGGAACGCCTCGCCACGGGCGACGGCTCCCATCCGGGCGCGCAGCTGGTCGCACTCGCCGGCGAAGACGAGCGGAGGATACGACTCGAGGTCCGCGATCACATCGCGCAGAGCCTCGGCATCGGGGTACTCGGGCTGCTGCGCCGCGGGCAGGTCTCGCCAGGTCGCCTTGGCGACGGCGTGGGATTCAGCGTTCACGGTCACAAGCACCACAGTAAGGGGTTCTTCGTCCGGTCCTGTCCCTCTGCTCAATGGCTGAGACGCGCGCGCCCCGCGTCACACCCGGTGCCGCACCCGAAATGTCCGCCGAGGATCTTCGGGTCGTCGAGTGGTGCTACCCTGCGGCCCGTTTAACAAGAGCAAAGTCGAACTCACAGGGGTGGGCGTGACGCAGAGGCACCGCAGGGATCGCAAGAAGAAACGACTCTTGTACGGGGCGGCGGCCGCAGTCGTCGCCACCGCCACCATCGGCACCATCGCGGTCGCCTCGCCGGGTCTCCTCGGCGCGGCGGGCGACGGGAAGTCCGGAGGGGACCCTTCCCTCCAGTCGCAGTTCGCAAACGCGGCGCGCGAGTTCGATGTGCCGCAGAGCGTGCTGATGGCGGTGTCGTACCAGCAGACGCGCTGGGAGTCGCACGACGGCGAGCCGAGCACGACCGGCGCGTACAACGTCATGGGGTTGACGAAGGTCGACCCGGAGGACGTACAGCAGAAGGTCACCGACGAGCAGATCGAGCACTTCAACGGCTCGGGCCGCCCGGAGATCGAGAAGACCTTCGACCGCGCGAAGGTCCGGAGCGTCCTGGAGAAGGCCGTCGTCGACACCGACGACCCCCGCCTCCACACCCTGGACAAGGCCGCCGAGCTGATCGACAGCTCCACCGAGGCCGTCCAGAACGACACCGCCACCTCCATCCGGGCCGGCGCGGCGCTGCTCGCCGACTACCAGAAGCAGGCCGGCGCCGAGCTGTCCGACGACGCCGGCGACTGGTACCCGGCCGTGGCCCGGTACAGCCAGTCCCCCGAGAAGAAGGGCGCCGACCTCTTCGCGAAGCGCGTCTTCGACTCGATCAGGACCGGTGAGCAGGAGCTCACCCTCGACGGCGAGCAGGTGGCCCTGCCGGCCGATCCCACGGTCAAGCCGGTCAAGCCGTCGAACGTGCCGCTGGCCGCGTCCTTCGCGAGCACCACGGCCACGCCGACCGCGGACTGCCCCTCGGGTCTGAACTGCAACTTCGTGCCGGTCCGCACGGATCCCGCGAACCCCAACAAGCGCAACTACACCCTCGCCGACCGCCCCAACCAGGGCGTGGACATCCGCCAGATCGTCATCCACGACACCGAGGGCGGATACGACGGGTCGCTCGACGCCCTGACCAACCCGAACGTCCCGGGCAGCGCGCACTACCTGATCCGCGCCTCGGACGGTCTGGTCACCCAGATGCTCGAGAACAAGAACCTGGCGTGGCACGCGGGCAACTGGACCCACAACATGCACGCCATCGGCGTGGAGCACGAGGGCTTCGCCATCAAGGAGGGGAGCTGGTACACCGAGCCGCAGTACCGCTCCTCCGCGGCGCTGGTGAAGTACCTGGCGAACAAGTACGGCGTGCCGATCGACCGCGAGCACATCATCGGCCACGACGAGGTGGCGCTCCAGACGGACACCGGCGTCGCCAATCTCCACTGGGACGCGGGCCCGTACTGGGACTGGAACTACTACATGTCGCTCCTCGGCGCCCCGCAGGGCGACAAGGGCGCGGGCGGCCTCCTCAGGGCCGGCCAGGTGGTCCGGGTGGTCCCGCCGTTCACCACGGCGAACCAGCCGGCGCTGACCACCGGCGGCACGGCCGTCCCGGGCCGTCCGTCCAACTTCGGCTACCTGTACACGTCGCCCTCGACGAGCGCGACGACACTGAAGGACCCGTACTACACCTCGGGCTGGACCGAGGGCTCGAACTACGGCAACAAGGTCCGCGCCGGCGGCCTCTACGTCGTCGCCGAGGCCCAGAACGACTGGACGGCGATCTGGTACGCGGGCCAGAAGGCCTGGTTCCAGAACCCGGGCGGCCAGTACACCGTGCCGGTGTCCGGCGCCACGACCGTGAAGCTCAAGGCGGGTCTCGCCTCGACCAAGGTCTTCGGCCGCTCCTTCCCCGACACCGCCGCCTACACCGCGGCCGGTCTGGAAGCCCCGGGCGACGAGAACGCCCCCCTGTCGAAGTTCGACTTCCTCTCCGACCAGGCCTACGTGAAGGCCGGTCCGGCTGTGAAGGGCGACGACTGGTTCGGCTCCGCCCAGAAGAACGTCGTCGGCAACGTGCTCTTCGTGCCGATCCGCTTCCACCACAAGATCGTCTGGGTGAAGCAGGACGACATCGTGGAGGCGCCCGGCGCCGCCCCCGTCGCCACCACCAACCGCTACAACCTCCTCGCCCGCGACACCTCCGGCGTCCTCTGGCAGTACCAGGGCACCGGCAGCGCCACCAGCCCCTTCCTGGCGAAGTACAAGGTCGGCGGCGGCTGGCAGATCTACAACACCGTCACCCCGCTGACGGCGCTCCGCGCCGACGGCACCGGGGACGCCGTCGCCCGTGACACCTCCGGTGTGCTCTGGTACTACCAGGGCAGCGGCAACCCGTCCGCGCCGTTCAAGGCCCGGCTGAGGACCGGTGGCGGCTGGCAGATCTACGACCGGATCATCGGTGTCCGCGACCTCACCGGGGACTCCAAGCCGGACGTGATCGCCCGCGAGAAGTCGGGTGTCCTGTGGCTGTACAAGGGCACCGGCACCCCGGCGGTGCCGTTCGCCCCCCGGGTGAAGATCGGCACCGGCTGGCAGATCTACAACGACATCGTCAGCACCGGCGATCTGACCTCCGACGGCAAGGCCGACCTGATCGGCCGCGACAGCACCGGCGCCCTGTGGCTGTACAAGGGCACCGGCAGCGCCACCACCCCGTACGCCGCGCGCGTCAAGGTGGGCACCGGCTGGCAGATCTACAACAGCATCACCGGACCGAGCGACCTCACCGGTGACGGCAAGGTCGACTTCGTCGCCCGTGACGGCGCCGGCGCCCTGTGGCTGTACAAGGGCACGGGCAGCGCCACCGCTCCGTACGCCGCGCGCGTGCAGGTCGGTCCGGGCTGGCAGTCCTACAACCTGATCTTCTGATCCGATCAGGCCCCCGCGGGGCCCGGTCCGCGCCGTCCACGGTGCGGACCGGGCCCCGTTCGCGTGCCCTGCTGGGTTACAGTGCTCGCATGTTCGCGCACTCGAACCAGAACTGGTGGTGGACCGCTCATCCGGCGGCCCACTGATCGCGCGTACACCGACAGACACGCGAAGGCCGCCCGAGGGGCGGCCTTTCTCGTACCCGCGAGGCCGTTCCTCTCCGATCCGAAGCTCCCGGAAGGAACACGCCCCTCATGGACCTCTCCCGTCTCCTCGACGACTCCTGCCCTCCCTTCGCCCTGCTGCGCCGCCGCACCCCCGGCCGTGATCACGACACCGTCGAGGTGCTGATCGGCCGGGTCCACGAGGCCGAGCGCCTCGCGGAGCTGCCCGTGGGACCGATGCCGACGCTCGCCCTCGTGCCCTTCCGGCAGATCCGGGAGCGCGGCTTCGACGTGCGGGACGACGGCACCCCGCTCTCCGTGCTCGTCGCCGACGAGGCGTACGAGCTGCCGCTCGCCGAGGCCCTGGCCGCGCTCCCCTCCCATGACGTACGGGTGGAGGGCGGCGGCTTCGACGTCTCCGACGAGGCCTACGCGGAGACCGTGCGGCGGGTCATCGACGAGGAGATCGGCTCCGGCGAGGGCGCGAACTTCGTGATCCGGCGCACCTACACCGGTGAGGTCCCGGGCTTCGGGCGCGCCGACGCGCTCGCCCTGTTCCGGCGGCTGCTCGCGGGCGAGCGGGGCGCGTACTGGACGTTCGTCGTGCACACCGGGGAGCGGACGCTCGTCGGGGCGAGCCCCGAGGTGCACGTCCGGATGTCGGGAGGGACGGTCGTGATGAACCCGATCAGCGGCACGTACCGCTACCCGGCCGGGGCGGCCCCGACCGCCGAGGACCTGCTCGCCTTCCTCGCCGACCGCAAGGAGACCGAGGAGCTCTCCATGGTGGTGGACGAGGAGCTGAAGATGATGTGCACGGTGGGCGACATGGGCGGGGTCGTGGTCGGGCCGCGGCTCAAGGAGATGGCCCATCTCGCGCACACCGAGTACGAGTTGCGCGGGCGGTCCTCGCTCGACGTACGGGAGGTGCTGCGGGAGACGATGTTCGCGGCGACCGTGACCGGCTCTCCGGTGCAGAACGCCTGCCGGGTGATCGAGCGCCACGAGGAGGGGGGCCGGGGGTACTACGCGGGTGCGCTCGCCCTGCTCGGCACGGACGGGAACGGGACGCAGACGCTGGACTCCCCCATCCTCATCCGTACCGCCGACATCGCCGCCGACGGGCGGCTGCGGGTGCCGGTGGGCGCCACGCTGGTGCGGCACTCGGACCCCGAGGGCGAGGTCGCCGAGACCCACGCCAAGGCGGCGGGCGTCCTCACGGCCCTCGGCGTCCGGGAGGGCCGGCCGGCCGACCCGTCGGCGCCGGTGCCGGCGCGGCTCGCCGACGACCCCCGGGTGCGGGCCGCGCTCGACGCGCGCCGGGCGGACCTCGCGCCGTTCTGGCTGAAGATGCAGGCCCGGTCCGCGGAGCTGTCCGGGCACGCGCTCGTGGTCGACGCCGAGGACACGTTCACGGCGATGCTGGCGCACGTCCTGCGCTCCTCGGGCCTGGAGGTGTCGGTGCTCCGCTACGACGAGCCGGGGCTGCGGGAGCTGGCCCTCGCCCACGAGGGGCCGGTCGTCCTGGGGCCCGGGCCCGGGAACCCCTCGGACGCCGCCGACCCGAAGATGCGCTTCCTGCGCGGCCTGACGGCCGAGCTGGTGCGGGACCACCGCCACGGCCTGCTGGGCGTCTGCCTCGGGCACGAGCTGATCGCGGCCGAGCTGGGCCTGGACATCGTCCGCAAGAGGACCCCGTTCCAGGGGGCGCAGCTGCGGATCGACCTCTTCGGCCAGCAGCAGACGGTCGGCTTCTACAACAGCTTCACGGCGCGGTGCGACGACCGGACGGCGACGGAGCTGGCGCTGCACCGCATCGAGGTGAGCCGGGACGCGGACACCGGCGAGGTGCACGCCCTGCGCGGGCCGGGCTTCGCCGGGGTGCAGTTCCACCCGGAGTCGGTGCTCACGACGGACGGGGCGGCCCTGACGGCCTCGCTCCTGGCGGGAGTCCTCGTCTAGGGGGCCCTCGGCACCAGGACGTTCTCGCCGCGTCGCCCTGCGGCGTGGTCGAGGACGGGGCGCGCGGGAAGCCCCGCAGGTCACGGCCCGTCAGGAGGGGCTCCTCATACGCCCGCACGCCGGGTGCCGGGATCTCCACGAGGTCCCTTCACCCTCACGGTGGGCCGCGCGTACGGTCCTCCCGGCCGTCCCGGTCGGCCCGGCCCGCCTCAGGCGTCGTCGAGGCCGCGCTCGATCGCGTACCGGACGAGCTCCACCCTGTTGTGCAGCTGGAGCTTGCCCAGGGTGTTCTGGACGTGGTTCTGGACCGTGCGGTGCGAGATGACCAGGCGTTCGGCGATCTGCTTGTAGCTGAGCCCCTTCGCGACGAGCCGCAGGACCTCCGTCTCGCGCTCGGTCAGCTGCGGGGCCTTCGGCTCGTCGGCACCGGGCGCCGGGGCGGGCTCGGAGGCCAGTCGGCGGTACTCGCCGAGGACCAGGCCGGCCAGGCCCGGCGTGAAGACGGGGTCGCCGACGGCCGTCCGGCGGACCGCGTCGATCAGCTCCTCCGTACTGGCCGACTTGAGGAGGTAGCCGGTGGCACCGGACTTGACCGCCTCCAGGACGTCGGCGTGCTCGCCGCTCGCCGAGAGGACGAGGACCCGCAGCTCGGGCCGGCCGCCGACGAGCTCCTTGCAGACCTGGACGCCCGGCTTGACCGGCAGGTTCAGGTCGAGGACGAGGACGTCGGGGCCGGCCGCGACGGCGCGGCGCACGGCCTGCTCTCCGTCGCCGGCGGTGGCGACCACGTCGAAGCCCGCCTCGGCGAGGTCGCGGGCCACCGCGTCCCGCCACATCGGATGGTCGTCGACGACCATCACCTTGATCAGCTGCTCGCTCACTTCTCCCCTGCCTTCCCCCGTGGGACCTTCAACTCGACTTCCGTGCCCTGGCCCGGGACCGAGATCAGCTCGGCCGAGCCGCCCAGGTCCCGCAGTCTCCCCCGGATGGACAGGGCGACGCCCATCCGGCCCTCGCCCCAGGCCTCCGCGAGGCGACCCTCGGGGATGCCGGGGCCGTCGTCCCGGACGGTGACGATCACCTCGTCCGGCCAGTCCTCGATCAGGACCCACGCGTGCGCGTCCTCACCGGCGTGCACCCGGACGTTGTCCAGGGCGGCGCCGACGGCGGTGGCCAGCTCGCGGGCGGCGGCCGGCGGCAGCAGGACCGGGGCGCCCGGCTCGGAGAGGGTGACCCGGGCCCCGGCGCGCGGGGCGAGCAGGACGCGGAGGTCGGTGGGGGCGTCCGCGTCGGGTTCGTCGTCGACCTCGACGACCCGGACGAAGGCGCCCTCGGACTCGTCCTCGGAGACCAGGCTGGGCCGGGTGAGGCCGCCCGCGACGAGGGTGCGGAGGGCGATCTCCTGCTCCCCCGCCATCCGGCCGAGTTCGGCCGCCTCGCCGCCGAGCGCGGTGCCGCGCCGCTGCACCATCGCGAGGACCTGGAGGACGCTGTCGTGGATGTCGCGGGCGAGCCGCTCCCGCTCCCGGGTGGCGGCCTCGATCTCCAGGGCGCGGGCGAGGGTGCGCTCGGAGGCGCGGGCGACCTCGACGACGTAGCCGATGGCGATGGAGGCGACCCAGACGAGGAGCACGTTGTGGAAGGTGTCCCGGCTGGGGTGGCCGCGCTCGATGATGTTGGCGACGGCGACGAGGGAGGAGGCGATGCCGGCCCAGCGCCAGCCGCCCTTGATCGCGAAGGCGAGGACGGAGCCGGCGGTCCATATCGACGGCAGGGTGGGGCCGTCGATCGACTGTGCATGGGCGTCGGCGAGCGGGGTGAGGAGGATGCCGACGAGGGCGATGGTGAGGTCGGCGACGAGGAAGCGCCTGGTGCAGCCGGCCGCGTTCGCCACCTTGGGGAGGGTGGCGAGGGTCCAGCAGCACAGCACCGCCAGGTAGACGACCGCGATCCACGGCCGCTCGTACCGGTCGCGGCCGAAGCCGAAGATCAGGACGGCGTAGACCATCGTCAGGACGCGGTAGCCGGTCAGCGCCCGCCACAGCGGCTGCTCGACCGACATGCGCACGACACGCTCGCGCTTGGCCATCTCCCCCACCCCCGGGTCCCCGCGGGGACCTTACGCGCCGGATTCTTCCCGAGCGGCGATCTCGGCCTTGACGGCCTCCTTGGCCGCCTTCTCCGCCTCCGCGATCTGCCGCTTGGCGGCCGTCGCGTAGATGTCGACGTACTCCTGGCCGGACAGCTTCATGATCTCGTACATGACCTCGTCGGTCACCGAGCGGAGGATGAAGCGGTCCCCCTCCATGCCCTGGTAGCGGGTGAAGTCCAGCGGCTTGCCGATCCGGATGCCCGGACGCATCAGCTTGGGGACGATCTTGCCGGGCGGCTGGATCTTCTCGGTGTCGATCATGGCGACCGGGATCACGGGCGCGCCGGTGGCCAGGGCGACGCGCGCCAGACCGCCGGGCTTGCCCCGGTAGAGGCGGCCGTCGGGCGAGCGGGTGCCCTCGGGGTAGATGCCGAAGAGGCCGCCGCCCTCGATGACCTCGATGCCGGCCTTGATGGCGGCCTCGCCCGCGCCGCGGGCACCCGAACGGTCCACCGGCAGCTGGCCGACGCCCTTGAAGAAGGCGGCGGTGAGCTTGCCCTTCACACCGGGGGTGGTGAAGTACTCGGCCTTGGCGATGAAGGTGACCTTGCGGTCCAGGACGGCGGGCAGGAAGAAGGAGTCCGAGAAGGACAGGTGGTTGCTCGCGAGGATCGCGGGGCCCTCGGCGGGGATGTTCTCCAGACCCTCCACCCAGGGCCGGAAGGCGAGCTTCAGGGACCCTCCGATGGAGAACTTCATTGCGCCGTAGATCAACTCGCCATGCCTTCCGTGTGCCGTCGCCCCGACTTTATCCCGTACCGGCGCACGGCCCCGGCTACGGCCCTGGTCGGTGTCGGTCCGGTCGCGTACCGTGAAGGTCCTTCCCCATATTCCGTCGCTCCGGCGTACCCGAGGACGCCGGAGTCGCAACGAACAGGAGACCCCGGTGCCGGTCCTTCCCGGAGCCGAGCCGTACCGCCACGAAGGCGGAGAGGTCGGCGTCCTTCTCTGTCACGGATTCACCGGTTCCCCGCAGTCGATGCGTCCGTGGGCCGAGTACCTGGCCGAGCGCGGCCTGTCGGTGTCGGTGCCGCTGCTGCCGGGCCACGGCACCCGCTGGCAGGACATGCAGCTCACCACCTGGCAGGACTGGTACGCGGAGGTGGACCGGGCCCTGCGCGAGCTCCTGGGGCGCTGCCGGACCGTCTTCGTCTTCGGCCTCTCCATGGGCGGGGCCCTCACGCTGCGGCTGGCGGCCCGGCACGGAGACGCGGTGCGCGGCATCGTCCTGGTCAACCCGGCGAACAAGGTGCACGGCCTCGCCGCGCACGCGCTGCCCGTCGTCCGGCACCTGGTCCCCTCCACCAAGGGCATCGCCAGCGACATCGCCAAGGAGGGCGTGGCCGAGGTCGGCTACGACCGGGTGCCGCTGCACGCCGCGCACACCATGCGGCGGTTCTTCCGGATCGTGGACGCGGAGCTCCCGCAGGTCACCCAGCCGGTGGTACTGCTCCACAGCCCCCAGGACCACGTCGTGCCGCCCGCCGACTCGGCCCGGATCCTCTCCCGCATCTCCTCGACGGACGTCAAGGAGATCCTGCTGGAACAGAGCTACCACGTGGCGACGTTGGACCATGACGCGGAGCGGATCTTCGACGAGAGCCTGGCCTTCGTCGAGCGTCTGACCCCGGAACTGGTCGACGGGAAGGGGAGCAGGAGCGGTGGCTGAGCAGCAGGACGGCGACGGGCGGGAGCCGCAGCCCATCGACGAGGAGGCGGCCTGGGCCGCGATCGTCGCCGGGTACGGCGAGGAGCCCGCGGACCCTCCGGGGACGAAGCCGTTCCGGCCCGTCGAGAACCTGTCGCTGCCGGAGCCGGAGGACGGGGAGGACGGGACCGCCGCGGAGGTCAGGCCGTTCAAGGGCACGGCCTGGAAGCCGCGGCCGAAGCCCGCGCCGGATCCCGTCGAGGAGACCGGGACGGACGAGGACCCGGAGGCGGGGCCCGAGCGGCCGGCGTTGGGCAGCTCGATCGTGTTCGCACCCGGGGTGCGGACGGGCGGCCCCCGGGACTACTCGCCGGCCGAGCCGGACGACGCGGCGGGCGGCGCCGACGAGGGCCACTTCGTCCCGCCGGAGCCGCCTCCGCTGCCCGAGGCGGACACGACGACCAAGTTCGCCTGGCTCGCGGTCGTCGGCGGCCCGGTCCTGATGCTGCTCGCCGTCCTGCTCCAGTGGGACATGACCTGGTGGCTGACGACGCTGTGCGTGGGCGGCTTCCTGGGCGGCTTCGCGACCCTGGTGGCCCGGATGAAGCACGACGACGAGGACGACGACGGCTTCGACGACCCGGGACGCGGGGCGGTGGTGTAGCCCGGCCCTACGAGGCGGGGACACGGACCGCCGCCAGCACGGGAAGGTGATCGGTGGCGGCCCGCAGGTCCCCGGGGTCGAGGTCCGTCGGGACTCCGCAGCCGAGGAACTCGATGCCCGGGGTCGCCAGGATCGCGTCGATGCGCTGGTGCGGGTCGGCGGGGGTCGAGGTGTGCTCGCCGCCCCAGGGACTGACCGCCCACCCGTCCTGGAGCTCCTTGGTGAGGCGGGTGAAGGCGGGGCCGCCGGGGCGTTCGTTCAGGTCGCCGGCGACGAGGACGTGCGGGGTGCCGAGGGCGGCGACCCGGTCGAGGACCATCCCGGCCTGGGCGTACCGCTCGTCCTTCCGCAGGCTCAGGTGACAGCTGACGAGACCGAGCCGGGCCCCGGCGAAGCGGACGACCGCGGTCGCGAGGCCGCGCCGGTGCAGGCCCGGCGTGAGCGGCAGCAGGACGTCCTCGGTCCGCTCCACGGTGGCCCGCAGGGAGCAGAGCAGGAGCGGCCCCGCCGCGGTGGCGCCGCCGCTCAGGACGACGAGCTCGCTCTTGGCGGCGAGCCGGGCGGCGTGCTTGCGCCAGCGGAAGAACCGGGGGGCCTCCTGGACGAAGACGAGGTCCGGGGCGCAGGCGCGGATCACCCGGGCGAGGGCGTCCTCGTCGTCGCGCATCGAGCGGACGTTGTAGCTCAGGACCCGGAGGACGGCCGAACCGTCGCTCTCGGTACGGGAGTTGGGCAGCTCACTGATCGCCATGACGGCCAACATACGACGACCGCCCGTCGCGTCCGAGAGGACGCGACGGGCGGTCGTCGTATGGCTCCGTACGAGCTCAGCCCTGGCGGGCCAGGTCCGCGGCGCCGACCAGGCCGGCCTTGTTGCCGAGCTGGGCCGCGAGGACCTGCGCGTGCGGGCGGTACCGGCCGCCGATCAGCCAGCGCCGGAAGGACTTCCGGATCGGGTCGAGAACCAGCTCGCCCTCGTCGGAGACGCCGCCGCCGACGATGAACGCCGACGGGTCGAAGAGCGACGCCAGGTCGGCGAGGCCGGCGCCCGCCCAGCGGGCCAGCTCGCGGAAGGAGTCGATGGCGACCTTGTCGCCCGCCCGGGCGGCCTCGCTGACGTGCTTGCCCTCGATGCCCTCGGGGGTGCCGTCGCCGAGCCCGAGGAGCACCGTGGCGTTCTCGGGGGTGGCGGCGGCGCGCTGCTTGGCGTACCGGACGAGCGCGCGCCCGGAGGCGTACTGCTCCCAGCAGCCCTGGCTGCCGCAGCCGCACAGCAGACCGTCCGGGACGACCCGGATGTGGCCGAACTCGGCGGCCACGCCGAAGCGTCCGCGACGCAGCTTGTTGCCGATGATGATGCCGCCGCCGAGGCCGGTGCCGAGGGTGATGCAGATGACGTCCTCGTGGCCCTGGCCGGCGCCGAAGCGGTACTCGCCCCAGGCCGCCGCGTTGGCGTCGTTCTCGACGACGACGGGCAGACCGACCCGCTGCTCGACCTTGTCCTTGAGCGGCTCGTGCCGCCAGTCGATGTTCGGCGCGAAGAGGACGGTGGCGCGCTTGTCGTCGACGTAGCCCGCGGCTCCGATGCCGACGGCCTCGATCGAGTGGCCCTTGCCGGCCTCGGACACGGCGGCGCAGATGGCGTCGACGATGCCTTCGGGGGTCGGCGGGGTGGGCACGGTGTGCGTGTCGAGGATGTTGCCCTCCTCGTCGACCACGCCGGCCGCGATCTTCGTGCCGCCGATGTCGACGCCGATGGTGAGTCCCATGTGTCCCTCAGTTTTCGGTCGAGCCCCGCTAAGGCCCACCGTACCCGAGGGGAGGTGCCCCACCGATCAGTCGAGGTCGATGTGCTGGCCGGTTCCGGGGCCGTCGTCGTCCTTGCGGGGGACGTCGTCCGGGTCGGCGTCCCGGCGCGGGTCGTCGTCCTCGGGCACGGCGCCGCCGCGGGTCCAGCGGCTCTCGTGGCCCTCGACGGCGGAGCGGTAGGCGGCGAGCAGCTCGCTGCCGGCGGCGGCGAGGTGGTCGAAGACCTGCGGGTTGCGCTCGATGACCGGTTCGACGGCGGCCTTCGCCTGGTTGACGAGCTGCTGCACGGTCTGGGCGGCGGTCTGCGCGGCCCGGCCGCCGAGGAGCGGGTTCCCGAGGCCGCCGGAGACCTTGTCGGCCACGGCCTCGAAGAGCCTGCGGAACTCCTCCGCGGGCGAGCCGGGCTCGGCCGCGCGCTGCGCCCGGCGGCGGGCCTTCTCCGCCTCCAGGTCCTCGGCACAGGCCTTGGCCCAGGCGTCCGAATCGCTCATGGCGTACTCCTCAATGGCTGCGTACTTCGACGGTACACGCCGCCTCAGGGGGTGCGGGGCCAGAGCCCGGGGTCGGGGGTGAAGCGCACCCGGAGGTCCCCGTCGACGAGTCCGGCGCCGGTGACCGTGCAGCGGCGCAGGGCGCCCGGCAGCGGGACGCCGCGGCGGAACGCGCCGACGGTCAGGAGCAGTTCGTCGCCGCGGCGGACGAGCGAGAGCTCCTCCTTGACGGCCCCCGGCAGGGGGATGTGCCAGACGAGGACGCCGTCCTCCCCGCGCCGGTCCTCGACCGTCCACTCCGGTACGGGGACGGGGGCGGGTTCGGGCCGGACGGGGGCGAGCAGGGCCAGGTCCTCGGCGCCGCGCGGAGCACGGCCGAGGTGCGGCAGCTCGTACAGCTGCTCGCCGACGGCGGTACGGAGCTCCGCGAGGTGCCGGTGCTGTTCGGCGGTGAGTCCGGCCAGCCACGGGTCCTCGGAGGCGGCCGGGAGGATCCGGTTCGCGACGACGGCGTCGAGGGCGAGGCGCTGGACGGCGAGGCCGAGCCGGGCGGTGCGCAGGGCGCGGGCGGCGGCGGGGCCCGGTTCGAGGACGAGGCGGACGGTGGTGCCGGGGGCCTCGACGACGGCCTGGACGGCGGCGAGCTCGGCCTCCCAGCGGGCCGTCGCCTCGTACAGCCACTGCGCGGGCATGGGTACGCCGGCGAGCTGGGCGAGCATCGGGCGCAGGGCGCGGGCGGCCTGGCGCTCCGGCGGCAGCAGGCGGCGCAGATAGCGGCGGAGCTGCGCGGGCAGGGCGAGGAGGGCGAGGGCCTCGTCGAGCGGGGGCAGGTCCACGACCACGAGGTCGTGGTCGCCGGCGGCGGCGTCGCGCAGGGCGCGCAGCAGGGCGAACGGGCGGCTGCCGGGGAGTTCGGTCAGCTCGGCGTCCTCGAAGGGGGCGGCACCGAGCAGGTCCAGGGCGGTGGAGGAACGGGCCTGGAGGGCGAGGAACTCCCGGCGGAAGTCGGCGCCGGGGTGCGGGCGCAGGCTGTCGACGCCCGGGAGCGGGGCGGCGTCCTCGGAGACGAGCAGGACCCGGCGGCCGGTCCGCGCCTGCGCCTGCGCCTGGGCTTCGGCGAGGGTGGTGCGGCCGGCGCCGCCGGGGCCGGTGACAAGGATGATCCGCATGCACCGGACGTTACCGGCCCGGCCCGGCCCCACCGCCCGCGGGCCGCCCCACCGTCCCCGTCGCGGACGCGCACCCACCGCTGCGGCGCCCCGCCGTTGTGGGCGCCCGGCGGCGCGGTGCCCGCCCCTCGCGCCCCCGTTGTGGGCGCGCACCCGCCGGCGCGGTGCCCTTGCCCACCCCCGTTGTGGGCAGTCGTTCCGCTGGGGCAAGGGGGTCCCCCCTGCTCGAGCGAAGCCGAGAGCTTGGGGGAGGGTGGGCACAACGGACCCGCGCCCTGCCGGCGCCAGAGGCTCATGCGCCTGAACCCGCACCGGGTTGCGCACCCAGCTTGTGGTGCGGGTCAGGGCGCGGAACGCGGAGGCGCCGCTCAGGGCGCCGTCCCGTGTGCCCACCCGTCCCGCCCCAGCGGGACGATTGCCCACACGGCCAGGGGGCAACGCCCACCCGGGCGCGGCCCACACGGGCAGGGCAGGGCGCGCCGCCCCGCCCGGGAGCGGGCCCTCCCGGGTGTTCGGGGTTACGCGCCGGATTCGACGCGCTTCTTCAGGCCGTCCAGGGCCCGGTCGATGATGACCTTCTCCGCCTTGCGCTTGATCATGCCCAGCATGGGGATCTTGACGTCCACCGTCAGCTGGTACGTGACCTCGGTCCGGTCCCCGGAGCCGAGCGGCTTCAGGAGGTAGGAGCCGTCGAGGGAGCGGAGCATCTGGGACTTGACGAGGGTCCAGCTGACCTCGTCGTCCCCGGTCCAGGTGTACGCCAGGGTGTGGTCGTCCTTGATGGCGCCCGCGTCGAGGAGGAGGCGGACCTTCGAGGCGCGGCCCGAGGAGTCCTCCTCCAGGACCTCCGCCTCCTTCACCTCGCCGGTCCATTCGGGGTAGCGGGCGAAGTCGGCGATCACGCTCATGACGTCGGCCGGCGCCGCCTCGATGGTGATGCTCGAGCTGGTGTGTTCGGCCATCGTGGTGGCTCCTCCACTGTGCGGTCCGGCGGAAGTAAAAGGCGGAAGCGAAAGGGCACAGTCGTGCCGACGGAAGGCTATCGCGCCCCCGTGCCCGCGCCGTCACCACTCCAGGGCGAAGGGCTTCCCGGTGGAGGCGAAGTGGCCGACGTTGACGCACTCCGTCGCGCCGACGCGCATCCGGCGCGCCAGCGGCTGGTGGACGTGGCCGAAGAGGGCGTAGCGGGGGCGGACGCGGTGGAGGGCGTCGAGCAGGGCCCGGCTGCCGCGTTCGAAGCGGCGGGCGACCGTGTCGTACAGCAGCTCGGGCACGTCCGGCGGGATGTGGGAGCAGAGGACGTCGACGTCGCCGAGGGCCTCGACCTTGGCGGCGTACTCCTCGTCGGAGATCTCGTACGGCGTGCGCATGGGGGTGCTCAGCCCGCCGCCGACGAAACCGAACACCAGCCCGCCGAGCTCGATCCGCTCGCCGTCGAGGACCGTCGTCCCCGGTCCGGCGAAGTCCGCCCAGAGCCGGGGGATGTCGACGTTCCCGTAGGTGGCGTACGTGGGCGTGGGGAAGGCGGCGAAGAGTTCGGCGTACTGGCGGCGGACGGCGGCCTCGATGGCGGTCTCGCGGTCGACGTCGAGTCCGGCCCAGAGGCGGCGGCCGAGGTCGCGGGCCTCGTCGAAGCGGCGGGCGGTGCGGAGCTCGACGAGCCGGTCGGCGTTCTCGGTGCCGAAGAGGTCGGGGAAGATCCCCCGGCTGTGGTCGGCGTAGTCGAGGAAGAGGACCAGGTCACCGAGACATATGAGGGCGTCGGCGCCCTCTCCCGCCTTGGCGAGGTCGCCGGCGTTGCCGTGTACGTCACTGACCACATGGACTCGCATGAGCCCACCTTAGGGGGTGTCACCTGCGGTTACTTGGGAGTCGTGAAACCTGTGGATTACTGTGCGCAGAGCACCGTCACACCGGTGTGACGCACGGAACATCTGGCCGGGACCCCCTATCGGGAACCGTGTACTGACGAGTAACGTCCGGGCAGTCCAGTCGTGCTCACCCCCACTGAGCACCTGCCCGATCATGGACTTCACCGGTGCATCACACAGAGCCGTGGCGCCGGCGCCCGATGAGGAGCAGCAGTCTTGCGCGAGTTCAGCCTTCCGGCCCTGTACGAGGTCCCCACGGACGGCAACCTGACGGATCTCATCCGCCGCAACGCCTCCCAGCACCCAGACGTCGCCGTGATGGGGCGCAAGGTCGACGGCGTCTGGACGGACGTCACCGCCACGGAGTTCCTCGCCGAGGTCCGCGGGGTCGCCAAGGGCCTGATCGCCTCCGGCGTGGAGCCGGGCGACCGGGTCGCCCTGCTCTCCCGCACGCGCTACGAGTGGGTGCTCCTCGACTTCGCGATCTGGAGCGCGGGCGCGGTGACCGTGCCGGTGTACGAGACGAGCTCGCCGGAGCAGATCCAGTGGATCCTGGGCGACTCGGGCGCGGCCCTGGTGCTCGTCGAGAGCCCGGCGCACCAGGCCTCGGTGGAGTCCGTACGGGACGGGCTCCCGGAGCTCAAGGGCGTCTGGCAGATCGAGGACGGCGCGCTCGCGCAGCTGACGGCCACCGGCGCGGACGTCTCCGACGAGCTGCTCGACGAGCGCATGTCGGCGGCGCACGCGGACGACCCGGCGACGATCGTCTACACCTCGGGCACGACGGGCCGCCCCAAGGGCTGCGTCCTGACCCACCGGGCCTTCTTCGCCGAGTGCGGCAACGTGGTGGAGCGGCTGAAGCCCCTCTTCCGTACGGGCGAGTGCTCGGTGCTGCTGTTCCTGCCGGCCGCGCACGTCTTCGGGCGGCTGGTCGAGGTCGCGTCCGTGATGGCGCCGATCCGGCTGGGCTGCGTCCCGGACATCAAGAACCTCACGGACGAGCTGGCCTCGTTCCGGCCGACGCTGATCCTGGGCGTGCCGCGCGTCTTCGAGAAGGTCTACAACTCGGCGCGGGCGAAGGCGCAGGCCGACGGCAAGGGCAAGATCTTCGACAAGGCCGCGCACACGGCCATCGCGTACAGCCGGGCCCTCGGCACCCCGCAGGGACCCTCCTTCGGGCTCAGGCTGAAGCACAAGGTCTTCGACAAGCTGGTCTTCAGCAAGCTGCGGGCGGTGCTCGGCGGTCGCGGCGAGTACGCGATCTCGGGCGGCGCGCCGCTGGGCGAGCGGCTCGGTCACTTCTTCCGGGGCATCGGCTTCACGGTCCTGGAGGGCTACGGCCTGACGGAGTCGTGCGCGGCGACCGCGTTCAACCCGTGGGACCGGCAGAAGATCGGCACGGTCGGCCAGCCGCTGCCGGGCTCGGTGGTGCGGATCGCCGACGACGGCGAGGTGCTGCTGCACGGCGAGCACATCTTCACGGAGTACTGGAACAACCCGGCGGCGACGGCCGAGGCGCTGGCGGACGGCTGGTTCCACACGGGTGACATCGGCACGCTCGACGAGGACGGCTACCTCGCGATCACCGGCCGCAAGAAGGAGATCCTGGTGACGGCGGGCGGCAAGAACGTCGCCCCGGCGGTCATCGAGGACCGGATCCGGGCGCACGCGCTGGTCGCGGAGTGCATGGTGGTCGGCGACGGGCGTCCGTTCGTGGGCGCGCTGGTCACGATCGACGAGGAGTTCCTGGGCCGCTGGGCGAGCGAGCACGGCAAGCCGGCCGGTTCGACGGCCGCCTCCCTGCGGGAGGACGCGGACCTGATCGCCGAGGTCCAGCGGGCGGTCGACGACGGGAACGCCGCCGTCTCCAAGGCGGAGTCGGTCCGCAAGTTCCGCATCCTTCCGGCCCAGTTCACCGAGGAGGCGGGCCACATCACCCCGTCCCTGAAGTTGAAGCGGAACGTGGTGGCGAAGGACTTCGCGGACGAGATCGAGGCCATCTACGCCAAGTAGGCCGTCTCCACCGAGCAGGGGTACGCGGAAGGGGCCCGGGGCGATGCGATCGCCCCGGGCCCCTTCCGCGTACCCCTTACAGCAGCTCGCGCAGCCGCTCCGCGAGCAGGTCCCAGCGCCAGCGCTCCTCCACCCAGGCCCTGCCCCGCTCGCCCATGCGGGCGCGGAGCTCGGGGTCGAGGAGGAGGGTGGCGACGCGGTCGGCGGTCTCCTCGGCGGACTCGCCGCGGACCACCCAGCCGGTCTCGCCGTCGAGGACGGCGTCGGGGGCGCCGCCGGAGTCGCCGGCGACGACGGGGAGGCCGGTGGCGGAGGCCTCCAGGTAGACGATGCCGAGGCCCTCGACGTCGAGGCCGCCGCGCCGGGTGCGGCAGGGCATGGCGAAGACGTCGCCGGCGCCGTAGTGGGCGGGCAGCTCGGACCAGGGCACGGCGCCGGTGAAGCGCACGGAGCCGGCCACGCCGGTCTCGGCGGCGAGGCGGTGCAGGTCCTTCTCGTACGGGCCGCCGCCGACGATCAGGAGGACGGCGTCGGGGACCCGGCGGAGGATCGCGGGCATGGCCCGGATCAGGGTGTCCTGGCCCTTGCGGGGGACGAGCCGGGAGACGCAGACGACGACGGGGCGGTCGCTGAGCCCGAGGCGGGCGCGGACCTCGTCGCCGCCCGAGCCGGGGTGGAAGGTCTTCTCGTCGACGCCGGGCGGGAGCTGGACCATGCGGCCGGCGGCGGCCGGGGTGAGGGCGTCCGCGATCCGGGAGCGGGTGTACTCGCCGAGGTAGGTGATCGTGTCCGTGCCCTCGCCGATGCGGCGCAGCAGCTGCCGGGCGGCGGGGAGCTGGGCCCAGCCGGCCTCGTGCCCGTGGGTGGTGGCGACGAGCCGGCGGGCGCCGGCCCGGCGCAGCGCGGGGGCCATGAGGCCGAGCGGCGCGGCCGCGCCGAACCACACGGACTCGCAGCCGTGCTCGCGCAGCAGCGCGGTGGCGCGGGCGGTGACCCGAGGAGTCGGCAGCAGCATGGTGGTGCGATCCCGCACGACCGTGAAAGGCTGTTCGGCGTCGAACGCGGCCGTCGCCTCGATCCCTTCGCGGCTGCGCTTCCACGTGGAGGCGTAGACCACGATCCGGTCGGGGTCCAGGCGGAGTGCCATGTTGTGCAGGAAGGCCTGGATTCCGCCGGGACGCGGCGGGAAGTCGTTGGTTACGATCAGGGTCTTGTGCATCGTGGCCGACAGTACGCGATCGCCTGCACCGCCCGGCAACACACCTGCCCCGCCACCGCGGGCCGACAGGACCAGGACCACCCCCCCGCCACCGCGGGCCGACAGGAGAAGGACGCGACAGTGACGACGGGTGCGGCGGGGAACGGGTCACGCACGGGTCTGCGGCTTCCGCTCGGTCTCTGGGGTCTGTCCCGGGTCCTTCTGCTGCTGTGCGTCTTCAAGGTCGTGGTGATCCCCGGGCCGGACGTCACCTTCGACGTCTCGAACATCTACCAGGGCTGGTACGAGGTCCTGCGGACGGGCACGTACCCGCTGGACGACGTCACCTGGCAGTACCCGCCGGCCGCCGCGTTCGCGATCCTCTCCCCCGCCCTGCTGCCGTTCCTCGGCTACGCGTCCGCCTTCTTCGTCCTCGCCTTCCTCTGCGACGCGCTCGTCTTCGGGCTGCTCCTGCACACGGGCCGCCGCCCCGGCCGCTCGTTCCGGGGCGCCTGGTTCTGGCTGGCGGGCGTCCCGCTGCTCGGGCCGACGGCGTACGCCCGGTACGACGTGATGGTCACCGCCGTCGCGGTGGCGGGACTCCTCGCGGCGGGCCGCAGCCCGCGCCTGCTCGGGGCGCTGGCCGGTTTCGGCGCGGTCCTGAAGGTGTGGCCGGTGCTGCTGCTCGCCGGCGCCCCGAAGGGGCGGGCGACGCTCCGCTCCTGGTCGACGGCGGCGGGTGCGGCGGCCGCGGTGCTCGCGTTCTGCCTGGTGTGGATGCCGGGTGCGCTGGCCTTCCTGGGCTTCCAGCGCGACCGGGGCACGGAGGTGGAGTCGCTGGGCGCGATGGTCTTCCACGTCGTCCGGCACTTCGGCTGGGACGGCGAGGCGAGGATGAACTACGGCTCGATCGAGTTCCTCGGCCCGTACGTGTCCACGGTCTCGACGGCCGCGCTGGTCCTCACGATCGCCGCGTTCGGCTGGCTGCTCGTGTGGCGGCTGCGGGCGCGGCACTTCGGCTCGTCGACGGTGGCGGACGCGGCCTTCGTCGCGGTGCTGCTGTTCACGACGACGAGCCGGGTGCTCTCCCCCCAGTACATGCTGTGGCTGGTCGGTCTGGCCGCGGTGTGCCTGGCCTACCGGTCGAGCCGGATGCGGCGGCCCGCGCACCTGGTGCTCTGGGCGACGGCGGTGACGCAGTTCGAGTTCCCGGTGTGGTTCTCGCACGTGACGCGGAGCGATCCGCTGGGCATGGCGGTGCTGTTCACCCGGAACGGTCTGCTGATCGCCGCCACCGTGATCGCCTGCCGGATCCTGTGGCGGCACACGGTGACGGAGCCGCGTCTCGCGGCGGCCGGCGCGAAGATCCCCGCGCAGCCGACTCAGCCGGACCGCGAGAAGGCCCTGTCCGGCTCGCGCTGAGACTCCCGGGGGACGGCGGCGAGGGTGCGGCGGTGCAGCAGGCCGAGGGCCGCGCACTGGGCGCCCATGGCGAGGGCCATGGCCAGGCAGATCCCGGGAAGGCCGGCGCCTGAGAGGGCGTGGGCGAGCGGGAGCTGGACGAGGACGCCCACGACGGTGATCCGGGCGAGGTACGGGCTGGCCCCGGTGCCCTCGAAGACTCCGGCGAGCGCGATGTACCCGGCCATGAGCAGCAGGTAGGGGCCGAGGCAGCGCAGGAAGAGCGCGCCCGCCGCCGCCACCCCGGGCTCGGCGCCGAAGGCCCGCATGACGGGTCCCGCGCCGAGGAACAGCAGCCCGGCGGCGCCCGCGCCGAGGGTCCCGCCGAGGAGGAGGGCCTGCCGGCCGACGGCCCGGCGCTCGTCCAGGCCCGAGCCGAGGAGGTGGGCGCTGTGGATGGCGGCGGCCTGCCGGACGGAGTAGAAGGCCATGGTCGCCACGTACATGGCCTTGGTGGCGAGGCCGTAGGCGGCGATCTCGGTGACGCCGAGCCGGGCGACGACGGAGACGAGGGCGAGGGCCCCGGCCATCCGGACGACGAAGTCGACGGACATGGGCAGTCCGGTGGCGGCGGTGCGGCGCAGCGCGGCGGCCGTGGGCAGGGCCGCCCGGGCGGCCCGCGCGGCCCTGAGGAGCGGGTCGCGGCGCAGGGCGAGGAGGCCCGCGGCGAGGGCGACGCTCCGGCCGGTGACGGTGGCGAGGGCGGCGCCCGGCACTCCGTACGCGTGGATGAGCAGCGGGTCGAGGACGAGGATCAGTCCGTTGGCGAGGAAGGCGAGCCGCATGGGGGTGCGGGTGTCGCCGGCGCCCTTGAGGATTCCGTCGAGCACGTTCGTGGCGAAGAAGACGGCCGTGCCGGGGAGCGAGATCGCGAAACAGGCGGTGGCCAGGGCGTGGGCGGGGTGGCCGGAGCCGCCGAGCAGGAGGGTCGCGAGCGGTTCGCGCAGCAGGTATCCGCCGAGGGCGACGGGCAGTACGAGCAGGGCGCAGAGGGCGGTGCCGCCGCGGACGGCGGCGCGGACGGCGCCGGGGTCGTCGGCGCCGCGGGCGCGGGCGACGAGGACGGTGGTGCCGGAGCCGGCCATGAGGACGACGCCGAGGAGGAGGTTCTCGACGTTTCCGGCGAGGGCGACGGCGGCGACGGCGTCCCCGCCGAGGCGGGCGACCCAGACCATGTTGATGATGCCGGCGGCGACCCCGGCGAGGAGTTCGAAGTAGACCGGGCGGGCGAGCCGGACGAGTGTGCGGCGGTGTGCGGACATGACGAGAGGACCCCCTCTTTCCGATGTACCTCGAATAGAGGCACCTCGAAAAGAGGTAGCATGCGAAGCGGCCCCCGACAAGCGCGGCGGCCCCGACGAGCGCGAAGGAGAGGTGCCCGGTGCTGGAGCTGTCGATCCTGGGCTTCCTGTACGAGAAGCCGCTGCACGGCTACGAGCTGAAGGAGCGCATCCAGGGCCTGAGCGGCCACGTCCGCCCGGTCAGCGACGGCGCCCTCTACCCCGCCATCACCCGCCTGATGAAGGGCGGCCTGGTCGACAGCCGTACGGAGCCGGGCGCGAGCGCGGCCCCGCGCCGGACCCTCTCGCTCACCCCCGAGGGCCGCCGAGAGCTCCTCGCCCGGCTGCGCGAACCCAAGGACGCCGAGATCACCGACGGCCAGCGCTGGTTCACCCTGCTCGCCTTCCTCGGGCACCTCCCCGACCGGGCGGACCAGGCGGCCGTCCTCCGCCGCCGCCAGGAGTTCCTGCTCACCCCCGCCAGCTTCTTCTACGAGGACGGGACCGCGGTCAGCGTCGAGCGGGAGCCCGACCTCTTCCGGCAAGGGATGCTCCGCATCGCCCGCGCGACGGGCAACGAGGAGAAGGCCTGGCTGGCGGAGGCCCTGGAGCTGCTGGAGAGCTAGCCGAGCCGTTCGCGCAGGTACGCGCGCCAGTCGGCGGTGAACTCCTCCGGCGTGGTGTCCAGGACCTCCCGGAGCGCCTTCTCCACCGCGCCCTCCCGGGCCGGGTGCGCGCCCACCGCCCGGTAGAACGCGGTCAGCTCCTCCTCGCCCCAGCGGTCCGCGATCAGCTCGCAGGCCAGCCACCCGCCCTCGTAGGCCCGGGCCATCGCCTCCGCGTCGCCGCCGAAGGTGAAGGCCCCGTCGTCGGGCAGCTCCGCCGGGAGCTCCCCGGCCCGGACCGCGCGGCGCAGCTCGGGGGCGGCCTGGGCGGCGGTGCGGTCGGTGCCCCGGTAGGCGACCCAGTCGGCGAAGCCCTCGGAGAGCCAGACCGGGGTGGCCGCGGTGGTCTGGACGCGGGTCGCGACATGGGTGGTCTCGTGGGTGAGGACCATCTGCCGGCCGAACGCGCCGAGCACCGCGTACGCGTCCGGGTTCACGATCACCCGGTCCGCGGGCGCCGTCGGGCCGCCGCCGGCCCGGCCGGTGGTGACGGCCGCGATGCCCCGGTAGGAGGCGGCCGGCCCGCCGAGGAGCCGGCCCATCGACTCGATCGAGGCGGGGACGAGGACCACGATCCGGCCCGCCCAGTTCCCGCGCCAGGCGTCACCGACGGCGGGCACCGCCCGGTCCGCCGCCGTCGCGATCTCCCGCAGCCGCTCCCGGCTCTGCCCCACGCCCAGGACGAGGCTGCGCCGGCCGGTCACGGCCGTGACCTCGCCCTGCTGCCACAGCTGCTGCGGGGCGCCGTCGGCGGCGCGGTCGCCGGTCACGTACCAGCGGCCGTCCCGCTCGGCGAGGTCGAGGACCCGCTCGGTGGTGGCGGGCCCGGAGTCGTAGCCCTTGATCCGGTAGCCGAGCTCGGCCCTGGCGGTGGCCCGGCCCTCGCCGGTCCGGTCGACGTCGGTGACCCGGTAGTACCAGCCGCCCAGCGGGATCTTCGCGAGCCGGTCGAACTCGGTGCGCGCGGCCGGCGCGAGCGCGGGGTCGAGGGCCGCGAGGTAGCCGGCCTCGTCGCGGTCGAGCAGCGCCCGCGCGTGCCGGTCGAGCAGGCCCTGGATCTCCCCGCTCGCCGGTCCGGACGGCTCGGGGGCCGCGCACCCGGCGAGGGCGAGCACCGCGGCCAGCAGCCCCGCCGCCGCGCCGCGTGCCACTCCGCTCCGCCGTCCCGCCACGCCCCCGATCGTACGCAGCGGGGGAAGCGGGCGGTCTCAGACCCGGGTGACGGTCACGTGGGACATCATGTTCACCGGGTCGTAGCGGACCCGCGCGCCCGGGTACGGGGCGTGGATGACCTGGCCGTTGCCGGCGTAGATCGCCACGTGGCTGGCGTCGCCGCGGTACGTGACGAGGTCGCCCGGCTGCGCCTGCGAGAGCGGCACCTGCCGGCCCGCGTAGCGCTGCGCCGAGGAGGTGCGCGGCAGGCTGATCCCGGCCTGCCGGTACGACCAGACCATCAGGCCCGAGCAGTCGAAGGCCGAGGGGCCGGTCGCCCCCCACACGTACGGCCTGCCGATCGCGCTGCGGGCGGCGATCACCGCGGCGGCGGCCCGTGAGGGGCCGAGGTCGGCGAGCGGCGGCAGCTCCGCGGCGGGCCCCTCGGCCGGGCTCCCGGCGCGCTCCCCGGTGCGGGAGGCGCGGTCGTAGTCGGCGCGCTGCTCGACGGTGAGGGAGGCGAGCACCCGGCGGGCCTCGGCCAGCTTCTTCTCGACGGTGCGCTTGTGGCGGGCGACCTCGGCCCGGCTGCGCTCCAGTTCGGCGAGGACCGCGCGGGCCTCGGTCCGCTGCTGGCCCAGGCGGCGCTGCTCGCGCCGGAGTTCGGCGAGCGCGGCGCTCTGGCGGGCGGTGACCCGGTCCAGGGCGGAGGCCCGGTCCAGGTAGGTGTCCGGGTCGGAGGAGAGCAGCAGGGCGAGGGCGGGGTCGATGCCGCCGGAGCGGTACTGGGCTCCGGCGACCGAACCGAGCGCGCCCCGCATGCGGTTGATGCGTTCCTGGCCGCGGGCGAGGCTGTCCTGCGCCTGGGAGACCGCCCGGCGCAGCGCGTCCGCCTTCTCGTCCGCCCGGTTGTAGCCCTCGGTGGCCTTCTCGGCCTCCTCGAAGAGGCGGTCGACCGTGGCGCGGGTGGCCGCGGGCGTGGGCCCGGGGTCGGCGCTCGCGGGGACGGCCCCGAGGGACGCCGCCGCGGTGGCCGCGGCGGCGGCGGTGAGGACGGTGACCCTCACGGGTCGACGGTGGGACGCCACGAATTCGCGCTCCGTTCGGCTCGACGCAGACTGGCGCGGCAGACAGTAGCCGCTGATCAGTCCTCGTCCAACGAAGGCGCCGGGTACGCAAAGTGACGCCCCGCCGGAGAACACAGGTCACCGGCGGGGCGTCAGGTCAGTGCGGGTCGCGGCGAACCACCCGATTGGGCGGCATGCCGGAGCGGGTCGCGGCGGGTCAGCCGACGCGGACGCCGAACATGAACGAACCGATGGTGTTCATGGACTCGTAGCGGACGAAGGCGCCCGTGTAGGGGGCGTGCAGGACCGTGTTGTTGCCCGCGTACAGGCCCACGTGCGACAGGCCGTTGAAGAAGACCAGGTCGCCCGGCCTGAGCTGGCTGCGGCCGATCTTCACGCCGTCGTTCTGCTGGGTGTACGTGGTGCGGGTGAGGTCGACGCCGGCCTGGCCGTAGGCCCACTGGGTCAGACCCGAGCAGTCGTACGAGTTGGGGCCTTCCATGCCCGAGGCGTACGGCTTGCCGATCTGGGTGGCCGCGGCGGCGAGGGCGGCGGCGCCGCGCTGCGAGGCCGGGACCTCGTTGCCGAGGTCGACGCGCTCGCCGGCGGCGCGGCTGGCGCGCTGCTCCTGCTGCTGCACCTTGGCGCGCTCTTCGGCGGTGAGGGTGTTGAGGAGCCTGCGGGCCTCGGCCAGCTTGCTCTGGAACTTCTGCTTCTTGGCGCCGAGGGTCTTGCGGACGTCCTCGAGGTCGGCCAGCTTCGAGGTGGCCTCGGCCCGCTGCTGGGCGAGCGTGCGCTGCTTGGCCTGGATCGAGGTGAGCACGTCGGCCTGCTGGGCGCTCAGCTGGTCGATCGCGGACGCCTTGTCGAGGTAGGTGTCCGGGTCGGCGGAGAGGAAGAGCTGGAGCGCCGGGTCGATGCCGCCGGAGCGGTACTGGGCGCTGGCGACCGAACCGATCTGGTCGCGCAGGGTGTTGAGCTCCTCCTGGCCGCGGGCCACCTTGTCCTGGAGGTTGCTGATCTCCTTCTGCAGCTTGCCCCGCCGCTCCTCGGCGAGGTTGTACTGCTCCGTGGCCTCCTCGGCCTCGTGGTTCAGCTTGTCGACCTTCGACTTGACCTCGTCGATCTTGGGCTTTGCGGGGGCCGCCTGCGCTCCGGACTGGGCGGAGAGCGCGACGGCCGCGGCCGCGGCCGCGGTGAGCACGGTCACGCGGGTACGGCTCGGCTGCTTGGGTCGACGGTGGGACGCCACGAAGGCGAGCTCCTTCTTCCTCGAGCCGCCCAACCGGTCAGGGGCAGGCGGTTCCTCCGCTGTCACCCCGGATGGGTGATCAACCGCGCGAAGGTTCGAGCCCCGACCCTAGTGACCAAGTTGTGATCAGTTCAAATCCCGCTGGCAAAAAACTCGCTCACGCACCACTTTATTTACATACATCACACGGCCAGTGATGGGCACTTGACGGTGCGCCGTCCATAATTCGGGCATAACTCTCAGGAGTTGCGATGCCTCACGAGAGCCGCGAAAGCCGCTTGAGCAACAAGGCGGACGCCACCGGCCGCGCCCCCGCCTTCGCGACGCCGTCGGCGACCTCGCGGTCGGTGGAGACCACCACGACCGGCCGCCCCGGCGGCTCCGCCCGGACCAGCTGCCGGATCAACTCGTCCGCCGTGACACCGGGCTTGGAGAACAGCACCCGCACCCCGCGCGGCGGCGCGAGCAGCACCGGGGCCGCCAGCTCCGCCCCGTCGAAGACACAGGTGACCTCGGCCCCCGAGCGGGCGGCGAGCGCCGAGAGCCCGCCGAGCAGCCGCAGCCGCTGCTTCTCCAGCGGCATCGTCGGATAGCCGGTCTTGGTGACGTTGTAGCCGTCGACGACCAGATGCGCCTGCGGCAGCGCGAGCAGCTGGTCGAGCAGCGCCGGGTCCGTCTCGGAGAGCGCCCGCGCCGCGATGTCCTTCGGGGACATCCGACCCGGCTCCACCGCGTCCACGGTGTCCGCCGGGTGCACCGAGACGGGCGGCAGCGCGAGTTCGCGGCGCAGCCCCTGGGCCGCGTCGAGGACCGTGTCGAGCAGCAGCCGCAGCCGCATGTCCTCCACCGAGCGGCCCTCGCGGGCGCTCCTGCGGCTCGCCTCCAGGGCGGCCTCGACCTCGCCGAGCCGCGCCCTGAGCCGCCGCGTCTCGCTCTCCGCGGCCGAGACCTGCGCCGCCGACTCGGCCCGCACGGCCTCGATCTCGCCCTGCGCCTTGCGCAGCGCGGCCTCACCGCGTCTGACGTCGCTCTGGGCGCTGCGCAGCTTGCGGTGAAGCGATTCCGCTTCCTTGCGGGCGGCCTCCAGGTCGTGCCGGAGCTGCTCGGTCTCGCCCCGGGAGCGGTCCCGGGCGGCGGCGAGCTCCTCGCGCAGCCGTTCCAGCTCGCGCCGGCCGGCCTCGTCGGCCCGCTCGGCGTCGGCCCGCTGGGCCTCCTCGCCGGCGGCGGCGACGAGCTTGACCCAGCCGGGCGGGCGCAGCACATAGGCGGCCGCCGCCACGTCCACGGGGTCGGCCGCCGCGGGCGGGGTGCCGGACTCCACGGCTCCGGCCAGCTCGGGCTGGCCCTGCTTGAACCGTTCGCCGATCCGCTGCCGGAAGAGCGGATCGGTGTCGAGCGCCGCGGCCATCGCGTTGCCGGCGAACTTGGCCCGCCGGCTCGCGGTGAAGCGTGCGTACTGCCTCAGGGGTGCGGGCAGCTCCGCGACGGTGAGCCCGCCGAAGGCGTCCGCGACCAGCGCGACGACCCGCCGCCGTACGCCTTCCGGCAGTGGGTGGTCGAGCGTCTCGGCAGCGTCACCTGCCGCGCCGGCCGGCTCACCACCGTGCGCGGGCTGCTCCACGATCCGTCACCCCTATGTCGTCCGCGCCGTCCCTCAGGACTCGGCGCCCGGCCTGTCCACCAGTTCGATCTGGTCCACCGCGTTGCACCAGCGGCAGCGGACCGACTCGATGGTCTCACTCACCACCTGCCGCTCCTCGACCGTCGGCTCTCCGGCCAGGTCCAGATGGACGTACTCCACGACCTTGGAGGATCGGGTCACGTCGAAGCGGGTCAGATTCCCGCAGAGCGTGCAGCGCCAGCGGGTCTCGTCGGTCGGCAGGGGAACCGTCGTCATCGGTGCCGTCCTTCTTCCTGTTGCGTGGTACCAGGTACGGGAGCCGCGGTGCGCCGTCGAACTGCGGTCGGTGGTGCCCGTAACCCTACGGCCTCACGGGGAGGACGGGGCACGGCGAGGCACTCTGTCCACTTCGGCCCCGGTACGCCATGATCTGTCCATGATCGACTGGCGAGGCGGGGCCCTCAATGCCTGGCGGGGCCTCCGCGGCGGCCCCGTGGTGACGTACGGGCTGATCGCCGCCTGCTGCCTCCTCTTCGTGAGCAGCCCGGTCGCCGGACTCCATCCGGTGTACGGCACGGGCGACGCGCTCCTGGCCGCCCAGGGCGCCTACTTCCGCCGCTGGGGCGTGATCCCCGCCGAGCTGACGGGCGGCGCCCCGCGCGCCCTGCTCACCCCGCTGACCGCGCTCTTCGTCCACGGCAGCTGGCTCCACCTGCTGGGCAACATGCTCTTCCTGTACGTCTTCGGGGCGATGGCCGAGGAACGCATGGGCCCGGTCGGGTTCTGCCTCTTCTACCTGGGCACCGGCTACGTCGCCCTGTGCGGGTACGCGGTGGCGCACGCCGACAGCGAGCAGACCCTGGTCGGGGCCTCCGGGGCGATCTCGGCGGTGCTCGGCGCCTTCCTCTTCCTCTTCCCGCGCTCCCGCGTCACCAGTCTCTTCCCCTTCCTGTTCTTCCTGCCGCTGCGCTTCCCGGCCTGGATCGTGCTGATCTTCTGGTTCACGCTGCAGTGGCTGGCCGCGCGGGCGGCGGGCGCGGGGCCCGGCGTCGCCTATCTGGCCCATGTGGTGGGCTTCTCGGTCGGCTTCCTCTACGCCTGGGGGCGCTTCCGCGGTGGGGATAGAGTGAAAGCCCAAGCCGCGGCGACCGAGGGAGAAAGCCAGCCGTGATCACCGCGATCGTGCTCATCAAGACCAGCGTGGACCGCATCCCCGAGATCGCCGAGTCGATCGCCGCGCTCGACAGCGTCAGCGAGGTCTTCTCGGTCACCGGTACGTACGACCTGATCGCCATGGTCCGGGTGCCGCGCCACGACGACCTGGCGGACGTGATCCCCGGCCGCATCAGCAAGATCCCCGGCGTCGAGGCCACCGACACGCACGTCGCCTTCCGGACGTACTCCCAGCACGACCTGGAGGCGGCCTTCGCCATCGGCCTGGAGTCCTGACACCGCGCACCCGGCACGACGGAAGGGGGCCTCCCGATCGGGAGGCCCCCTTCACCCGTACGAGTGAGTGATCAGCCGCGGTCGGGGACGCAGCGGCCGTCCTCGGTGCGGTACTTCCACTGCGCGCCGTCCCGGACGAGCTCCTTCACCGCGCCGACGAACCGCTCCACGTGCTCGTCCGGCGTGCCGGCGCCGAAGCTCACCCGGATGGCGTTCAGGGACCGCTCCCCCGGGGCCGCCTCGGGCGCGCCGCACTCGCCCGGGTCCTGCGGGTCGCTGCCGAGCAGGGTGCGGACCAGCGGGTGGGCGCAGAAGAGGCCGTCGCGGACGCCGATGCCGTACTCGGCGGAGAGCGCGGCGGCGAAGTGGGAGCTGTTCCAGCCCTCCACGACGAAGGAGATGACGCCCACGCGGGGCGCGTCGTCGCCGAAGAGCGAGAGCACGCGCACCTCGGGCACCTCGGCCAGGCCCTCGCGGACCTTCGCGATCAGGTGCTGCTCGCGGGCGACGAGGGAGTCGAAGCCGGCCTCGGTGAGCGCCTTGCAGGCGGAGGCGATCGAGTAGACGCCGATGACGTTCGGCGAACCGGCTTCATGTCGGGCCGAGGTGGTGTGCCACTCCACGTCCACACCACCGTCGGCCCGACGGGCTACCTTGCGGGACGCTCCACCGCCCGCGAGGTAGGGCTCGGAATCCTGCAGCCAGTCGGCACGGCCGGCGAGGACGCCGGAGCCGAAGGGCGCGTACAGCTTGTGCCCGGAGAAGGCGACCCAGTCCACGTCCGACTCCCGTACGGAGACCGGGTGGTGGGGGGCGAGCTGGGCGGCGTCGAGCACGATCCGGGCGCCGTGCGCATGCGCGGCGGCGGCCAGTTCCCGCACCGGCCACAGCTCGCCGGTGACGTTGGAGGCGCCGGTGACGCAGACCAGGGCCGGGCCGTGGGGGTCGCGGTCGGCGAGGGCGCGCTCCAGGGTCCCGACGGCCTCGGCGGGGGTGCGCGGCGCGTTGAGGTAGGTGACGCGGGCGTCCCGCCACGGCAGCAGCGAGGCGTGGTGCTCGGTCTCGAAGACGAAGACCTGGCAGTCCGCCGGGAGGACCTGGGCGAGCAGGTTGAGGGAGTCGGTGGTGGAGCGGGTGAAGACGACCTGGTCGCCGGGGCGGCAGTCGAGGAACTCGGCGACGGTGGCGCGGCTGTTCTCGAAGAGGTCGGTGGAGAGCTGGGAGAGGTAACCGGCGCCGCGGTGGACGCTGCCGTAGTAGGGGGCGTACGCGGCGACGTCGTCCCAGACCCGCTGGAGGGCCGGCGCGCTGGCCGCGTAGTCGAGTGCCGCGTAGGTCACCTCGCCGCCGGTGACGAGCGGGACGGTCACGTCCCGGCCGAGGACCGGCAGCGGGGCGGCGCAGCAGGGGTCGGCGGACTCGGAGTCGGCGGTGACGGCGGCGGCGTTCGGGTATGCGGACATGGCGGTATCTCCCGGCGGGCGGTGCGGAATGGCTTCGGTGGATCCCGTACGCGGCCGGATGCGGCGGGGGGTACGGGTGAGGCCTCGGAGGACGCGGGGGTACGCGGAAGGGACCCTGTTCCGAGGGTGAAGAAGGGGCGGACTCGCCCTATCGCATTCGCTTGCTCACGGAAAAAGCTCCTCGACTGACCAGGACCCCTGGTGTTCGAGGGATCCGCGCTTGCCGTAGACCTCGCTGCCTACGGCCTGGTCATCACCCGGGGCACCCCGCCACGGAAGGAGGGTTGCCGGACAGCAAGCCGGGGCCAAAACGCTGTCACTCGTGACCTGTTCCCGAACTTATGCCAGACGATCACGACGCCGCAACCCCGTCCCGGCATCCGGGACGGGGCCGCAATGCGCCGTTCACACGCGCTCAGGCGTTGCTGGCGGCGATCCACCGCTCCAGGGACCGAAGGGCCGCGCCGGAGTCGATCGACTCGGCCGCCTTGGCGATGCCCGCGCCCAGCCGCTCCGCCAGGGTGCCCGTGCCGGGCTCCAGGGCGGTGAGCGCCGCCGCCGCGTTGAGCAGCACCGCGTCCCGTACCGGCCCGGTCTCCCCCGCGAGCAGCCGGCGGGCCACGTCGGCGTTGTACGAGGCGTCGGCGCCGCGCAGGGCCTCCAGGGGGACGAGCTCGATGCCGACGTCCCGCGGGTCGAAGCGCTCCTCGGTGACGCCGCCGTCCCGGACCACCCAGACCCGGGAGGTGGCGGTGGTGGTCAGCTCGTCCAGGCCGTCGTCGCCGCGGAAGACCAGGGCGGAGTTGCCGCGCTCGGCGAGGACGCCGGCGACGATCGGCGCCATGCGCGGGTCGGCGACCCCGACGGCCTGGGCCTTCACCTTGGCCGGGTTGGTCAGCGGACCCAGGACGTTGAAGGTGGTCCGGATGCCCAGCTGGCCGCGGGCCGCGGCGACGTGCCGCAGCGAGGGGTGGAACTTCACGGCGAAGCAGATGGTGATGCCGGCTTCCTCGGCGACCTCGGCGACCCGTTGCGGGGTGAGGTTCAGGTTGATGCCGAGCTTCTCCAGGACGTCGGAGGAGCCGGAGGCGGAGGAGGCGGCGCGGTTGCCGTGCTTGACGACCTTCGTGCCGGTGCCGGCGACGACGATCGAGGCCATCGTGGAGATGTTGACGGTCTTGGCTCCGTCGCCGCCGGTGCCGACGATGTCGACGGCGGGGCCGGGCACCTCGATCGTATTGGCGTGCGCGTACATGGTGCGGACGAGGCCGGTGATCTCCTGGACGGTCTCGCCCTTGGCCCGCAGCGCCACCATGAACCCGGCGATCTGCGCGTCGGTCGCCTCGCCGCTCATGATCAGGTCCATCGCCCAGGCGGTGTCGTCGGCGGAGAGGTCCTTGCCGTCGAGCAGACCGTTCAGCAGGACGGGCCAGGAGCGGCCCGCCGACGTGGGTCCTCCAGCGGGGGTCGCAGCGCTCATGGCAGCTCCTGTTGGTCACGTGACGGATACGGTCCCACCCTATCGACCCCCGGGGACGGCAAAGAGCCCCGTCCATCGAATGGACGGGGCTCCTGCCGTGGCGACCTTCAGGTCAGGTGTTCAGGCGATCAGTGGTGGCCGTGGCCGCTCTGGATCTCCTTGTACTCCTCGACCGTGGGCTTGGCGATCTGGCTGTCCTCGCCGTAGTAGCCCTTGTTGAGCTTGACCCGGAGCTTCTCCATGCGGCCGATCTTCCGCTCCACGCCGTTCTCGTCGACGGCCGGCGGAAGCTCCGCGGCCGCGTACTGCTCGTGCGCCGTGAGGCGGTGCAGCTCGCCCTGGCTGAGCGGCTCGTGGACCTCGACGAACTCACCGTGCGGCAGGCGCTTGATGATGCCCGACTCGCGGCCGTGCAGCACCTTGTCCTTGTCGCGGCGCTGGAGGCCGAGGCAGATCCGCTTGGTGGCGACGAACGCGATGACCGGGCCGAGGAAGAAGAAGATCCGGACGAACCAGGTGATCGAGTTCAGCGACAGGTGGAAGTGGGTCGCCCAGAGGTCGTTTCCACCACCCACGAGCATGATCATGTACGCGGTGATCCAGGCGACGCCGAAGGCGGTGCGCGTCGGAGCGTTGCGCGGGCGCTGCGCGATGTGGTGCTCGCGCTTGTCGCCGGTGATCCAGGACTCGATGAACGGGTAGACCGCGATGGCCGCGAGGACCAGCGGGAAGATCGCCAGCGGGATCATCACGCCGAGGACCAGCGTGTGGCCCCACAGGTTGATCTCCCAGCCCGGCATGACACGGATCAGACCCTCGGCGAAGCCCATGTACCAGTCGGGCTGGGCGCCGGTGGACACCTGGTCCGGGCGGTACGGGCCGATGGCCCAGATCGGGTTGATCGAGGCGATCGCCGCGATGACCGCGATGACGCCGAAGACCAGGAAGAAGAAGCCTCCGGCCTTCGCCATGTACACGGGCAGCAGCGGCATGCCGACGACGTTGTTGTTCGTCCGGCCGGGGCCGGCGAACTGCGTGTGCTTGTGGACGAACACCAGGATGAGGTGGGCGACCACGAGGCCCAGCATGATGCCGGGGAGCAGCAGCACGTGCGCCGAGTAGAACCGGGCGACGAAGTCGCCGCCGGGGAACTCGCCGCCGAACAGGAACATCGACAGGTACGTGCCGAGGACCGGCACGGACAGGATCGCGCCCTGCATGAAGCGGACACCGGTGCCGGAGAGCAGGTCGTCCGGGAGCGAGTAACCGGTGAAGCCGGTGAACATGCCCAGGAAGAACAGCAGGAAGCCGAACAGCCAGTTGATCTCACGCGGCTTGCGGAACGCGCCGGTGAAGAACACGCGCATCATGTGCACGAACATGCCGGCGAGGAAGATCAGCGCCGCCCAGTGGTGGATCTGCCGGATCAGCAGACCACCGCGCACCTCGAAGGAGATGTGCATGGTCGAGTTGAACGCCTCGGACATCAGCTGTCCCTGGAGCGGGACGTACGGTCCGACGTACTCCACCTCGTTCATCGACGGGTGGAAGAACATCGTCAGGTAGACGCCCGTCAGGATGATGATGAGGAAGCTGTAGAGGCAGACCTCGCCCAGCATGAAGGACCAGTGGTCCGGGAAGATCTTCCGCATGTTGGCCTTGGCCAGCGTGTAGATCCCCAGGCGACCGTCGGCCCAGTCCGCGACCCGCTCGCCGGCGGGCGCCTTCTTCTGCGTGTTGGTCACGGTGCTCATCCGCGCTCCCAGAATGCCGGACCGACGGGCTCGTCGAAGTCGCCGAGCGCCTCGAGGAAGCCCTTGTCGTTCACGCCGATCCGCAGCTGCGGGAGGGGGTGACCGGCCGGGCCGAAGATGACGCGGGCGCCGTCGGAGAGGTCGAAGGTGGACTGGTGGCACGGGCAGAGCACGTGGTGCGTCTGCTGCTCGTACAGGGAGATCGGGCAGCCGACGTGGGTGCAGATCTTCGAGAACGCGACGATGCCCTGGTGCGACCACTCGAGCTCGCGCTTGTCCTTGATGTCCTCCGGCTGGATCCGGACGATCATCAGGGCGGCCTTGGCGATCTCGGTCTGGAAGTGCTCGTCGTGCTCCGAGAGGCCCTCGGGCATCGCGAAGGTCAGCGAGCCGACCGCGACGTCCTCGGGACGCAGCGGCTCGTGCGTGTTCATGTTGATGAGCTGGAGCCCCTTGGTCCACATGGTGGTCCGGAGCTTCTTCTCGGGCAGCGGGCCCATGTCACGCAGCAGGACGATGCCGGAGAGCGGCACGAGCGCCAGCGCGCCGAACATCGTGTTGCGGATGAGCTTGCGGCGGCCCATGCCCGACTCCGCGGCACCGGCCGCGAAGTCCGCCATGACCTTCGCCTTGACCTCGGGCGACGCCTCCATCGGGTGACGCTCGTCGGCGACCTCGACGTCGGACATCAGGGTGCGGGCCCAGTGGACCGCGCCCGCGCCGATGAAGAAGAGGGCGGCACCGAGGGTCAGACCCAGGGCGAAGTTGAGCGCGGACACGTGGCCGAAGGGCCAGATGTACACGATCTTGTCGACCGGGAAGATCACGTACGAGGCGATGAAGCCGACGGTGGCCAGCATCGACAGCGTGAACATGAAGGCGACCGCACGCTCGGACCGGCGGGCGGCCCGCTCGTCGATGTCCTGGATGCGGGGCTTGTGGGGCGGGAGGCCCGGGTCGGCGAACGGGTCGTCGGCGACCGTCACCGCGCCGTGCGCGGTGTCCTGCCCTGCCGGCAGGGTCTCTTCTGGAATCTCTTGGCTACTCATGACTTCTTGGCCTTAGCGGTGTGGGCCGCGACCCAGATGGCAACTGCGATCAGCGCGCCCAGACCGAAGATCCAGGCGAACAGGCCCTCGCTGACGGGGCCGAGGCCACCGAGCTTGAGACCGCCCGGGCTCTCGGACGAGTCGCTGTTGACGGCCTGGACGTACGCGATGATGTCCTTCTTCTCCTTCTCCGGCATCGTGGTGTCGGGGAAGGAAGGCATGTTCTGCGGGCCGGTCTGCATGGCCTCGTAGAGGTGCTTCGGGTCCACGCCCTCGAGGCTGGGGGCGTACTTGCCGTAGGTCAGCGCGCCACCCTCACCGGTGAAGTTGTGGCACTGGGCACAGTTGGTGCGGAACAGCTCGCCACCCTTGGCGATGTCGGCACCGTCAGGGCTGTACTGGCCCTCGGTCGGCTTGATCGGACCGGCACCGAGGGAGGCGACGTACGCCGCGAGCTGATCGATCTCAGCCTGCGAGTAGATGACCTTCTTCCTCGGGACCTGGGCGCCCGGCTGCTGGGCCGGCATACGGCCCGTGCCGACCTGGAAGTCCACGGCCGCCGAACCCACGCCGACCAGGGACGGGCCGTCAGAGGTGCCCTGACCGCCGGTTCCGTGGCAGCTGGCGCAGCCGACGGAGTAGAGCTTCTTGCCCTCCTCGATGGCGAGGGACTGGGCGGTTTCATCGGCCTTCGCCGTGCCCGCGGGCGCGAACGCGGCGTACAGCCCCCCAGTGGCCGCCAGCGCGAGAAGTAGGACGACGACCGCCGCCAGCGGATGGCGTCGTCGTGCGGAGAGCTTTTTCACGGATTACCCCGGTGTCAGGATCTTCTGCGTCGATGCTTGCTGGATGTCTCGGTCCGCCGTGGAGGCGGAGCCGATTACTTGATCATGTAGATCGTGGCGAAGAGGCCGATCCAGACGACATCGACGAAGTGCCAGTAGTAGGACACGACGATGGCGGCGGTTGCCTGCTCGTGAGTGAACCTCTTGGCGGCGTAGGTCCGGCCGAGGACCAGCAGGAAGGCGATGAGACCGCCCGTCACGTGCAGGCCGTGGAAGCCGGTGGTCAGGTAGAACACCGTGCCGTACGGGTCCGAGGACAGCGAGAGGCCGTCCTTCTTGACCAGCTCGGTGTACTCGAAGACCTGGCCGCCGATGAAGATCGCACCCATCACGAACGTGATGATGAACCACGTCCGGAGCTTCTTCACGTCACCCCGCTCCGCGGCGAAGACGCCGAGCTGGCAGGTGAGGGAGGAGAGCACCAGGATCGTGGTGTTGGTCGCCGAGAAGGGGAAGTTCAAGGCCGAGGCCTTTTCCGCCCAGAACTCGGGGCCCGTCACCGATCGCAGGGTGAAGTACATCGCGAAGAGGGCCGCGAAGAACATCAGCTCGGAGCTCAACCAGATGATGGTTCCGACGCTGGTGAGGTTCGGTCGATTGACCGACGGGTGCGCGTGCCCTGTTTCTACTGTCGTTACTGTCGCCACGACCGACATTATGTCGGTCGCTTATCCCGCCCTCACTCCGGGGGGTGCCGTTCGGAGTGTCAGAGGGGTGTGTCCAGCCCGAACGGCCCAGCGGCGGGGCCCCGGAGCACCGTTCGAACAGGTGTTGAACGGGTGTTGACGGGGTGTGGACCGGAGTAGCATCCGGCGCATCGGTCGACGACCTTCCCACGGACTTCCCCACGGAGGAACGATGCAGTCGAGTGCCACGGTCCTGGTCTACAGCGACGACGCGAACACCCGCGCGCAGGTGCGGCTGGCGGCCGGACGCAGGCCCGCGACCGACGTTCCCCCGGTCGAGTTCGTGGAGTGCGCGACGCTGCCCGCGGTGCTGAAGCGCCTGGACGAGGGCGGGATCGACGTGTGCGTGCTCGACGGCGAGGCGGTGCCCGCCGGAGGCATGGGGGTCTGCCGGCAGATCAAGGACGAGGTCTTCCACTGCCCGCCGGTGCTGCTGCTGATCGGCCGCCCGCAGGACGCCTGGCTGGCCACCTGGAGCCGCGCGGACGCCGCGGTCACCCTTCCGGTGGAACCGGTCGAGTTCGCGGCGTCCCTGGCGGCCCTGCTGCGCTCGCGCCTGTCGATCGACGCCTGAGCCGGTCGGGCCCGCTCAGGTCGAGGACCCGAGCGGGTCGGCGCCGTTCAGATCGAGGGCCGCAGCCGGGCCTTCTCCGTGGGGGCCACCGGGTTTCCGGCGGCCTCCACCAGGGCGCTGCCCTGGCGCCACTTGTCCCACTCCATGTTCCAGTCGCCGAAGCCGTTGCCGAAGGTGTCCATCGTGTCGCCGATGCTGTTGACGACGCGGACGATGTCGCCGGGGCGGACGGTCTCGTAGAACCAGGCCGCGTTCTCCGTCGACATGCCGACGCAGCCGTGGCTGACGTTCTCGACGCCCTGGGAGCCGACGGACCAGGGCGCGGCGTGCACGTACTCGCCGCTCCAGGTCACCCGGGTGGCGTAGTACACGGGCAGGTCGTACGAGTCGGAGCTGCCCTCCGCGATGCCGATGCTGGTGCCCCGCATCCGCACGTAGTACTCCTTGCCGAGCACGACCTTGATGCCGTTGCGGGTGGAGAAGCCGGGCTTGCCGGTGGTCACCGGCATGGTGTTGATCACTTCTCCGTTGCGCTTCACGGTCATCTGGTGCGCGCCGGCGTCCGCGACCGCCTCGATCCGGTCGCCGATGGTGAGCTTCAGCGGCTTGGACGCGCCGCCGTAGAGCTTGTCGCCCACCTTGAGGCCGTCCAGGTTCCCGGTGACCGAGACGTGCGCCCCGGCCGGCCAGTACTCCTTCGGACGGAAGTGCAGTTTCTTGTCGTCCACCCAGTACCAGGCGCCCTCGACGGCGGGCGTGGAGCGGACCTTGAGGGCCCGCTCGACGACCGCGCGGGCCGACCGGTCCTTGACGGGGAGGCTGAGCTCCGCCGTGATGGGCTGCCCGACGCCGTACGTGCCCGCCTCCGGCCCGAAGGTCACGGTCAGGGCCCGTTTGGCCGGAGCCGTCTCGAAAGTGAACGTGCGGGCGCCTGGAGCGCCGTCCTCGTCCTCGGTGGCCACCCGCACCGTGTAGCGGGCGCCGGCCGCCAGGGCCGCCGTGGAGCGCCAGCGCCGGCCGTCCGCGGTGAGTTCGCCGGCGAGGTGGTGCCCCGAGGCGTCGGTGGCCGTGACGTCAGTGATCCGGCCGTCGCCGCCCTTGGCGGTGATCTCCAGGGGCTTGTCGGGGTCCGCCTTGGCGCCGTCGGCGGGAGCGCTGACCGTGAGCTGGTCCGCCGCGTCGTAGGCCCTCTCCGACAGCGGGTGACCGTCGGAGCCCGAGCACGCGGAGGCGCCCGCGGTGACGGTGACGGCCAGAAGAGTGCAGCTCAGAACAGTCCGAATGCGCGGCGTGTCGTTCATGACTTCACGCTAAGTACGATCCTCGCCACCGGCGCGCCGAGTGCTGCAAAAGAGGGGCCCGGACGCTTCGTGACGAAGTGTCCGGGCCCCTCGGTGTGCTCCGGTGCGGAGCGGGGTACCGCTACTGGTTCTGGTTCTCGCCGCGGTAGAACTCGAAGACCCAGCCGAAGATGCCGACGAGGATCAGCGGGGCGGAGAAGTACAGCAGCCACCAGCCCATCGCGATGGCGAGGAAGGCGAGCGCGCCGCCGACGGCCAGCGAGAGCGGCTGCCAGCTGTGCGGGGCGAAGAAGCCCACCTCACCGGCCTCGTCCGCGACGTCGGCCTCCTTGTCGTCCTGCGCCATCGCGTCGACACGCTTGGCCGTGAAGGCCAGGTAGTAGCCGATCATGATGGCCAGGCCGAAGGCCAGGAAGAGCGCCGTCGTACCGACCGGCTCCTTGGACCAGACGCCGTAGAGGATCGCCATGGCAAGGATGAAGACGCTCAGCCAGATGAACATCTTGCCCTGGATCTTCACTTGCCGGCCTCCTTGCTGCCCGTGAGGGCCGCGGCCTCGTGCGGCTTGTTCTCGAGCTGGTCGAGAGCGGCGATCTCAGGGTGGTGCAGGTCGAACGCCGGGGATTCCGAACGGATCCGCGGCAGGGTGAGGAAGTTGTGGCGCGGCGGCGGGCAGGAGGTCGCCCACTCGAGCGAACGGCCGTAGCCCCACGGGTCGTCGACCTCGATCTTCTTGCCGTACTTGGCGGTCTTCCAGATGTTGTAGAAGAACGGCAGGATCGACAGACCGAGCAGGAACGAGGAGATCGTCGAGATCGTGTTCAGCGTGGTGAACCCGTCGGCGTCCAGGTAGTCCGCGTAACGACGCGGCATGCCCTCGGCACCGAGCCAGTGCTGCACCAGGAAGGTGCCGTGGAAGCCGATGAACAGCGTCCAGAACGTGATCTTGCCGAGGCGCTCGTCGAGCATCTTGCCGGTGAACTTCGGCCACCAGAAGTGGAAGCCGGAGAACATCGCGAAGACGACGGTGCCGAACACGACGTAGTGGAAGTGCGCGACCACGAAGTACGAGTCGGAGATGTGGAAGTCCATCGGGGGCGAGGCCAGGATGACGCCGGTCAGACCACCGAAGGTGAAGGTGATCAGGAAGCCGACGGCCCAGAGCATCGGGGTCTCGAAGGACAGCGAGCCCTTCCACATCGTTCCGATCCAGTTGAAGAACTTCACGCCGGTCGGAACGGCGATGAGGAACGTCATGAAGGAGAAGAACGGGAGGAGCACGCCACCGGTGACGTACATGTGGTGCGCCCACACGGTCACGGACAGACCGGCGATCGCGATGGTCGCGGCGATCAGACCGATGTAGCCGAACATCGGCTTGCGGCTGAAGACCGGGATGACCTCGGAGATGATGCCGAAGAACGGCAGGGCGATGATGTACACCTCTGGGTGTCCGAAGAACCAGAAGAGGTGTTGCCAGAGCAGCGCTCCGCCGTTGGCCGCGTCGAAGACGTGGGCACCGAACTTGCGGTCCGCCTCCAGGGCGAACAGCGCGGCCGCCAGGACCGGGAAGGCCAGCAGGACCAGGACACCGGTCAGCAGGACGTTCCAGGTGAAGATCGGCATGCGGAACATCGTCATGCCCGGAGCGCGCATGCAGATGATCGTGGTGATGAAGTTGACCGAGCCGAGGATCGTGCCGAAGCCGGAGAAGGCCAGACCCATGATCCACATGTCGGCGCCGACACCCGGCGAGCGGACGGCGTCCGACAGCGGGGAGTAGGCGAACCAGCCGAAGTCGGCCGCACCCTGCGGGGTGAGGAAGCCGGCCACCGCGATGATCGAGCCGAAGAGGTAGAGCCAGTAGGCGAACATGTTCAGCCGCGGGAACGCCACGTCGGGCGCGCCGATCTGCAGCGGCATGATCCAGTTCGCGAATCCGGCGAACAGCGGCGTCGCGAACATCAGCAGCATGATCGTGCCGTGCATCGTGAACGCCTGGTTGAACTGCTCGTTCGACATGATCTGCGTGCCGGGACGAGCGAGCTCGGCGCGCATGAAGAGCGCCATGAGTCCGCCGATGCAGAAGAAGGCGAACGACGTGACCAGGTACATCGTGCCGATGGTCTTGTGGTCGGTGGTGGTGAGCCACTTGATGACCACGTTGCCGGGCTGCTTGCGCCGTACGGGCAGCTCGTTCTCGTACGAGTCCTCAGCTGCGGCGGCACCCTGGGTTTCGTTGTGGATGCTCACAGTTGGTGCTTCTCCGCATTCCTAGCCGGGTCCGTCTGCTCGATGCCGGACGGAATGTAGCCGGTCTGCCCCTTCTCGGCCAGCTCCTTCAGGTGCTGCTGGTAGCGCTCCGGGGAGACCACCTTGACGTTGAAGAGCATCCGGGAGTGGTCGACACCGCACAGCTCGGCGCACTTGCCGAGGAAGGTGCCTTCCTGGGTCGGGGTCACCTCGAAGGAGTTGGTGTGGCCCGGGATGACGTCCTGCTTCATGAGGAAGGGGACCACCCAGAAGGAGTGGATGACGTCACGGGAGGACAGGACGAACCTGACCTTCTCGCCCTTCGGCAGCCACAGGGTCGGGCCCGGGTTGCCGGTCTGCGGGTTCCGGTCGCCCGGGATGCCCGCGTCGTAGACGCCGCCGGCGTTCTCCGGGAAGTCCTTGATGAACTTGTCCGGGAGCGTGGCGAGGTTCTTGTCCGTCTTGGCGTCGCCCTGCACACCGGGCACGTTCTCGACGTAGTTGAAGCCCCAGCTCCACTGGTAGCCGACCACGTTGACCGTGTGGGCCGGCTTCGGGGTGAGCTCGAGGAGCTTCGACTCGTCGCGCGCGGTGAAGTAGAAGAGCACCGAGACGATGATGAGCGGGGTGACCGTGTACAGCGCCTCGATGGGCATGTTGTAACGGGTCTGCGGAGGTACCTCGACCTTGGTCCGGCTGCGCCGGTGGAAGATGGTGGCCCAGAGGATCAGGCCCCACACCAGGATGCCCGTGATCAGGGCGGCGGCCCAGGAACCCTGCCACAGGGAGAGGATCCGAGGCGCCTCTTCCGTGACGGGGGTGGGCATGCCAAGGCGGGGGAAGTCTTCCCAGTTGTACGAGCAGCCGGTGGCTGTCGCCAGGATCAGGCCCGCAGTCAGCACCTGCGGCAGCTTCCGCCGCATCGGGCGCCGCGACGAGCGGTCGGAGCCGTTGGGACTCACGTAGCGCCTTCCCGAGAGTCTCGGCCCGCAGTGGTCGGCCACGGCCGTCCGTCTCGCTGGTCGGTCGCCGCCCCGGCCGCGGGCAGGGGTTTGGATGTTTATGCGGACCAAACCCTACTGGACGCTATTTGGGGTCGCGCGGGGAGGGTGCCCAACGCGCCGTCCGAGCCCCCGAAGGGGTGGACTCCACCGTTCCGGAGGGTGCCGGGAGGCGGCCGTTCGGCGGGTTGCCGGCGTGGGGGGAGGGGGTTCTGACGGGGGCTCATGGGGGGAGGAGGGAGTGGGGCGAGGGGTGGGGCGGGAGGTGCGGCCGTGCCCCGGGGGCGGGGGTGCGGCTGCGCCCGAGGGGCGGGGGTACGGCTGCGCCCAGGGAAAGGGGACCACGCCGAGGGCGACGGGGGCGTGCGGGAGGGCGGGGGCGTGCCCGGGAGGGCGGGGAGCCGTGCCCAGGGCGGTGGGAGGGCCGCGGCCAGGGCGGTGGGAGGGCTGCGGGAGGGCCGCGGCCGGGGCTGCGGGGCGTTCGTCATGGGGTGGCGCGGGGGCGGCGGTCTCAGGCTCTACCGTGGGCGGATGCCGTACTTCGACGCCGCGTCCGCCGCTCCGCTGCACCCCGTCGCCCGTCAGGCGCTGCTCGCCTCCCTCGACGAGGGCTGGGCCGACCCCGCCCGGCTGTACCGGGAGGGGCGGCGCGCCCGGCTGTTGCTCGACGCGGCCCGGGAGGCCGCCGCGGAGGCCGTGGGGTGCCGTCCGGACGAGCTCGTGTTCACTCCTTCGGGGACGCGCGCGGTTCACGCCGGCATCTCCGGCGCGCTCGCGGGACGTCGGCGTGTCGGAGACCGGCTCGTCGTCTCCGCGGTCGAACACTCCTCCGTCCTGCACGCGGGCGAGACGCACGCGGCGGCGGGCGGCACGGTGACCGAGGTGCCGGTGGACCGGTCGGGAGCGGTGGACGCGGACGCCTTCGCGGACGCGCTCGTCCCCGGCACGGCCCTGGCGTGCCTCCAGTCGGCCAACCACGAGGTGGGCACCGAACAGCCGGTGGCCGAGGTCGCCGAGGCCTGCCGGGCGGCGGACGTGCCGCTGCTCGTGGACGCGGCCCAGTCCCTGGGCTGGGGCCCGGTGGACGGCGGCTGGTCGCTGCTCGCGGCGAGCGCGCACAAGTGGGGCGGGCCCGCGGGGGTGGGGCTGCTCGCCGTACGGAAGGGGGTCAGGTTCGCGCCGCAAGGGCCCTCCGACGAGCGGGAGTCGGGCCGGGCGCCGGGCTTCGAGAACCTGCCGGCGATCGTGGCGGCGGCGGCCTCGCTGCGGGCGGTCCGGGCGGAGGCGGCCGCCGAAGGGGAGCGGCTGCGGGCCCTGGTGGACCGGATCCGGACGCGGGTGCCCCAGCTGGTGCCGGACGTGGAGGTGGTGGGCGACGCGGTGCGCCGACTCCCCCACCTGGTCACCTTCTCCTGCCTGTACGTGGACGGCGAGACGCTGTTGTCGGAGCTGGACCGGGAGGGTTTCTCCGTTTCGTCCGGTTCGTCGTGCACGAGTTCGACGCTGACGCCCAGCCATGTGCTGCGCGCGATGGGGGTCCTGAGTGAGGGGAACGTCCGGGTGTCGCTGCCGGCGGGGACCTCGGAGGAGGACGTGGACCGCTTCCTGGCCGTGCTGCCGGGTGTGGTGGCGGGGGTACGGGAGCGGCTCGGGGCCCCCGCCTCCGCCGCCTCGGCCCCGACGCCCTCGGACTCCCTCGTCGTGGACTCCCTGGGCAAGCGGTGCCCGATCCCGGTCATCGAACTCGCGAAGGTGATCGGCGACGTGCCGGTGGGCGGGACGGTGACGGTGCTCTCGGACGACGAGGCGGCGCGGCTGGACATTCCGGCGTGGTGCGAGATGCGGGGGCAGGAGTATGTGGGGGAGTCGCCGGGGGTGGGGGGCGGGACGGCGTACGTGGTCCGGCGGGTGTCGTAGCCCACGGGGCCGTCCCCTGACGGGCGGCCCCCACCCCCGGCGCGGGCGATGCCCCGCCGTTGCGGGCGCGCCCGCCGGGCGGCGCCCGCCCTCGCACCCCGTCGTGGGCTGCACCCGCGGGGCGGTGCCCACCCCCGCGCCCCCGTTGTGGGCGCACGTCCGCCGGGGCGGTGCCCCTGCCCCCCGTTGTGGGCAGTCGTTCCACTGGGGCGGAACGGGTGGGCACAACGGACCCGCGCCCTGCCGGCGCCCGAGGCTGATGTGCCTGAACCCGCACCGACAGGTACGGCGCACACGGGGTGCGGGTTCAGGCGCGGAACGCGGAGGCGCCGCTGAAGGGCGCCGTCCCGTGTGCCCACCCGTCCCGCCCCAGCGGGACGACTGCCCACACGGAGGTGGGCAGGGGCACCGCCCCGCAGGGCGCAGGCCCACACAGGTAGGGGGAGCCGCCCCGGCGGGCGCGGGCCTCACACGGACAGGGGGCGCTGCCCCGGTGGGCGTGGGGACCGAGGGGGGATCAGAGGAGGTGGGACTGGACTTCCGTGGCCGCCTCTTCGCCGTACGCCTTCGTGAACCGCTCCATGAAGTTCGCCCGCCGCAGCTCGTACTCCTGCGTCCCCAGCGTCTCGATGACCAGCGTCGCCAGCATGCAGCCGACCTGCGCCGCCCGCTCCAGGCCGACGCCCCAGGACAGGCCCGTGAGGAAGCCCGCGCGGAAGGCGTCGCCGACGCCGGTGGGGTCGACCTTGGCCGTCTCCTCGGGGCAGCCGACCTCGATGGGGGTCTCGCCGACCCGCTCGATGCGCACGCCGCGCGAGCCGAGCGTGGTGATGCGGTGGCCGACGCGGGAGAGGATCTCGGCGTCGGTCCAGCCGGTCTTGGACTCGATGAGGCCCTTCTCGTACTCGTTGGAGAAGAGGTAGGTCGCGCCGTCGAGGAGGGTGCGGATCTCCTCGCCGTCCATGCGCGCGATCTGCTGCGAGAAGTCGGCGGCGAAGGGGATGGACCGGGTCCGGCACTCCTCCGTGTGGCGGAGCATCGCCTCGGGGTCGTCGGCGCCGATGAGGACCAGGTCGAGGCCGCCCACGCGGTCGGCGACGGCCTTGAGCTCGATCAGCCGGGCCTCGCTCATCGCGCCGGTGTAGAAGGAGCCGATCTGGTTGTGGTCCTTGTCGGTGGTGCAGACGAAGCGGGCCGTGTGCAGGACCTCGGAGATGCGCACCGAGTCGGTGTCGACGCCGTGCCGGTCGAGCCAGGCGCGGTACTCGTCGAAGTCGAAGCCGGCCGCGCCGACGAGGAGGGGGCGGCTGCCGAGCTGTCCCATGCCGAAGCAGATGTTGGCGGCGACGCCTCCCCGGCGGACGTCCAGGTTGTCGACGAGGAAGGAGAGGGACACCGTGTGGAGCTGGTCGGCCACGAGCTGGTCGGCGAACCGGCCGGGGAAGGTCATGAGGTGGTCGGTGGCGATGGAGCCGGTGACTGCGATACGCACGGCGGGGTGCTCCTGCGGAATTCGGTGGGAGCGCACGGGGCGCTCGAACGGAGGTGGTGGCGGTCGACGGGAGAGAACGACAGTTCACGCTACCGGGTGGGGGGCGTCCTGCCGAACAGTGGAAACTACCCCAGAGTAGGTCTTTTCCCCGGAGCGGTGCGGTGCATACGGTGCGCCCATGACCACGTATCCCGCTCCTCGTGAGCGTCACGAGTCCGAGTTGAGCCTCGCCCAGCTGCGCGGGGACGGCGCCCGGATGGCCCCCCACTGGGTGGCTCCGGCCGGCCCGGACCCCGTTCGGGTCTCCCCCGCGTCGATCCACGGCGTCGTCGTTCCGGCGGCCTCGGCGCGGCTGATCGACGCCACCGTCGAGTACGGCGGCTGACGGACGGAGGGAACCGTCCGCGCGTCCGCTCCGTCCCATCGGCATCCGGTCGAGACGAGGGAGCGTTGCGGTGAGCGGTACGGAGAACGTGCGGAGGCGACGGAACGTCATCGCCGCCTCGGTGGCGGCGGGCGTCCTGCTCGCCGGAGGCGGTGGCGTCTATCTGGCGGCCACGGCGTCCGGCGATGCCCGGCCGGACGGGGCGGCCGCGAAGGACGCCGGCGGACCGCCCCCGCCGCTGCGGCTCGGCAGCGGCGGCAGCGGCGGTCCCGGGATCGCCCCCGGTGAGCCGGACCCGAGCGGCGGCGCGCACGGGACGGTCTACAAAGCCAAGGGCCCCCTCCCCCAAGGGCCCTCCTCGGCCGCGGTCCACCGGCCCGAGGGCCTGGTCACCTCCGCGGAGGTGACCAGGCTGGCCGAGGCGCTCGGGGTCGAGGGCCGCCCGGAGCTGGTCGGGGACGTCTGGACGATCCGGCCGGAGAAGGACGGTTCGGGACCGCGGCTCGACGTGATGAAGGCGGCTCCGGGCAGCTGGACGTACTCCTGGTACGACGGCGGTCCGGTCGGCGACGCCTGCCTCAAGGGCCCGGCGTGCCCGCCCCCGGGCGCGGCGAAGCCCCCCGCCTCGGGCCGTACGCCGGTGAGCGAGGCGGCGGCGAGGGCGGCGGCCGCCCCCGTCCTGAAGGCCCTGGGCCAGGACGACGCGAAGGTGTCGGCGGACCAGGTGATGGACGGTTCGGTGCGGGTGGTCAACGCCGATCCGGTGGTGGACGGGCTGCCGACCTACGGCTGGTCGACGGGGCTGCGCATCGGTCCGGACGGCCGGCCGGTCTCCGGGAGCGGGACGCTGAAGGAGCCGGCGAAGGGCGCCACGTATCCGGTGGTCGGGGCGGTGAAGGCGCTCGCGGAGCTGAACGAGAAGGCGAAGGGCGCCGGCCCGGTCGGCATCGGCGGCTGCGCGACGGACCCGCCGGCCGGGGTCGAGGGAAGCGGCGGGGGCGGCCCGGCGCCGGTCGACGGGAGCGGGAAGGCCGACCCGGCCGCGCCCTGCCGGCCGACCGGGGACACGGCTCCGCCGACCGAGGTCCCGGTGACGGGCGCGGTCTTCGGGCTGGCCGCGCAGGACGTGGCGGGCGAGCGGGTGCTCGTGCCGGCGTGGCTGTTCACGGCGGACCCGGTGGACGCGGCGCCGTACACGGTGACGGAGACGGCGGTCGCCCCGGAGTACCTGGCGCCGGTGAAGCCCTCGCCGGACGAGGGCACGGCGCCGGCCCGGCGGATCGAGTCGTACCGGACGGCGGAGGACGGCCGGAAGCTGTCGGTCACCTTCTGGGGCGGGGTGTGCAGCACCTACACCGCGAAGGCGGTGGAGTCGCCGGCGAAGGTGAGCGTGCGGATCGACGAGAAGTCCGATCCCGGGCGGGCGTGCATCGCGATCGCCAAGGAGATCACGCTGACCGTGGAGCTCCAGAGCCCGCTGGGCGGGCGGCCGGTGGTCGACGCGGCGAGCGGGGAGTCGGTGCCGCGGCGCTGACGGTCTCCGGACACGGGGGGGGGGGGGGGGGGGGGGGGGGGGGGGGGGGGGGCGGGGGGGGTGGGGGCCGCCGCCCCGGGGGGGGGGGGGGGCCCCGGGGGGGCCCGGGCCCCGCCGCCCTCACGCGTACAGGCTTAGCTGAACGAGTCGCCGCAGGCGCAGGAGCCCGTGGCGTTCGGGTTGTCGATGGTGAAGCCCTGCTTCTCGATCGTGTCGACGAAGTCGATCGACGCGCCCCCGAGGTACGGGGCGCTCATGCGGTCGGTCACGACCTTGACGCCGTCGAAGTCCTTCACGACATCGCCGTCGAGCGAACGCTCGTCGAAGAACAGCTGGTAACGCAGGCCGGAGCAGCCGCCGGGCTGAACGGCGACGCGCAGGGCCAGGTCCTCGCGGCCTTCCTGGTCGAGGAGGGCCTTGACCTTGGCCGCGGCGGCGTCGGACAGGAGGATGCCGTCGCTGACAGTGGTCTTCTCGTCCGATACGGACATCTGCTTCTCTCCCGGTGTGTACGGAGACTGCTTGCCGACGGTTGAAACCGACGGTGCCCCGGATTCATTCCGGGCCGAGTGGGGTCTTCCCCCTTTCATGCTCGCACACCCCGTCCGGGAGCGCGGACGGCGAATTCGTCACATCGACACTATGGACATCGTCAATATGACGTGAAGCAGGTTATGATAGATAGCGTCATTTCGACGAAAAGGTTCCCCGAAGAAAGGGTGCGTGACGTGACCACCGCCCAGCCCCTGGACGTCCAGCCGACGCCGCTCGCCCTGCTCCTGCTCGGCCGCGAGGCCGACCCGAAGAGCGAGCGCGGCGTGGAGTGTCCGGGCGATCTGCCGTCGCCCTCCGACCCGGACCTCGTGGAGCGCGCCCGCGCCGCGAAGGAGAAGCTCGGGGACAAGGTCTTCGTGCTCGGCCACCACTACCAGCGCGACGAGGTCATCCAGTTCGCCGACGTGACCGGTGACTCCTTCAAGCTCGCGCGCGACGCCGCCGCCAAGCCCGAGGCCGAGTACATCGTCTTCTGCGGCGTGCACTTCATGGCCGAGTCGGCCGACATCCTCACCGGCGACGAGCAGAAGGTCGTCCTGCCCGACCTCGCGGCCGGCTGCTCGATGGCCGACATGGCCACCGCCGAGCAGGTCGCCGAGTGCTGGGACGTGCTGACCGAGGCCGGCATCGCCGAGCAGGTCGTGCCCGTCTCGTACATGAACTCCTCGGCCGACATCAAGGCCTTCACCGGCAAGCACGGGGGCACGATCTGCACCTCGTCCAACGCCGAGCGGGCCCTGAACTGGGCCTTCGAGCAGGGCGAGAAGGTGCTCTTCCTGCCGGACCAGCACCTGGGCCGCAACACCGCCGTCCGCGACATGGGCATGTCCCTGGACGACTGCGTGGTCTACAACCCGCACAAGCCGAACGGCGGGCTCACCGTCGAGGAGCTGCGCGCCGCCAAGATGATCCTGTGGCGGGGCCACTGCTCGGTGCACGGCCGCTTCTCGCTGGACTCGGTCAACGACGTGCGCGAGCGCATCCCGGGCGTGAACGTCCTCGTCCACCCCGAGTGCAAGCACGAGGTCGTCGCCGCCGCGGACTACGTGGGCTCGACCGAGTACATCATCAACACCCTGGAGGCGGCCCCGGCCGGTTCCAAGTGGGCCATCGGCACGGAGCTGAACCTCGTCCGGCGGCTGGCGAACCGGTTCGCCGACCAGGGCAAGGAGATCGTCTTCCTCGACAAGACGGTCTGCTTCTGCTCGACGATGAACCGCATCGACCTCCCCCACCTGGTGTGGACCCTGGAGTCCCTGGCCGAGGGCAACCTCGTCAACCAGATCCAGGTCGACAAGGAGACCGAGAGCTTCGCCAAGCTCGCCCTGGAGCGGATGCTGGCGCTGCCGTAACGGTTCCTCGTACGGACACACGGAAGGGGCGCCCCGCATCGCGCCGGGCGCCCCTTCGTCATGCCGTACGGATGGACGTGCCGTGCGGATCAGACCGCCGCCGGTTCCTTCGCCTGCGGCGGGACCGGCGCCTCGCCGGACTTCGCCGCGCGCTTCGCCGCCTTCTTCTTCGCGCGGCGCTCCTTGCGGAGCTCCACCATCGCGTAGAGCGTCGGGACGAGGAGGAGGGTCAGCAGCGTCGAGGTGATCAGACCGCCGATCACCACCACGGCCAGCGGCTTGGCGATGAACCCGCCCTCGCCGGTGACGCCGAGCGCCATCGGCAGCAGCGCGAAGATCGTCGCCAGGGCGGTCATGAGGATCGGACGCAGCCGGTGCCGGCCGCCCTCGATCACCGCCTCGACCACGCCCAGGCCCTGGGCCCGGTACTGGTTGATCAGGTCGATCAGGACGATCGCGTTGGTGACCACGATGCCGATCAGCATCAGCATGCCGATCATCGCCGGGACGCCCATCGGCGTGCCCGTCGCGACCAGCAGGCCGAGGGCGCCGGTCGCCGCGAACGGGATGGAGACCAGCAGGATCAGCGGCTGGACCAGCGACCGGAAGGTCGCGACCAGGAGCATGAAGACGATCGCCACGGCCGCGAGCATCGCCAGGGCCATGCTGCTCGCCGCCTCGGCCTGGTCCTCGGAGACGCCGCCGACGGTCGCCGTGGCGCCGTCCGGCAGGTCGAGGCCGTTGAGCTTCGTCTGGAGCGCCGCGCTGACCTCACCCGTGTTGTCGGTGGTCGGCTTGGCCGTGATCGTCGCCGCGCGGGCGCCGTCGATCCGGGTCATGGAGACCGGGCCGGGCACCAGCTCGACGGTCGCGATGTCGCCCAGCCTGACCGGGCCGAGGGGCAGCGCCTTCAGCTCGGCCAGGGTCGTGGCCGGCTTCGCCGAGGTGATCAGGACGTCCCGCTCGGTGTCGTCGAGGGTCGCCTTGGCGGCCGGGGTGCCGCGGACGGCCTGGGAGACGATCATCCCCAGGGTGGTGTCGTCGAAGCCGGCGTCGGCCGCCTTGGCATTGGCCCTCACCGAGACCCGGGGCACCGACTGGGACAGGTCGCTCTGGACGTCCGTGACGTTCTCGAGGCCCGCCACCGCGTTCCTGACCTGCTCCGAGGCCTTCTTCAGGACCTCCGGGTCACCGGCCTTGACGACGACGCTCAGGTCCTGGTTGCCGAAGGCGGCGCCGGCCGAGATCGAGGTGTCGCCGATGCCGTCGAGCCTGCCGAGCTCCGCGTCGATCGCGTCGCGGGTCTTCTCGTACGAGGCCGAGTCCTCCAGGGTCACCTGGAAGGAGGCCTGGTTCGAGCCGGTGCCGCCGCCGAAGGCCGCCATCCAGCCGGAGGAGCCGACGGTGACCTGGTAGTCCTTCACGCCCTCGGTGCCGGCGAGGACCTTCTCGACCTTCTTCGCGGCCTCGTCCGCGGCGGCGAGGGCGGTGCCGGGCGCCAGCTTCTGCTTGACCGTCAGGACCGGCTGCTCGCCCTGGTCGAAGAAGTTGGTCTTCAGCAGCGGCGCCATGCCGAAGGTGACGACCAGGACCACGAGGGCGATCGCCAGGCTGGTGAGGCGGCGGCGGGTCGCGAAGCGCAGCACCGGCACGTACGCGCGCTGCAGCCTGCTCCTGTTCTCCTTCTCCTCGGCCGCCCTGCGGGCCTGCTCCGGGTCCTCCGAGGTGCCCTTGGGGGCGCGCAGGAACCAGTACGAGAGGACCGGGACCACCGTCAGCGAGACCAACAGCGAGGCGAGGAGCGCCGCCGTGACGGTCAGGCTGAAGGAGCCGAACAGCTCGCCGATCATGCCGCCGACCAGGCCGATCGGCAGGAAGACGGCGACCGTGGTGAGCGTGGAGGAGGTGACCGCGCCGGCGACCTCCTTGACCGCCGTGATGATCGCGGTCTCGCGCTCCTCGCCGTAGCCGAGGTGCCGCTTGATGTTCTCCAGGACCACGATCGAGTCGTCGACGACCCGGCCGATGGCGATGGTGAGCGCGCCGAGGGTCAGCACGTTCAGCGAGAGGTCACGGGTCCACAGCACGATCAGGGCGAGGACGACCGAGAGCGGGATGGAGACGGCGGTGACCAGGGTGGAGCGCAGCGAGGCGAGGAAGACCAGGATGACCAGGACGGCCATGACCAGGCCGAGCGCGCCCTCCGTGGTGAGACCGGAGATCGACTTGGCGACGGCCGGGCCCTGGTCGGAGACCACGGTCAGCTCGGCGCCCGCGCCGAGGTCCTTGCGCAGCTGCGGCAGCTTGTCCGCGACCGCGTCGGAGATGGCGACGGCGCTGCCGTCCTTGTCCATGGTGGCCATCACGGCGAGGCTGGGCTTGCCGTCGGTGCGGGTGATGGAGACGCGTCGCGACTCCTCCTGCCGGACGGTCGCGACGTCGCCGAGGCGGACCGCCCTGCCCTTCGCGGGCTTGATCCGCAGGTCCTCGATCTGCCGCAGCGAGGTGTAGCCGCCGCCGACCTGGACGGTGCGGCTCTTGCCGGCCTCGGAGAAGGCGCCGGCGGGCATCGTGCCGCCGCCGTTGCGGATCGCCTCGGCGAGCTTCATCGAGGTCAGGCCGGCCGCCGCGAGCTTGCGGTCGTCGGGCGTGACGGAGACCTGGAGGTCCTGCACCCCGTCCACCGTGACCTGGGCGACCCCGTCGATGTCCTCCAGGGCCGGGACGACGGTGCGCTCCAGCTGGTCGGCGAGGGCCTGCTGGTCCTTGTCCGAGGAGACGGCGAGGACGACGGTCGGGATGTCGTCGGTGGAGCCGGCCACCACCTGCGGGTCGACCGAGTCGGGCAGCGTGGCCCGGGCCCGGTTGACTGCCTGCTGGACGTCGGCGACGAGCTGCTTGGTCCCCTCGTCCCCGTAGTCGAAGCTGGCCATGATGACGGCGCTGCCCTCGGAGGCGGTGGACGTGATGCCCTTGATGCCGTCGACGGCCTTGAGGTTGTTCTCCAGCGGCCGCACGACCTGCTTCTCGACCACGTCGGGCGAGGCGCCCTGGTACGGGGCGATGATCGAGACCATCGGGAGCTCGATCGAGGGGAACAACTGCTGCTTCAACTGCGGGATCGCGATCACTCCGAAGAGGAGCGCGACAAGGGACATCAGCCCGATCAGGGCCCGTTGCGCGAGGCTGAATCTGGACAGCCAGGACATGGGGTCTCTCTTCTGTGGCGTACTCGTCGACAGGCGGGAGCAGCCAAGACCCCGGCCCGGACCCGATGGACCCGCCGGAGGTGCCCCCCGCCTATACGATCTGCCATCCGCGGCCGGAAGTCCTCGGCCCCCGGGTCCACTTCTTTACGCCGCGCATACCGCGTCTGGAGTACGCGCCCGCTCCGCCTCACTCCACCCGGGGGCGTACGAGGCCGGACTCGTAGGCGGTGACCACCAGCTGGGCCCGGTCGCGGGCGCCGAGCTTGGCCATGGTCCGGTTGACGTGCGTCTTCACCGTGAGCGGGCTGACGTCGAGCCGCTCGGCGATCTCGTCGTTCGACAGGCCGCCCGCGACGAGGACGAGGACCTCGCGCTCCCGGGCGGTGAGCGCGGCGAGCCGCTCGGTGCGGGCGTCGCCGGCCGCGTTCGCGGTGTCCGCGCCCGGGGCCTGGGCGAGGAAGGAGGCGATCAGGCCCTTGGTGGCGGCCGGGGAGAGCAGCGCCTCGCCGGCGTGGGCGATCCGGATCGCGCCGAGGAGCTCCTCCGGCTCGGCGCCCTTGCCGAGGAAGCCGGAGGCGCCGGCGCGCAGCGACTGCACGACGTACTCGTCGACCTCGAAGGTGGTCAGCATGACGATCCGTACGTCGGCCAGCTCGGGGTCCGCCGTGATCATCCGGGTGGCGGCGAGGCCGTCGGTGCCCGGCATCCGGATGTCCATCAGGACGACGTCCGGCCGCGTGGAACGGGCCAGCGCGACCGCCCCGTCGCCGTCCGGCGCCTCCCCGACGACCTCCATGTCGGGCTCCGAGTCCACCAGGACCTTGAAGGCGCTGCGGAGCAGGGCCTGGTCGTCGGCGAGCAGTACGCGAATGGTCATGCCTGGTCCTCCCCCGTGCGGGACGTCACCGGCAGTATCGCCTGCACGCGGAAGCCGCCGCCGTAGCGGGGCGCCGCGGTGAGGGTGCCGCCGAGCGCGCCGACCCGCTCGCGCATGCCGAGCAGTCCGTGGCCGCCGACCGGGGGCTGCTCGCCGGGCTGCGGCGGGACGGTCCGGGGGGTGCCGTCGTCGAGGACGGTGATCTCGACCGTACGGCCCACCCGGACGACGCTCACCTCGGCCTTCGCGTCCGGTCCCGCGTGCTTGCGGACGTTGGTCAGGGCCTCCTGCACGATCCGGTACGCCGCGAGGTCGACGGTCGCGGGCAGGGTCAGGCCCTCGTCGGCGCGGGCCAGGGTGACGGGGAGCCCGGCCTTGCGGAAGCTGTCGAGCAGCCCGTCCAGGACGGCGAGGCCCGGGGCGGGCTCGGTGGGGGCCTCCGGGTCGCCGGACTGGCGCAGCAGGCCGACGGTGGCGCGCAGCTCGTCCAGGGCGGAACGGCTGGCCTCGCGGACGTGCGCGAGGGCCTCCTTGGCCTGGTCGGGGCGCTTGTCCATGACGTGGGCGGCGACCCCGGCCTGCACGTTCACCAGCGCGATGTGGTGGGCGACGACGTCGTGGAGGTCGCGGGCGATCCGCAGCCGCTCCTCGGCGACCCGCCGCCCGGCCTCCTCCTCACGGGTCCGCTCAGCCCGTTCGGCCCGCTCCCGGATGGCGTCCACGAAGGCCCGGCGGCTGCGGACCGCGTCCCCGGCCGCGGCCGCCATCCCGGTCCAGGCGAAGACGCCGAGGTTCTCCTGCGCGTACCAGGGGGTCGGGCCGAAGGCCATGGCCGCGGCGGTGAGCGCGGCCATCGTGGCGAGGCCGACCCGCCAGGTGGTGGGCCGGTCGGTGCGGGCGGCGACCGTGTAGAGCGCGACGACGGCGCTCATCGCGATCGGGGCGGGGCGGTTGTCGTCGATCAGCTCGACGAGGGTGATCACGACGGTGAAGGAGAGCACCGCGAAGGGCCTGCGCCGGCGCATCACCAGCGCGGCGGCGCCCGCGATCATGGCGAACACGCTCCACATGTCGGGCGTGCGGTCCCCGAAGGTCGGCCCGTCCGGGCTGCCGTGCGGATCGGTGAAGGACCCGGCGACCATCGCGACGAGCGAGCCGGCGGCGATCACCGCGTCGAAGGCGAGGGGGTGCGCGCGGAACCAGTCGCGGAGGCGGGCGTGGGGGGTGCCGGGGGTGGGGCCGGTGGGGTTCACGAAGCCACGGTACGGGTCCCTGCGGGGCGGCCCCCGCTCCCCCTCTGCCCCTGAGCCGGCGGCGCGTGGGGCGGTGCCGGGCCGGGCGCCGCGTGGCGGGGCGGCGCCGTGTGGGGCCCGCGCCGTGTGGGGCCCGCGCCGTGTGGGGCCCGCCCCCTGCGGGGCGGCTCCCACCCGCCGTGTGGGCAATCGTCCCGCAGGGCGGGACGGGTGGGCACACGGAACGGCGCCCTTCAGCGGCGCCTCCGCTTTCCGCGCCCTGACCCGCACCTCGTGTGCGGCGCACAGCCCGGTACGGGTCCAGGCACAGAAGCCTCGGGCGCCGGCAGGGCGCGGGTCCGTTGTGCCCACCCGTTCCGCCCCAGCGGAACGACTGCCCACAACGGGGTGGGCACCGCCCCGCGGGCGCAGCCCGCAACGGGAGGCGCGAAGGGTGGGCACCGCCCGGCGGGTGCAGCCCGCAGTGGGGCGCGAAGGGCGGGCGCCGTCCGGCGGGCGCTCCCCACGGTGGGTGGGGGGCGCCCGGCGGGGTGGTCAGCCGGGGATGAGGCCGTCTTCCGAGAGCATCTCGCGGACTTCGTCCAGACTCGCGTCCGGAGCCGGAAGGATCAGCTCAGAGGGCTCCAGCGCGTCGTCCGGCAGGGTCGAACCGAGCCTGCGGACGGCGTCGAGGAGGGCGCACAGCGTGCGCCGGAACCCTTCCTCGTCCCCCGCCTCCATCTCTTCGAGCAGCTCGTCGTCGAGCTTGTTCAGCTCGACGAAGTGGCTGTCGGCCAGCTTCCACTGGCCCTCCCCCATGATCCGTACGATCATGACGCGTCCTGTCTGTCGCCGAAGCCGCTTCCGCCGAGGCTACTTCTCGAAGCGCGGGTGGGACTGCTGCGTGCGGTCCTGCGGCGCGGCCGCGCCACCGCCCTCGATGGCCTGCTGCTGCGCCGAGGGCCCGCCGGCCAGCTCGGCCTTCATCCGCTGGAGCTCCAGCTCGACGTCCGTGCCGCCGGACAGCCGGTCCAGCTCGGCCTGGATGTCGTCCTTGGCCAGGCCCGACTGGTCGTCGAGCGCGCCCGAGGCGAGCAGCTCGTCGATCGCGCCGGCGCGCGCCTGGAGCTGGGCGGTCTTGTCCTCGGCCCGCTGGATCGCCAGGCCGACGTCGCTCATCTCCTCCGAGATGCCGGAGAACGACTCGGCGATCCGGGTCTGCGCCTGGGCCGCCGTGTAGGTCGCCTTGATGGTCTCCTTCTTGGTGCGGAAGGCGTCCACCTTGGCCTGGAGACGCTGGGCGGCGAGGGTGAGCTTCTCCTCCTCGCCCTGCAGCGTCTGGTGCTGTACCTCCAGGTCGCTGACCTGCTGCTGGAGCGCGGCCCGCCGGGACAGCGCCTCGCGCGCCAGGTCCTCGCGGCCGAGCGCCAGCGCCTTGCGGCCCTGGTCCTCCAGCTTGGCGGACTGGCCCTGCAGCTGGTTCAGCTGGAGTTCGAGCCGCTTGCGGGAGGTGGCGACGTCGGCGACGCCCCGCCGCACCTTCTGCAGCAGCTCCAACTGCTTCTGGTAGGAGTAATCGAGCGTCTCGCGCGGATCCTCGGCCCGGTCAAGGGCCTTGTTCGCCTTCGCGCGGAAGATCATCCCCATACGCTTCATGACACCGCTCATGGGCTTCGCGCGCCCCCTTCTGACGGACTTCGGCTCCAGCTCTCCAACAGGATCCACAGTACGGGCCCTGTCTCCATTACCGCACTGTTCGGAGCGGGATGCGCTCCTCCCCAAGGACGACTGCGCGCGGAGTCTCCTCCCGCGCAGGGAGTAGGTGGATCTCGGGGAGACCACGCCCGTCCTCGCGTACGTACGCCCGAAGACGCAGTCCGTTAGCGGATCGTTCCCGGCCCGCATGGGGTTCATGCCCGCCACCCCGTACCCTTGGGTTTTGTGTTCCGTAGCCGTTCGAAGGACGAGAAGGCCCCCACCGACAAGGTGACGGCGGACCTCTCCACCAAGCAGCCCCGCGACCCCGAGGCCCCCAAGGGCCGCCCGACTCCGAAGCGGAGCGACGCGCAGTCCCAGCGCCGGCGCGCCGCGACGGTGCCGACCGACCGCAAGGAGGCCGCCAAGCGCCAGCGCGAGGCACGCCGCTCGGACCTGGCCCGGCAGCGCGAGGCGCTGGCCAGCGGCGACGAGCGTTACCTGCCCGCCCGCGACAAGGGGCCGGTCCGCCGCTTCGTGCGCGACTTCGTCGACTCCCGGTTCGCGATCGCCGAGTTCTTCCTGCCGATGGCCGTGGTGATCCTCGTGCTGTCGCTGTTCGGCAACGCCAACCGGGCGCTGCAGAACATCTCCCTGCTGCTGTGGCTCGGTGTGATCGTCCTGATCGTCATCGACTCGATCGGCATCTGGCTCCGTCTGCGGAAGCAGCTGAACGAGCGCTTCCCGAACGAGCCGAAGCGCGGCGCCATCGCCTACGGCCTGATGCGCACGCTCCAGATGCGCCGACTGCGTCTGCCGAAGCCGCAGGTCAAGCGCGGAGAGCGACCCTGAGCGCCGACAGCTCGGAGTTCGGCGGGCGCGCGTTCGGCGAGGCCGCGTCGGAATCGGGCGGCCCGGTGCTGCCCGTCGTCGCGCACTGGCCCGCCGCCCACGGCGGGCTGCGCGACACCATCCGGCAGGAGATCATCGCCCGTCAGCTCGACGAGCAGATAACCGCCCGCTACCCCGTGGGCCAGCGCCTGCGGATCCTCGACGCGGGCATGGGACAGGGCACCCAGGCCCTGCGCCTCGCCCGTGCCGGGCACACCGTGACCGGCCTGGAGGCCGATCCCGACCTCCTCAAGGCGGCCCGGGACTCGCTGGCGACGGAGCCCGCCGGGATCCGTGAGCGGGTCCGGCTGATCGAGGGCGACGGGCGCGAGACCGGGGTGCACTTCCTTCCCGGCAGCTTCGACGTGGTCCTCTGCCACGGCGTGCTGATGTACGCGGACGAGCCCGACGCGCTGCTCGCGGGACTGGCCCGGATGCTGGCCCCCGGCGGCCTGCTGTCCCTGGTGGTACGGAACGCGGAGGCCCTGGCCATGCGACCGGGGCTCGCCGGGGACTGGTCCGGGGCGCTCGCGGCCTTCGACTCCGACGTCTACACGGACGACAACGGCGTCAAGGTGCGGGCCGACCGGCTGGAGGCGCTCACGGCGACGCTCTCGGGGATCGCGGCGCCACTGCACGCCTGGTACGGGGTGCGGGTCTTCACGGACGACATCCCCGCCGACGCGGGCCTGCCCGCCGCCGAGGAGCTGGAGCGGCTGCTCGCCGCCGAGGACCGGGCCGGGCGCACGGAGCCGTACCGACGGCTCGCGGCGCTGCTGCACCTGTGCGGGGTGCGGGGCTGACGGAGACCCGGCGGGCGCGCCCCTGAACGGGTGCGCTCACCGGGCCCGGGGCGGGTCGGAACCGGATACTCCGGACATGGACGTCTCCCCTGACCGCGTTCGTGGCCGTACCCGTCGTGTCCTGCTCCCCCTCACCGCCGGGGCCTGCGCCGTCGCGCTGGCCGGCGGCTGCTCCGCCGCCGACGGGGACGCGTCCGCCCCGGAGCGGTCCACCCAGGCGGCGGCGCCGCTCGCCGCCAACGAGCTCCAGGACGACTACCGGACCGTCATCAGGAACGTCCTGCCGTCCGTCGTGCAGATCGAGGCGGCGAACAGCCTCGGCTCCGGCGTCGTCTACGACGCCAAGGGGCACATCGTCACCAACGCGCACGTGGTCGGCCAGGAGAAGAGCTTCAAGGTCACGGCGGCCACCGGCGGGCAGCCCGTGACGGCACGGCTCGTCTCCTCCTACCCCGAGCAGGACCTCGCCGTGCTCAAGCTGGACAGCGTGCCCCAGGGGCTGAAGGCGGCGAAGTTCGGCAACTCGGCCACCGTCGACATGGGGCAGATCGTGCTCGCGATGGGCTCCCCGCTGGGCCTGTCCGGCAGCGTGACCCAGGGCATCGTCTCGGCGACCGGCCGGACCGTCAGCGAGGGCCGGACCGGCGGCGGCACCGGCGCGACCATCGGGAACATGGTCCAGACGTCGGCCGCGATCAACCCCGGGAACAGCGGCGGCGCCCTCGTGAACCTCGACAGCGAGGTCATCGGCATCCCCACGCTCGCCGCGACCGACCCCGAGCTGGGCGGCGGCTCGGCGCCCGGCATCGGCTTCGCGATCCCCGCGTCGATGGTGCGGACGATCGCGGACCAGATCGTCAGGAACGGCAAGGTGACGGACTCCGGGCGGGCGGCCCTCAACATCACCGGCCGCACCGTCCTCGACGACGGCTACAAGCCGGCGGGCGTCGCGGTGGTCGAGGCGCCGGCGGACGGGGCGGCCGGGAAGGCGGGGCTGAGGCCGGGGGACGTGATCACGCGCCTCGGCGACGCGGAGATCACGACGATCACGTCGCTCGCGGAGGCGTTGGCTTCGATGAAGCCGGGGGATGTGGTGGTGGTGGGGTATGTGCGGGGTGGGGTGGCGCGCGAGACGAAGGTGACGCTGGGAGAGATGTAGGCCCTGCCCCACCCGCACCCTGCTGGGCGCCGCCCCCGCCCACGCGATCCCGAGCCTTGCGGGACGGCTCCCCCGCCCGGCGGGGCGATGCCCCTCCCGCACCCCCGTATGAGACCCGCGCCCTGCAGGGCCGTGCTCCTCCCGCACCTCCGTGCGGGGCCCGCGCCCGGCGGGGCGGCTCCCTCCCGCCGTGTGGGCAGTCGTCCCGCTGGGGCGGGACGGGTGGGCACACGGGACGGCGCCCTTCAGCGGCGCCTCCGCGTCCCGCGCCTGAACCCG
>NZ_JBITXP010000025.1:0-99591 GCF_044544765.1 Streptomyces sp. NPDC053513
GTCCCGTGTGCCCACCCGTCCCGCCCCAGCGGGACGATTGCCCACACGGGGGTGGGCGAGGGGCACCGCCCCGCAGGGCGCGGGCCCCACACGGGCAGGGGGCAACGCCCAGCACGGGCGCGGGCACACGGCGGGTGGGCGGGGGTACCGCCCCGCAGGGCGGGCGCCCGCGGGCGGGTGGTGGGGCACCGCCCCGGCAGGACGTGCGGTCGCGCGGGTCGGGGCCGTCAGAGGTCCGTCGCTCGGAACATCACCCGCCCCGCCACCGCCGTCAGGCGGACCGGGACGTCCGGGAGTTCCGTCGCCGGGGTCGTCAGGGGGTCGGCCCCCAGGACCGTCAGGTCGGCGCGGAAGCCGACGGCCAGCCGACCCGCCTCGTGCTCCTCGCCCGCCGCGTACGCCGCCGCCGTCGTCATCCCCCGCAGCGCCTCCAGCGCCGTGAGCGCCTGCTCCGGCCCGTGCGGCGCCTGCCCGAGGTCACGGCTCGGGCGCCGGTGCCGGGCCCCCGCCATCACGCCCAGCGGCGGGAACGGCGCGATCGGCCAGTCCGAGCCGAGGACCACGGTCGCCCCCGAGTCCGCCAGGTCCCGGCAGCGCCACGCGCGCGCGGCGCGCTCCTCGCCGAGGCGCCGCGACCAGTTGTCGGTGTGGTCGGCGCGGGTGAAGTCGCAGCAGTGCGTGGGCTGCATCGACGCCAGGACGCCCAGCTCGGCGAAGCGGCGCAGCGTGTCGTCCGGCACCGTCTCGATGTGCTCGACCCGGTGCCGTACCGCACCGCCGTCCTCGCCCGCCCGCGCCTTCTCGACGGAGTCCAGGACGTGCCGTACGGCCGCGTCGCCGATGGCGTGCGTCGCCGTCGGCACCCCGGCCCGGTGCAGCTCCCCGATGATCCGGGTGTACGCCTCGGGGTCCGGCCAGAACGCGTGAGTGGACTCGCCGTGGCAGTCGGGCCGTTCCAGCCACGCCGTGCCGTTGTCGATCGTCCCGTCCATGAAGAGCTTCACACCGGCGACCCGCCACAGCTCCCCGCCCGTGCCCTGCTGCTCGATCAGCGCGCGCACCCCGTCGGCGTCGGTGCCCGGCTGGCACCAGGGCGCGACCCGGAGCCGCAGTGGCAGCTCGCCGGCCGCGTCGAGCTCTTCGTACAGGGCGAGGCTGTCGCCGTTGGCGTCCATGGCGTGACCGCCGGTGAGGCCCGCCGCCGCCATGGACCGCAGCGCCGCCGCGAGCCGCTGCCGGCTCTCCTCGCGCGTCGGCCGGGGGGCGACCCGCTCGACCAGCTCGCAGGCGGCGTCCTCCTGGAGCAGTCCGGTCGGGCGTCCGTCGGCGTCGCAGACGACCTCGGCGGAGGCCTGGTCGAAGGTGCGGGGACCGTCGACCCCGGCGAGTTCGAGGGCCCGGCGGCTGGCCAGGGCCGAGTGCGCGTCGAAGAGCAGCAGGAAGGCCGGCACCCCGTCGAGCACCGCGTCGAAGGGGGCGGTCCCGACGGGCCGGTCGCCGAAGACGTTCGGGTCCAGGCCCCAGCCGAAGAGCCACTGGCCGCGGTCGAGGGACCGCACCTCGCGCGCCAGCGCCTCCCGTACGTCGTCGAGGTCGGCGCAGTACGACAGGTCGAGGCCGTGGGTGAGTTCGGCCCCGGAGACGGGGTGCAGGTGGCCGTCGACGAAGCCGGGGGTGACGACGGCTCCCCCGAGGTCGACGACGGTCGTCGCCGGAGCGGCCAGCGCCCGGATCTCGCGGTCGTCGCCCAGGGCGGCGATCCGGCCGTCGTCGGAGACGGCGAGCGCGGTCTCCGGCAGGAACGCCCCCGTGCCGGGGTCGAGCAGACGGGCGGAGTGCAGGACGAGTCGGGTGCGCACGGTGGCTCCAGGAAGGTGCGGAAGGCGGGGTGGAGGTGGAGGTGGAGGGTGGGGGGGGCTGGTGTGGCGGGGGAGGGGACGGTGGGCGGGACGGCCGCCGGCCCGGTGCCGGTCGTGGGCGGAGGCAGCCCGGTGTCGCTCGCCGGCGGAGGCGCCGCCCGTCAGCGGGACCTGCGGGCGCGCGGGTGCGCGCCGTCCGGTGTGACGTGGCGGCCTCCGCTCGTCAGCGTGGCTCGGCCGGTGGCACCGGATCGGCCTGGTCGGTCAGTTCGGCCGGGCCGGTCCGTTCAGCCGGTTCCCCCGGCAGCCGTACGTCCGTCAGGGCGCCGTACGGCAGGCCGAGTTCCCGTTCCGCCGTCGTCACCGCCATCCGCGTCACCGCCTCCGGGCGGTTGGTGCGGTCGGTGTTGGCGTGGGCGCCGAGGCCGTCGAGGACCACCAGGATCTGGATGGCCGCCGCGCGCGGGTCGTCCGTGCGGAACTCGCCGCGCTCGACGCCCTCGCGGATGAGGTCTTCGAGGCGGTCGTCGGAGGCGAGCTCCTGTTCGGCGACCCGGTCGCGGAGCACGGGCCGGTAGCGGCTGAGGTGCCGGGCGTTGATCCACAGGCGGCTGATGTCGTCGTACGCCTCTCCGGCCGAGAGGGCGAAGTAGCGCGCGAGGTACTGCGTGGGGGTCCCGTCGGGGCGGTCGGCGGGCAGCAGGGCGTCGAGCTCACCGGTGGCGGCGACGCTGAAGGCCTCGGCCACCAGATCCTCCGCCGAGGGGAAGTAGTGGCTGATCAGCCCGGGTCGTACGGCGAGCTCGTCGGCGATGCGCCGGAGCGTGACGCACTCCAGGCCCTCGGTCAGGGCGACGCGGGCCGCGGTCTCCACGATCTCCGCCCTGCGGGCCTCGGGAGTTTTCCGAATTCTCTTGCGCTGGACGCTTGACGGCATACCGGCGATGCTATTGAGTGTGCGACCAATAAGCAACCAGGTGGGCACCACACGCATCCGGAGGGCCGCATGGCTTCCACGATCCCCGACCCCGGCGCCGCCCGCGCCGAGGTCACCCCGCCGGCCGACCGGCCCGGCCGCATCGAGGCCCACGGCATCGATCACATCCCCGACAGCGAGCGCCACGGACATCCGCGCGAGCTCTTCTCCGTGTGGGCCGCGGCGAACGTCAACTACCTCAGCCTCGTCATCGGCGGTGCCCTCGTCCTGATGGGCCTGGGCCTGTGGCAGGCCGTGGCCGTGACCGCCGTGGGCAATCTCTTCTGGGTGCTGACCGGGCTCCTCGCCACCTCCGGGCCGGCCGCGGGCGCGCCCAGCGAGGTGATCACCCGCGCCCTGTACGGCGTCATCGGCAACAGGGTGAACAACGCGATCGGCGGCTGGCTGGTCTCCGTCTGCTACTTCGCGCTCAACCTCGCGGCCGCCGCGACCGCCGCCTTCGCGCTCGTGGAGAAGGCAGGCATCACCGCGAACACCCCCGTCAAGGTGGTGGTCATCGTGGTGATCGCCGCCCTCACGCTGGCCATCAGCGTCTACGGCCACGCCCTGATCATCAAGCTGTACCTGCCGATCACCCTGGCCCTGGCGGGCGCGTTCACCGTCGTCGCCCTCTCGGTCTTCCGCCACGCCGACTTCTCGTACGCGCCGACCGCGCCGCCGACCGGCACCGACCTCTGGGCAGTGATCATCGCGGGCGTCACACTGGTCGCCTCGGGCCCGCTCTCGTACACCACGAGCGCCGACTTCTCCCGCTACCTGCCCCGTGCGGCCTCGCCGAAGGCGATCGCCGGCTGGACCGCGCTCGGCGCCTTCGTCCCCAGCGTCATCGTCGGCTCGCTCGGCGCCTTCGCGGCGACCGCCGTCGACATGACCGACCCCCAGAACGCGCTCCAGGAGATCCTGCCGGGCTGGTTCGTGCCCGTCTTCCTGCTCGCCCTCGTCCTCGGCACCATCTCCATCAACGCCCTGACCGCGTACAGCGCGGGACTGGCCCTCCAGGCCGTCGGCCTCCGCATCCGGCGCACCGTCAGCGTCCTCTTCGACGGCACCGTCGCCGTCGCCGCCACCCTCTACGGACTGCTGGTCTCCAACTTCCTGGACACCGTCAGCAACGCCCTCCAGGTGATCGTGGTCCTGATCGGCCCCCTCATGGCCGTGTACGCCACCGACATCGTGCTGCGCCGCAACCGCTACGACGGCCGCGCGCTCGCGGACGAGACACCTGGCAGCCCCTTCTGGTTCACCGGCGGCGTCAACTGGGCGGGCGCCCTCTCCCTGGTGGTGGGCGTGGCCTCGGCCGCCCTCTGCGTCAACACCCTCTACACGGGCCCGGTCGCGTCGGCGCTCGGCGGGATCGACCTCTCCATGCCGGTCGGCATGATCGTCGCCTCGGGCCTGTACGTGCTCCTCGGCCGGCGCGCGGTGGCGGCGACGAGCCCCTGACCGGTGGGGGCCCTCACCGCCCCTCCGGGCCCGTCCCCGAACCGCGGGGCGGCCGGATGCCCACCCCGGCCGCCCCGCTCCCTTCCGGCAGGACTATCGGCCCGCCGCCTCCACCAGACCGCGCATCACGCGCAGGTCCTCGCCCATCTCCGGGTGCCACTGCACCCCGAGCGCCCAGGCCGGCGCGGCCAGTTCCACGGCCTCCACCGTGCCGTCCTCCGCGTGCGCCGAGGCCGTGAGCCCCGCGCCGAGGCGGTCGACGGCCTGGTGGTGGTAGGTCGGGACCTCGGCGAGTTCGGGCACCAGCGAGGCGTACCGCGTGCCCGGCACCGGCTTCACCGCGTGCCGGCCGATCACGCCGACCGCCTCCACGTGCCCGTCCAGGTGCTGGACCAGCGTGCCGCCGAGCGCCACGTTCAGGAGCTGCATGCCCCGGCAGATGCCCAGGAGCGGGGTGCCGGAGGCCAGCGCCGCGTCGATGAGGGCCAGCTCCCAGCTGTCCCGGGCGCGGGCCGGCGGGCCGGTACGGGGGTCGGGCTCGGCCCCGTACCGTACGGGCTCGACGTCCGCCCCGCCCGCGACGACGAGCCCGTCGAGCCGGGCGACGACCGCCGCGGCCTCCTCGGGCCCGCCGGGCGGCAGCATGACCGCGAGCCCGCCGCTCTCCCGTACGAGACGCGGGTACTGCGCCGGGAGCAGCGCGGCGGTCATGTCCCACACGCCCCAGCGCGCCTGGTCCAGGTAGGTGGTCACGCCGATGAGCGGCTCGGTCACGGAACTTCCTCCAGAAGTGCGGAGCATCGGTGGATCAGTCGCGTTCGAGTTCGGCCTCGGCCGCGGCGAGTGCCGCGAACTCCTCCTCGGGCGCCCTGGCCACCAGATGGTGTCGACTGTAGAACGCGAAGTAGGCGAGGGCGATCACGTACACCCCGAGCGCCATGAACGCCGCCGTCCGGTCCACCAGGAAGGTCGCGACCAGCGCCGACAGGGCCAGGACGAAGGCCACCGACGAGGTCACGATCCCGCCGGGCGTGCGGTACGGCCGGTGCAGCCCCGGCTCGCGGCGGCGCAGCACGATGTGGGAGAGCGCCATCAGGGCGTACGAGATGGTGGCGCCGAAGACCGCGATGTTCAGCATCCGCGCCCCGTTGCCGGTCCCGGCGGCGAGCGCGAAGCCGATGGCGCCCGGGATGAGGAGTCCCAGGTAGGGCGACTTGCGGCGGCTGGTCAGGGAGAGGAACCGGGGCAGGTAGCCCGCCCGGGAGAGGGCGAACAGCTGGCGCGAACCGGCGTAGATGAGGGAGAAGAAGGAGGCGACCAGGCCCGCGAGGCCCGCGTAGTTCACGAAGCGGCTGAGCGCCGTCGGCTCCCCGTCGCCCTGCAGCGCCACGACCAGCGGGTTGCCGGCCTCCTGGACGGCGGCCGCGCCGCGCGCCCCGGTGGCGGCGAAGAACGTCATGACGGCGAGCAGCACCAGGATCCCCATCGCGATCGCGAGCGCCCTCGGCATCGACCGCACCGGGTCCTTCGCCTCCTCGGCGGCGAGCGGCACGCCCTCGACGCCGAGGAAGAACCACATGCCGAAGGGGAACGCGGCCCAGATCCCGAGCAGTCCGAAGGGCAGCCAGGAGTTCGACCCGAGGGCCGTGCCGTCGACCGGGATGTCGTTCAGGCCGTCCACGTGGAAGTCGGTGAACGCACCGAGCGCGAAGACGACCAGGGCCGCGACCGCGATCGCCGTCACGATCAGGCTGAAGCGCAGCGCCTCGCCCACGCCCCACAGGTGGATGCCGATGAAGAGCGCGAAGCAGACCAGATAGACCGGCCAGCCGGACTCCAGGCCGAAGAGGCCGAGGGACTCGACGTAGTCGCCGATGAAGATGGAGATCGCGGCGGGGGCGAGGACGTACTCGATGAGGATCGCGGTGCCGGTGAGGAAGCCGCCCCAGGTGCCGAGCGCCCGGCGGGCGAAGCCGTAGCCGCCGCCCGCGGTGGGCAGGATGGCGGAGAGTTCGGCGAGCGCGAAGACCAGACAGGCGTACATCGCGCCCATCAGGACGGTGGCGACGGCGAGCCCGCCGAAGCCGCCCTTCGACAGGCCGATGTTCCAGCCGGAGAAGTCCCCGGACACGACGTACGCCACGCCGAGGCCGGTCAGCAGCAGCCAGCCGGCGCTGCCGCGGCGCAGGGTCCGGCGTTCGAGGTAGTCGTCCTTCGACTGCGTGGTGTCTTCCAGCGTCATGGCAGCGTCAGCTCCCCGCAACGGGCCCAATGGATTGGTGCCATACCTTTGCGGTGGCCGTACGGGATGCGCAACCCCTCTGCGTTACTTTCGGGTTACGCGTCCTCCGGCGGTCCCGGCGCGGGGCTCACGTCAGGAAGCCCCGCAGCAGCGCCGCCGTGCCCGAGCAGTGCTCCCGCATCACCTCGCGCGCCGCGTCCGCGTCCCCGTCGAGCACCGCCTCCACCAGGGCGGTGTGCTGGTGCTGGGAGTGCTCCAGATTGCGTACGAGCAGGGGGATGCAGTCCAGGAGGTCGTTCACCGTCGCCCGGACGGCGGCGTACTGGGCCGTCAGCGTCGGCGAGCCGGAGAGCTCCGCGAGCGTGAGGTGGAGCAGGGTGTCCTGGCGGCGGTAATCGGCCAGCGGGGCGTCATGGGTCGCCGCGAGGGCCGTCCGCAGCCGCTCGGCGCCCGCCGCGTCGAGGCCGTGGGCCGCGCACAGCCCGGCGGCCCCCACCTCCAGGACCTCACGGAAGCGCAGGGTGTCCTCCATGTCGACCGTGGCGATCCGGCGGCGCAGCTCGTCCTCGTCGGCCGTCTGGACCCGGGGCAGCACGAACGTCCCGCCGTACCGGCCGCGCCGGCTCTCCACGAGCCCCTGCTCCTGGAGGACCTTCAGGACCTCGCGCAGGGTCACCCGGCTGATCCCCATCCGGTCGGCGAGCTCCCGCTCGGCGGGCAGCCGCTCCCCGCCGGGCACCAGGCCGAGCCGCACCACCTGGAGGATCTGCTCCAGGGCCTCCTCGAATCCGTTGCCCGCCCGCACCGGCCGCAGCACGGGCGTCAGCCGGTCCGCCGATTCACTCGTACTGGCCACGTTCTCGTTTCCCTTCCTCCAGCACTTCCCAAGCAATGGTCTTCCGCAATACCTTATGGCTCCCGGCACGCCGAAGGAGGAGCAATCCCGTGGCAGACCGCACACCCCCGCTCACCGTCGAGGAGCTCCGAGCCCTCGTCGCGAGCGGCGAGATCGACACCGTCGTCCTGGCCTTCCCCGACATGCAGGGAAGACTCCAGGGCAAGCGGTTCGCCGCACCGTTCTTCCTGGACGAGGTCCTCGGCCACGGCACCGAGGGCTGCAACTACCTCCTCGCCGTCGACACCGAGATGAACACCGTCGACGGCTACGAGATGTCCTCCTGGGACCGCGGCTACGGCGACTTCGCCATGCACCCCGACCTCACCACCCTCCGCCGCCTGCCCTGGAACGACGCCACCGCCATGGTGACGGCCGACCTCGCCTGGGCCGACGGCACCCCCGTCGTCGCCGCGCCCCGCCAGATCCTCCGCCGCCAGCTGGAGCGCCTCGCGGAGCTCGGCCTCACCGCCCACGTCGGCACCGAGCTCGAGTTCATCGTCTTCAAGGACAGCTACGAGCAGGCCTGGGACGCGAACTACCGCGGCCTCACCCCCGCCAACCAGTACAACATCGACTACTCCGTCCTCGGCACCGGACGCATCGAACCGCTCCTGCGCCGCATCCGCAACGAGATGGCCGGCGCCGGGCTCACCGTCGAGTCCGCCAAGGGCGAGTGCAACCCCGGCCAGCACGAGATCGCCTTCAAGTACGACGAGGCCCTCGTCACCTGCGACCAGCACGCCGTCTACAAGACGGGCGCCAAGGAGATCGCCGCCCAGGAGGGCTACTCGCTCACCTTCATGGCGAAGTACAACGAACGCGAGGGCAACTCCTGCCACATCCACCTCTCCCTCCAGAACGCCGACGGAGAGAACGTGATGGCCGGGGACGACGAGCACCACATGTCCGAGACCATGCGGCACTTCCTCGCCGGACAGCTCGCCGCCCTCCGCGACTTCTCCCTCCTCTACGCCCCCAACATCAACTCCTACAAGCGGTTCCAGCCCGGATCCTTCGCGCCCACCGCCGTCGCCTGGGGCCACGACAACCGCACCTGCTCGCTCCGGGTCGTCGGCCACGGCCGCTCCACCCGCTTCGAGAACCGCCTCCCCGGCGGCGACGTCAACCCCTACCTCGCCGTCGCCGGCCTGGTCGCCGCCGGCCTGTACGGCATCGAGCAGCGCCTCGAACTGCCCCCGCCCTGCACCGGGAACGCGTACACCGCCGAGTACGCGCACGTCCCCACCACCCTGCGCGAGGCCGCCGAACTCTGGGAGACCAGCGAGATCGCCAAGGCCGCCTTCGGCGCCGAGGTCGTCTCCCACTACCGCAACATGGCCCGCGTCGAACTCGACGCCTTCGACGCCGCGGTGACCGACTGGGAGCTGCGCCGCTCCTTCGAACGCCACTGAGCTCCCCCGGCGCCACCGAAACGCCACCGAGCTCCTTCGACGCCACTGAGAGGAACGCGTTGCTCCAGGTACTGAACCCGGCGACCGAGGAACCCGTCGCCACCGTCCCCGCCGCCACCCCCGCCGACGTCGACGCCGCCGTCGCCCGTGCCACCGCCGCCCAGCGCGGCTGGGCCGCCGCCGCGCCCGCCGACCGGGCCCGGCTGCTCCGCCGCTTCGCCGCCGTCGTCGACGACCACGTCGAGGAACTGGCCCGCCTGGAGGTCACCGAAGCGGGCCACACCATCGGCAACGCCCGCTGGGAGGCCGGCAACGTCCGCGACCTGCTCGACTTCGCCGCCGGGGGAGTGGAACGCCTCAACGGCCGCCAGATCCCGGTGGCCGGCGGCCTCGACGTCACGATCCTCGAACCGCTCGGGGTCGTCGGCGTCATCGCCCCCTGGAACTTCCCCATGCCGATCGCCGCCTGGGCCACCGCACCCGCCCTCGCCGCCGGCAACGCCGTCCTCCTCAAGCCGGCCGAGACCACCCCGCTCACCGCGCTCCGGCTCGCCGAACTCGCCCTCGAAGCGGGCCTCCCCGAAGGCCTCTTCCAGGTCCTGCCCGGCACCGGCCCCGTCGCCGGCAACGCCCTCGTCGAACACCCCGGCATCGCCAAGATCGTCTTCACCGGCTCCACCAGGGTCGGAAAGTCGATCATGGCGAAGTGCGCCGACCAGGTGAAGCGGGTCACCCTCGAACTCGGCGGCAAGAGCCCCAACATCGTCTTCGCCGACGCCGACATCGAGGCGGCCGCCGCCGCGGCGCCGATGGCCTTCCTCGACAACAGCGGCCAGGACTGCTGCGCCCGCACCCGCATCCTCGTCCAGCGGAGCGCGTACGACCGCTTCCTGGAGCTCCTCACCCCCGCCATCGAGGAGATCGTCGTCGGCGACCCCGCCGACGAGCGCACCCAGATGGGCCCGCTCATCTCCCGCGCCCAGCTCGACCGCGTCCGCTCCTACGTCACGGACGATCTCGAAGGCATCCGGGGCAAGGCGCCCGAGGGCCCCGGCTTCTGGTTCCCGCCGACCGTCCTCACCGGCGTCGCCGAGAACGCCCCCTGCGCCGTCGAGGAGATCTTCGGACCCGTCGCCGTCGTCCTCCCCTTCGAGGACGAGGCCGACGCGATCCGCCTCGCCAACGCCACCGAGTACGGCCTCTCCGGCTCGATCTGGACCCGGGACGTCGGCCGCGCCCTGCGCGCCTCCCGCGCCGTCCGGGCCGGCAACCTCTCCGTCAACTCCCACTCCAGCGTCCGCTACTGGACCCCGTTCGGCGGCTACCAGCAGTCCGGCCTCGGCCGCGAACTCGGCCCCGACGCCCTGACCACCTTCACCGAAACCAAGAACGTCTTCATCAGCACGGAGGGTCCCGCACTGTGAGCAACGAGATCATCTGCCGCCGCCTCGTCGGCCGTACCGCCGTCATCACCGGAGCAGGCAGCGGCATCGGCCTCGCCACCGCCCGCCGTCTCGCCTCCGAAGGCGCCAACGTCGTCTGCGGCGACATCGACGAGACCGCCGGCAAGGCCGCCGCGGAAGAGGTCGGCGGCACCTTCGTCCAGGTCGACGTCACCGACCCGGAAGAGGTCGAGAACCTCTTCAAGGTCGCCTTCGACACCTACGGCTCCGTCGACATCGCCTTCAACAACGCCGGCATCTCGCCCCCCGACGACGACTCCATCCTGGAGACCGGCCTGGAGGCCTGGAAGCGCGTCCAGGACGTCAACCTCACCTCCGTCTACCTCTGCTGCAAGGCCGCCCTGCCCTACATGCGCCGCCAGGGCAGGGGCTCCATCATCAACACCGCCTCCTTCGTCGCCATCATGGGCGCCGCCACCAGCCAGATCTCGTACACCGCCTCCAAGGGCGGCGTCCTCGCCATGTCCCGCGAGCTGGGCGTCCAGTTCGCCCGCGAGGGCATCCGCGTCAACGCCCTCTGCCCCGGCCCGGTCAACACCCCGCTCCTCCAGGAGCTCTTCGCCAAGGACCCCGAGCGCGCCGCGCGCCGCCTCGTGCACATCCCCGTCGGCCGCTTCGCCGAGGCCGAGGAGATCGCCGCCGCCGTCGCCTTCCTCGCGAGCGACGACTCCTCCTTCGTCAACGCCAGCGACTTCCTCGTCGACGGCGGCATCTCGGGCGCGTACGTGACCCCCCTCTAGACCCGCACCGCCGCCACCCCCCCTTCCCCCACCCGACAGCCGGGCGTCGCAAGGCGCCCGGCTGTCCGCGTACACCCAGGCACACCCAGGAGAGTGTTCATGAACGGCAAGCTCCGCACCCTCGCCACGGCGGCCGCCCTCGCCCTCGCCGCCACCGGCCTCCTCCCCGCGACGCACGCCGGGGCCGGGCCCGCCCGCTGCCCCACCCTGAAGATCTCCGACGGCTGGTACGGCGACAACGAGGCGCGCATCGAGGCCCTGCTGGCCGACCACTGCGGCGACAGGGGCGGCCGGAAACCGGTCGCGGTCTTCGACTGGGACAACACCGTCGTCAAGAACGACGTCGGCGACGCCACCTTCTCCTGGCTCCTGCGCCACGACCGCATCCGGCCCCCGGAGGACGGCGACTGGTCCACCACCAGCCGCCACCTCACCCCCGAGGCCGCGACCGCCCTCGGCGAAGCCTGCCCCACCGGCGTCCGCACCCTCCCCACGGCCACCGACACCCGCTGCGCCGACGAACTCCTCTCCGTGTACGCGAACGGCGCCACGACCGCCGGAGAGACCGCCTTCGCCGGCCACGACCACCGCCGCACGGAACCCCAGTACGCCTGGCTCGCCCAGCTCCTGCACGGCTGGACCACCCGCCAGGCCGCCTCCTTCGCCGCCGCCGCCCGTGCCGAGAACCTCGCCGCCCCGCAGGGCGCCACCCAGCGGGTCGGCACCGCACAGGTCACCGGCTGGGTCCGCTACTACGACCAGCAGCGGGACCTGATCCGCGCCCTCCGGGACGGCGGCTTCGACGTCTGGATCGTCTCCGCCTCACCCGAACCCGTCGTCGACGTCTGGGCGCAGGGCGCCGGGGTCGACCCCACCCACGCCATCGGCATCCGCAACACCACCGACCACGGCCGCCTCACCAGCCACCTCAAGGGCTGCGGCACCGTCCGGGACGGCGAGGACACGATGATCACCTACATCGACGGCAAGCGCTGCTGGATCAACCAGGAGATCTTCGGCGTCCGCGGCCCCGCCGCCGAACGCGTCCAGCCCGCCGACCGCCGCCAGGTCTTCGCCGCCGGCGACTCCGACACCGACGTCTCCTTCCTGCGGGACGCCACCGGGCTGCGCCTGGTCCTCAACCGCAACAAGAACGAACTCATGTGCCGGGCGTACGAGAACGGCGACGGCCGCTGGCTGGTGAACCCCATGTTCATCGAGCCGAAGAAGCGGAAGACGGCCCCCTACCCGTGCGCCACCACCGGCTACACCGCGAGCGACGGCACCGCGCAGCCGGTCCGGCGCCCCGACGGCAGCATCGTCCCGGACCAGCCGGACACGGTGTTCTAGAGGAAGGTCATCCCCTCGCCCCGGTAGGTGGGCACGGTCGCCGTGACGCGGTCGCCCTCCACCAGGTGCAGGCTCTCGAACCGCTCGCACAGCTCCCCGGCCTTCGCGTGCCGGAACCAGACCTTGTCGCCGATCCGCAGGTCGTCGGCGGGGGAGCCGAGCAGCGGGGTCTGCACCTCGCCGGGCCCCTCCTGCGGGTCGTACCGGAGCCCCTCGGGCAGGTACGGGACGGGCAGCCGGTCCGCGCCCGCGACACCCGACGCCGGGTAGCCGCCGCCGAGCACCGTCACCACGCCCACACCCGGGCGGCGGACCACCGGCTGCGCGAAGAGCGCGGCCGGACGTCCGCTGAAGGACGTGTAGTTGTCGAAGAGACGCGGCACGAACAGCCCCGAACCCGCGGCGATCTCCGTCACCGCGTCCTCGGCGGCCGTGTGCTGCACGCTCCCGGTGCCGCCGCCGTTCACGAACTCCAGGTCCGGCGCCACCGCCCGGACGGCCCGCACCACGGCCGCCCTGCGCTCCGCCAGCTCCTTGCGGGCGGCGGACTGCATCAGCCGGATCGCCCGCGAGCGCAGCGGCCGGCCCGCGACCGCGTCCCCGACGCCGGCGACGTGCCCCTCGTACGCCATGATCCCGACCAGCCGGAAGCCCGGCCGCCGCACCACGGAACGGGCCAGCTCGGCGAGCTGGGCCGGCTCCCGCAGCGGCGAGCGCCGGGCCCCGACCCGGATCCGCCCGCCGAGCAGATGCAGCGCCGTGTCCAGCTCCAGACAGATCCGCACCTCCTCCGTCCCGCCCGCGCGGGCCGCGTCGATCAGGTCGAGCTGCGCCACGTCGTCCACCATCACGGTCACGGCGGCGGCGAGCTTCGGATCCCGCGCGAGCTCCCCGAACCCGGACCGGTCCGCCGACGGATACGCCAGCAGCACGTCCTCGAACCCGGCACGGGCGAGCCACAACGACTCGTCGAGCGTGAACGACATGACCCCGGCGAACCCGTCGCGCGACAGCACCCGCTCGAGGAGCGCCCGGCACCGGACCGACTTGCTCGCCACCCGGACCGGCTTGCCCCCGGCCCGGCGCACCAGGTCCGCCGCGTTGGCGTCGAAGGCCTCCAGGTCGACGATCGCCACGGGCGCGTCGAGGTGAGCGGTGGCCCGGTCGTAACGGGCCCGGTCGGCGGCACGGGGAGTCATGGCCCGAGCTTGCCAGACGGGTTTACGGGTGGGTAGCCCCTGGGTTCCCGTGCGCGGGGGAACAGCCCGTAGAGTGACGGGCATTGTCGACAAGAGCAGGGGGACGGGGATGACCGGCGAGCACCGCCCCATGACCTCCCGCATCACGGACGCCCTGCTCCCGGCGGACCCCCCGCCGGTGGAGACCACGACCCGCCTCCGCCCGATCCCCGCACCGGACCGCCCCTCGGGCCCGCCACCCCAGACGTCCGCCCCGGCCCGCCCGGGGGTGCCGGAAGCGTCGGCGGCTTCGTCCCGCCGCGGGGCGCCGGAAGCGGAGGCTTCGTCCCGCCCGGGGGCGCCTGCATCGGCAGCCGCTTCGTCCCGTCCGGGGACACCGGTGTCGGCGGCCTTGCCCCGCCCGGGGACACCGGCACCGGCGGCCGCCCCGGCCCGCCCGGGGACACCGGCACCGGCGGCCCCTTCGCCCGTTCCGCCCCGGCCGACGCCCGTCCCGCCCCCGCCGGCCCACCGACCGGCGCCCGCCCCGGTGACGTCCGCACAGGCCGCCGTCCCGCCCCGGCCCGCAGGGCCGCCCGAGGGCGGCGCGGCGCTGCCCGCGCCCGCTCCTTCGGACGCGGCGGCCGCGCCGCGCCGGCCCACGCCGCCCCCCACGGGGCCGACGGGCCCCGGCGCCCGGACCGCCTCCGCCCCCACCCGGCCCCCGGCCGGGCCGGTCGCCGCCGCCGGGCGCCCGGACGCGCACCCTCACGCGGCGGCCCGCGCCACGGCCCCGTACCGCGGGCCCGGCCCGCTCCCGCCCGAGGTGCCCGTCGAGATCACCACGCGACTTCGGCCCGTGCCGGAGCGGCGGACCGGGCGGACCCTCGCCGTCGCCGCCTGCGCCGTGCTCGGCTTCGGGCTCATCGGCGGCGCCCTCGCCGGCGTCTGGCTGGCCGCGTCCGAGCCCGGGAAGCCCGTCGAACCCGTCGGCTACGCCGAGGCCAAGGACCTCTGGCACAACGCACCCGTCGACACCCTCTTCCCCCGCACCGTCGCCGGCCCCGGCGCCGGCCCCGGCGGCGCCGACCGCACCTGGACCCGGATCGTCGTCGCCCCGGACGCCGCCTGCACCCCCGCCGTCCTCGCCAAGGGCCTCCTCGCCGCCGTCGAGCCGTTCGGCTGCGAGCGCGTCCTGCGCGCCACGTACACCGACGCCACCGCCAGCAGCGTGATCACCGTCGGCCTCGTCTTCACCCGTGCCGACGCCGCCGCCCAGCGCACCCTCGGCCCGTACCTCTCCACCCGGCTCGGTACGGACGTCCCCCCGGCCCTCGCGGGACCCGGCACCGTCGCCGCCCGCTTCGGCGCCCCGCAGCGCGCCGCCTGGTGGGTGGACGCCCCCGCCGACCTCCCCGTCGCCGTCACCGCGGTCTCCGGCTTCGCCGACGGCCGGACCGTCGACGGCGGCCCCGTCCTCGCCACCGAGGCCCTGGGCGCGCGCCGTACCGACGCCACCGCCCAGTCCGGTCTCGGCCACGAGGCCAAGGGCATCACCGAACGCTTCGTACGACTGCTGCGCACGGCCGCCACCAAGGCCGCCAAGGAGAACGCCCGGTGACCCGACACGCCCACCGCCGGACCCGCGGCGGCGCGGTCGCCCTGCTCGCCGCCGCCTTCTCCGTCCTGCCCGCCACCACCGCCCCCGCCCACGCCGACACCATCCGGGCCCGGCAGTGGGGCCTCGAAGCCCTGCACACCACGGAGGCCTGGCGCACCACCAAGGGCCACGGCGTCACCGTCGCCGTCCTCGACACCGGCGTCGACGCCGACCACCCGGACCTCGCGGGCTCGGTCCTCGCCGGACGCGACCTCGTCGGCTTCGGCGCGTCGAAGGGCGACCGCGCCTGGGCCCGGCACGGCACCGCCATGGCCGGCATCATCGCCGGACACGGCCACGGCCCCGGCGGCCAGGACGGCGTCCTCGGCGTCGCCCCCGACGTCCGGATCCTGCCCGTGCGGGTCATCCTGGAGTCCACCGACGGCGCCCGCGACAAGGCCCGCAAGACCCGGGGCACGGCCCTCGCCGAAGGCATCCGCTGGGCCGCCGACCACGGCGCCGACGTCATCAACCTCTCCCTCGGCGACGACTCCAAGTCCGCCCACCCCGACGCCGACGAGGACGCCGCCGTCCAGTACGCCCTCGCCAAGGGCGTCTCCGTCGTCGCCTCCGCCGGCAACGGCGGCGAGAAGGGCGACCACATCTCGTACCCCGCCGCCTACCCCGGCGTCATCGCCGCCGCCGCCGTGGACCGCTACGGCACCCACGCCTCCTTCTCCACCCGCCGCTGGTACGCCACCGTCAGCGCCCCCGGCGACGACATCGTCATCGCCGACCCCGACCGCCGCTACTACGAGGGCTGGGGCACCAGCGCCGCCGCCGCGTTCGTCTCCGGGGCCGTCGCCCTCGTCCGCTCCGCACACCCCGACCTCACCCCCGCCCAGATCAAACGGCTGCTCATCGACACCGCCCGCAACCGGCCGAAGGGCGGACGCAGCGACGCCAAGGGGTACGGGACGGTCGACCCGGCCGCGGCGATCGCCGCCGGCCGCCGGATCGAGGCCGGCGACCCCAAGAGCACCAGCACCGGCTACCGGGGCCGCTACTTCGGGCCCGGCCCCCTCCCCGCCGCCGAGGAGAGCCACCCCCTCGGCCTGCTCGCCCCCGTCGCGGGCGGCCTCGGCGCCCTGCTGCTCCTCACCGCCGTGATACTCCGGCGCGCCCACCGGACCTCCTAGTCAGGGGCCCGGACCCGGCGGCTAGGCTCGGTGCGTGGCGCTCAAGAACATCCCGGACCCCGGTTTCTCCGAAGACGACGGCACCGCCGACCCGCGGCTGGCCGCGGCCCTCGCGGCCTGGGCGGAGGACAGAACCGCCCACGGCCCGGTCCTCGAAGCCCTGAAGGAGGCCCGGCTGCTCGTCCCCGTGGTCGCCGTCCTCGGCGAGGTCGAGATCGACCCCGAGACGGGGCTGAAGCAGGAGAAGACGAGCGACATGGCCGTCCCCACCCTGACGGCCGGCGACCGGCGGGCCCTGCCGGCCTTCACCTCGATCGCCTCGCTCGCCCTCTGGGACCCGCAGGCCCGGCCCGTCGCCGTCCCCGTCCAGCAGGCGATCGCGGCCCTCGTCCACGAGAAGGCCGACACCCTGGTCCTGGACCTGGCCGGCCCCGTGCCGTACCAGGTGACCGGCTCCGCGCTGATCGCCCTCGCCGAGGGCCGCACCAGCACCGATCCGCTCGACGACCCCGCCGTGCGGGAAGCCGTGCGCGCCGTCGTGGCCGCCGAGCCCGCGGTGCTCCGCGCCCACCTGGGCCCCGGCACCGCCGACGGCACGGTCGCCCTGGTCCTCGCCGCGGACGCCTCCCCGGCGGAGGCGGCCCAGCGCGTGGCCCGTGGCCTGGCCGCCGACGAAACACTGAGGGCCCGCCTGGTGCGGGGCCTCGACCTGGCACTCCTGCCGGCCTCGGCCACGCCTCCGGGCGAGCCCTTCTACGTGAAGCGGTGATTTCCTAGCCGTACACGGGCCCCGTGTACTTCTCGCCCGGTCCCTGGCCCGGCTCGTCCGGGATCAGGGAGGCCTCGCGGAAGGCGAGCTGGAGGGACTTCAGGCCGTCCCGCAGGGGGGCCGCGTGGAAGGAGGAGACCTCCGTCGCGCCGGCGTCCAGGAGGCCCGCGAGCGCGTGGATCAGCTTGCGCGCCTCGTCGAGGTCCTTGTGCTTCTCGCCCTCCTCGGTGAGCCCGAGCTTCACGGCGGCGGCGCTCATCAGGTTGACGGCGACGGTCACGATCACCTCGACCGCCGGGACCTCCGCGATGTCGCGGGTCATGCTCTCGAAGTCGGGGGTGTCCGTGGACTCGTTCTGGGGCGTCTCGCTCATGCCCACACGATAAGCGGACGTACGGTTCGCGCCGACCGCCGGGTCCTGCTAACCTTGTGTAACGACCGGCTGGACATCTCTGTGTCCGGCCCACAAGTGGAGGCTCCGTACTCCCACCTGACCACCCTCGCGGGTGGCGGGTCACCGGTCAGGTGGCGCCCATCGTTCCGTACGGACGATGGAGCCGCCCGATGCGCGCCCCGCGGTTCACCGTGGTGGTGCTCCGGTTTTCCGTGGAGCCCCGCCTGTGTACCGTCCGGGGCATTTTTCATGTACCGGCCCGGTTGGTCTCAACTGTTTCACGTGACGTGTCCGTCCGCCAAGGCGGTCGCGTGGTGCTACCGAGGAGGATCCATCAGCGCCGAGCCCCGCATCAACGAGCGGATTCGCGTTCCCGAGGTGCGTCTTGTCGGCCCCAGCGGCGAGCAGGTGGGCATCGTCCCCCTTGCCAAGGCCCTGGAGCTCGCTCAGGAGTACGACCTCGACCTGGTCGAGGTCGCGGCGAACGCCCGCCCGCCCGTGTGCAAGCTCATGGACTACGGGAAGTTCAAGTACGAGTCGGCCATGAAGGCCCGTGAGGCGCGCAAGAACCAGGCGCACACGGTCATCAAGGAGATGAAGCTCCGGCCGAAGATCGACCCGCACGACTATGACACCAAGAAGGGTCACGTCGTCCGGTTCCTCAAGCAGGGCGACAAGGTCAAGATCACGATCATGTTCCGTGGTCGTGAGCAGTCCCGCCCGGAGCTCGGTTACCGACTTCTGCAGCGCCTCGCCGAGGACGTCCAGGAGCTTGGGTTCATCGAGTCCAACCCGAAGCAGGACGGCCGGAACATGATCATGGTTCTCGGTCCGCACAAGAAGAAGACCGAGGCCATGGCCGAGGCTCGCGAGGCCCAGGCCGCGCGCAAGGCGGAGCGTCAGGGCGGTTCGTCCGAGGCCCCCGCCGCCGCTGCCGAGGAGACCTCGCCGGAGTCCCCGGCCGAGAACGCCGAGGCGTGATCCACGGGGGCTGCCTCCCGGCAGCCCCCGGATTCCGTCCGGACCCACCAATCGAAGAATGACGCTCCCGGTTGCCCGGTGCCCGCACCGGGGGGAGCGCCACTGACGAGGAGAGAACGGCGCTATGCCGAAGAACAAGACGCACTCCGGTGCCAAGAAGCGCTTCAAGGTCACCGGCTCCGGCAAGATCCTGCGGGAGCGCGCCGGCAAGCGCCACCTGCTCGAGCACAAGTCGTCCAAGCTGACGCGTCGCCTCACCGGCAACGCCGAGATGGCCCCGGGTGACTCCGCCAAGATCAAGAAGATGCTGGGCATCTGATCTGATCTTCCGCCCTCGGCGACGAGGGCATCCGGCACAGACCGGGACCCATCCGTTTTTCGGGTCGTGTGAGGACCACCACGACCCCGCTACAAGGAGTTAAGAAGTGGCACGCGTCAAGCGGGCAGTCAACGCCCACAAGAAGCGCCGGGCGATCCTCGAGCAGGCCTCCGGCTACCGCGGTCAGCGTTCGCGCCTGTACCGCAAGGCCAAGGAGCAGGTCACCCACTCGCTGGTCTACAACTACAACGACCGCAAGAAGCGCAAGGGCGACTTCCGTCAGCTGTGGATCCAGCGCATCAACGCCGCTGCCCGCCAGAACGGCATGACGTACAACCGCCTCATCCAGGGTCTGAAGGCCGCCAACATCGAGGTGGACCGCAAGATCCTCGCCGAGCTGGCCGTCAACGACATCAACGCGTTCGCCGCGCTGGTCGAGGTCGCGCAGAAGGCCCTCCCGGCCGACGTCAACGCCCCGAAGGCCGCCGCCTGATCTTCCAGGCCCGCAGTACTTCCGCCCGGACCCGCAGGTGCGCTCGCGCCTGCGGGTCCGGGTGCGTCGGCCCCCGAAACCCGTAGTCCCGGCCCGCAGCGCCACCGGCCCGCACGGCCGTCGGCCCCCGTCGCGCCCCGGCCCCGAAGAGAGAACCGCCGCACCCCATGGTCACCCCCGAGCTGATCTCCCCGCGTTCCCCGCGCGTCGTCGCCGCCCGGCGGCTCGCCAAGCGCAACTTCCGGGGCAAGGACCGCCTCTTCATCGCCGAGGGCCCGCAGGCCGTCCGCGAGGCCGTCGAGCACCGCGGCCCCGGCGGCGAACCCACCCTCGTCGAGCTGTTCACCACCGTCGAGGCCGCCGAGCGCTACGACGCGATCGTCGACGCCGCCCGCGCCGCCGGCGCCCGCGTCCACTTCGCCTCCGACGCCGTCCTCGCCGAGGTCTCCCAGACCGTCACCCCGCAGGGCCTCGTCGGCGTCTGCCGCTTCCTCGACTCGCCGTTCGAGGAGATCGTCGCCGCCCGGCCCAAGCTGGTCGCCGTCCTCGCGCACGTCCGCGACCCCGGGAACGCCGGCACCGTGCTGCGCTGCGCCGACGCGGCCGGCGCCGACGCCGTCGTCCTCACCGACGCCTCCGTCGACCTCTACAACCCCAAGTCCGTCCGCGCCTCCGTCGGCTCCCTCTTCCACCTCCCGGTGGCCGTCGGCGTCCCCGTCGAGCAGGCCGTCGCCGGACTCAAGGGCGCGGGCGTGCGGATCCTCGCCGCCGACGGCGCCGGCCAGGACGACCTCGACGACGAGCTCGACGCCGGCACCATGGGCGGGCCCACCGCCTGGATCTTCGGCAACGAGGCCTGGGGGCTGCCCGAGGAGACCCGGGCGCTCGCCGACGCCGTCGTCCGCGTCCCGATCCACGGCAAGGCCGAGAGCCTCAACCTCGCCACCGCCGCCGCGGTCTGCCTGTACGCCTCCGCCCGTGCCCAGCGCCCCCGAACCTCCGCCTGAGGGGTCCATTCCGCTCTCCCCGCCCAGTAGAGTGACGCACTCGGGGGCCCACTGCGCTACACGGAGGGGTGGGGTACGGGGATGACGGTCGGCACGGACAGTCCCGCACAGGCACGGAGCACCGCGCCGCACGCCCCGGGACAGGCCGGACCCGGCGGCGCTCAGCACGCCCCGGAACCGTCCGGGCCCGGCGGCGCACCGGAGCCGCCCGGGCACGACGCCGTGCCGGGCTCCGCGGAGGCGGCCGGTTTCGCCGGGATCGACCCCGACGACCTGCCCGACGGTCTCGTCATCGCCGACGAGACCGGCCGCGTCGTCCGCTTCAACGCCGCCGCCGCCCGCATCACCGCCGTCCCCGCCGACCGGGCCCTCGGCCTCCCCCTCGACGAGGCGCTGCCCCTGGAGGACCTCAAGGGACGCCGCTGGTGGGCGCTGACCGATCCGTACGGCGGGCTCTCCACCCGCCGCGGCCAGCCCGAGCGCAACCTGCTGCTCCCCGGCGGCCGCGAGGTCCTCGTCTCCGCCCGGTACGTCCGCGAGCACCCCACCGGCCCCGTCCGCCGCGTCGTGGTCTCCCTCCGCGGCACCGAGGCGCGCCGCCGCACCGAGCGCAGCCACGCCGAGCTCATCGCCACCGTCGCCCACGAACTGCGCTCGCCGCTGACCTCCGTGAAGGGCTTCACCGCCACCCTCCTCGACAAGTGGGAGCGGTTCAACGACGAGCAGAAGCGGCTCATGCTGGAGACGGTCGACGCCGACGCGGGCCGCATCAAGCGGCTCATCGCCGAACTCCTCGACATCTCCCGGATCGACTCCGGCCGCCTCGAAGTCCGCCGCCAGCCCGTCGACATCGCCGCCGCCGTCGGCCGGCACATCCAGGTGCACACCACCGCCGGCCAGCCCCCCGACCGCTTCTTCGTCCGGATCAGGCCCCAGCTGCCCGCGCTCTGGGCCGACCCCGACAAGATCGACCAGATCCTCGGGAACCTCCTCGAAAATGCGGTGCGCCACGGCGAGGGAACCGTCACCATCGAGGTGGCACCCACCACGCTGGGCGACGACGGAGAAGAGGGGACGGAGGTCACCGTGAGCGACGAGGGACCCGGCATCCCCGAAGCGTCGATGAGCCGCGTCTTCACCCGCTTCTGGCGGGGCAGCAAACGCGGCGGCACCGGCCTCGGCCTCTACATCGTCAAGGGCGTCGTCGAGGCCCACGGCGGCACCATCACCGTCGGACGGGGCCCCCGTGGCGGGGCCGAGTTCCGATTTATCCTGCCCGTCGGCACCCCGGCCCACCTCCTCTGACGTCTCAGCAGACGAGACCGCACGAGATCAGGAGCCGTCCGGCCTGCCCACGGGCTCATTCGCGTCCCCGCGCCCCGTTAGACTCGTCCTTTGGCACGTTTGCGCCCTTGACGTCGAGCGGGGCCGCCCAGCCAGCCAACGGAAGCACGGGAAGAGATGTCGGCACCCAATAAGTCGTACGACCCGGTCGAGGTCGAGGCCTTGAAACCGGAAGAGATCGAGCGCATGCGGGACGAGGCGCTCGCCGCCTTCGCCGCCGCAGGCGACCTCGACGCGCTCGCCCACGCGAAGACCGCGCACACCGGCGGCACCTCGCCGCTGGCGCTCGCGAACCGCGAGATCGGCGCCCTGCCGCCGCAGGCCAAGGCCGCCGCCGGAAAGCTCGTGGGCCAGGCCCGCGGTGCCGTCTCCAAGGCGCTCGCCGCCCGCCAGGCCGAGCTGGAGGCCGAGCGCGACGCCCGTGTCCTCGTCGAGGAGGCCGTCGACGTCACCCTGCCGTACGACCGCGTCCCCGCCGGCGCCCGGCACCCGCTCACCACGCTCATGGAGCGCGTCTCCGACGTCTTCGTCTCCATGGGGTACGAGGTCGCCGAGGGCCCCGAGGTCGAGGCGGAGTGGTTCAACTTCGACGCCCTCAACTTCGTCCCGGACCACCCGGCCCGGCAGATGCAGGACACCTTCTTCGTCCAGGGCCCCGAGGGGACGACCGGCGACGAGTCCGGCGTCGTGCTCCGCACGCACACCTCGCCGGTGCAGGCCCGCACCCTCATCGACCGGGAGCCCCCGGTCTACGTGGTGTGCCCCGGCCGCGTCTACCGCACCGACGAGCTCGACGCCACGCACACCCCGGTCTTCCACCAGATCGAGCTGCTCGCCGTCGACGAGGGCCTGACCATGGCCGACCTCAAGGGCACCCTCGACCACATGGTCCAGGCGCTCTTCGGCCCGGACATGAAGACCCGGCTGCGCCCGAACTTCTTCCCGTTCACCGAGCCGTCCGCCGAGATGGACATGCTCTGCTACGTCTGCCGCGGCGAGTCCGTCGGCAACCCGGACCGGCCCTGCCGCACCTGCGGCAGCGAGGGCTGGATCGAGCTCGGCGGCTGCGGCATGGTCAACCCGAAGGTGCTGATCGCCTGCGGCGTGGACCCCGAGAAGTACAGCGGATTCGCCTTCGGGTTCGGCATCGAGCGGATGCTGATGTTCCGCCACAACGTGGAAGACATGCGAGACATGGTCGAGGGTGACGTCCGGTTCACCCGGCCGTTCGGGATGGAGATCTGATGCGGGTCCCGCTTTCTTGGCTGCGGGAGTACGTCGACCTGCCGGCGACGGAGACCGGCCGCGACGTCCAGGCCAAGCTCATTTCGGCAGGCCTCGAGGTCGAGACCGTCGAGCAGCTCGGCGCCGGCCTGACCGGCCCGCTGGTGGTCGGCAAGGTCCTCACCATCGAGGAGCTGACGGAGTTCAAGAAGCCCATCCGCTTCTGCACCGTCGACGTCGGCCAGGCCAACGGCACCGGCGAGCCCCAGGAGATCATCTGCGGCGCCCGGAACTTCGCCGAGGGTGACAAGGTCGTCGTGGCGCTGCCCGGCGCCGTGCTCCCCGGTGACTTCCGGATCGCCGAGCGCAAGACGTACGGCCGCGTCTCCCGGGGCATGATCTGCTCCGGCGACGAGCTCGGCATGGGCGACGACGGCTCGCACGGCATCATCGTGCTGCCGCCGGAGCACGAGGTCGGCACCGACGCCACGGTCCTCCTGGAGCTGTTCGACGAGGTCCTCGACATCGCCGTCACCCCGGACCGCGGCTACTGCCTCTCGATGCGCGGCGTCGCCCGCGAGACGGCCACCGCCTACGGCCTGCCGCTGCGCGACCCGGCGCTCCTCGACGTGCCCGCGCCGAACTCGTACGGCTACCCGGTCCAGATCACCGACCCGATCGGCTGCGACCGCTTCACGGCCCGCACGGTCGTCGGCCTCGACCCCGAGGCCCGCTCCCCGATCTGGCTGCAGCGCCGCCTCCAGAAGGCCGGCATGCGCTCGATCTCGCTGGCCGTCGACATCACCAACTACGTGATGCTGGAGCTCGGTCAGCCGATCCACGCCTACGACCGCACCCGGCTCGACGGCCCCATCGGGGTCCGCCGCGCCGAGGCCGGCGAGAAGATCACCACCCTCGACGGCACCGCGCGCGTCCTGGACGCCGCGGACCTCGTCATCACCGACAACCGCGGCCCGATCGGCATCGCCGGCGTCATGGGCGGCGCCAACACGGAGATCGCCGACCCGGTGACCGACCCGGAGACCGGGATCGTCACCGGCAGCTCCGAGGTCGTCATCGAGGCCGCGCACTTCGACGCGATCTCGATCGCCCGCACGGCCCGCCGCCACAAGCTGTCCTCCGAGGCGTCCAAGCGCTTCGAGCGCGGCGTCGACCCGCAGGCCGCCGCCGCTGCCGCGCAGCGCTGCGTCGACCTGCTCGTGCTGCTCGCGGGCGGCACGGCCGAGGCCGGGGTCACCGAGGTCGCGGCCCCGGCCGCGCCCCGGACCATCGCCATGCCGGCGAACCACCCGGACAAGGTCGCGGGCGTCGCCTACGGCCGCGAGACCGTCGTCCGCCGCCTCCAGGAGGTCGGCTGCGACGTCTACGGCCAGGACGAACTCGTCGTCACCGTGCCCTCGTGGCGCCCCGACCTCAACGAGCCGAACGACCTCGCCGAAGAGGTCATCCGCCTGGAGGGCTACGAGAACCTGCCCTCCACGCTGCCGAAGCCCCCGGCCGGCCGCGGGCTCACCGACCGCCAGCGCGTCCACCGCCGGGTGGGCCGCGCCCTGGCCGGTGCCGGCTACGTCGAGGCGCTGAACTACCCGTTCATCGGCGAGCAGGCCCTCGACCACCTCGGCCTCGACGCGGACGACGAGCGTCGCCGCCTCGTGAAGCTGGTCAACCCGCTGTCGGACGAGGAGCCCGCGCTCCGCACGACGCTGCTCCCGGGTCTGCTCGGCGCGCTCCGCCGCAACGACAGCCGCGGCAGCCACGACCTGGCGCTCTTCGAGACCGGTCTGGTCTTCCGGCCGGGCGAGGAGCCGGGCGTCGCCGTCCGCCTGGGCGTCGACCGCCGGCCCACCGACGAGGAGATCGCCTCGGTCAACGCCGCGCTGCCCGCGCAGCCGCGCCGCGCCGCCGTCGTCCTCGCCGGTGCGCGTGAGCAGGCCGGCTGGTGGGGCAAGGGCCGCCCGTCCGACTGGGCGGACGCGATCGAGGCCGGCCGGACCGTGGCCGCCGAGGCGGGCGTCGAGCTGATCATCAGCGCCGACCAGCACGCGCCCTGGCACCCGGGCCGCTGCGCCGCGTTCCACGTCGAGGCGGACGGCGAGAAGATCCTCGTCGGTCACGCCGGTGAGCTCCACCCGCGCGTGGTGAAGGCGTTCGGCCTGCCGGCCCGTACCTGCGCGATGGAGATCGACCTGGACCTCCTGGAGAAGGCGAACGAGGGCCCCGTGAAGGCCCCCCGGATCTCCTCCTTCCCGGTCGCCACCCAGGACGTCGCCCTCGTCGTCGCCACGGACGTCCCGGCCGCCGAGGTCGAGGCCGCCCTCACCGAGGGCGCGGGTGAACTCCTGGAGTCCATCCGGCTGTTCGACGTCTACACCGGCGACCAGCTCGGCGCGGGCAGCAAGTCCCTGGCGTACGCGCTGAAGTTCCGCGCCCCGGACCGCACCCTGACGGTCGACGAGGCCAGCGCGGCCCGCGACGCCGCGGTGGCCCTGGCCGCCGAGCGCACGGGCGCCGTCCTGCGCGGCGCCTGAGGCATCGCAGCACCACCAGGAGGGCCGCCCCGGGGATTCCCCGGGGCGGCCCTCCGCCGTTCCCGGGACACGGAGGCGCCCTCGCCGTCACCGGTACCCGGGGGCGGCCCTCGCCGTCACCGGTACCCGGGGGCGGCCCTCGCCGTCACCGGTACCGGGGGCGGCCCTCCGCGTCACCGGTACCCGGGGCGCCGGCCGGGCGGCTCGCCGTCCGTGCGTCTCCCGGGACCGCGTCCGGGGCGGTCCTCCGCGGTGCCCGGGAACCGTACGCCTGCCCCGGTCCCGTTCGTCCGTGCGCGTGGCGAAGCCCTGGCGAAGGGCGGCGGAGCGGGGGTGCTCACTCCTTCGGGTGAGATCGACGGGGGCTGTTCCATGCCATCCCGCGCGGTCGGCAGAATCGACGCGGCCGCAGGGGCGGACCTGTGTGCCGCAGCGCTTCCGGGCGCTGTCGGGGCTCGGGAAGGGCCGTGCATGATCCGTACCAGGTCGTTGCTCGCCGATGGCTCCCGGCTCCGCCGGCTGGCCCCGCTCGCTCTTCCCACCACGTGGGGCGCCGTGGCCGTCGCGTGGAAGTACGGCTGTCCGCTGGCCCGGCAGCCCGGACCGCCCATGCGGATCGCCACCAGCGTCGTCTTCCTCACCGTCGGCCTCGGCATGGTGCTGGGCGTCCGGCACGGGCTCGCGCGGGAACTCGCCCGCGCCCGGGCCGTCGCGGCCGCCACCCAGCAGGCCCTGCTGCGCCCCCTGCCGGCCCGTCTCGACGGCCTCGCGCTGGCCGCCGGGCAGCTCTCCGCCTCCCGGGGGGCATCCGTCGGAGGGGACCTGTACGAGGCGGTGGCCACCCCCTACGGCGTGCGGCTCGTCATCGGGGACGTCCGGGGCCACGGGCTGCCCGCGCTCGGTGCGGTGGTCGCGGTGCTCGGCAGCTTCCGCGAGGCCGCGCACGACGAACCCGAACTCGCCGGGGTGCTGCGGCGGCTCGAACGGGCCCTGGAGCGCCATCTGCGGGAGCGGGCGCGGGAGGAGCACCCGGCGCGGGCCGGGGCGGAGCCCGAGCATCCGGCGGCGGAGGAGTTCGTCACCCTGCTGCTCGTGGAGGTCCGCCCCGACGGGCGGCTCACGGTCCTCAACTGCGGTCACCCCGGCCCGTACCGCCTGGGGAAGCGGGCGGAGCGGCTCGCGATCGGGGACCCGCTGCCCCCGCTCGGGGTGCTGCCGCTGCCCGCCGGGATCGTGCCGTACACGGCGGCCCGGCTGCTGCCCGGCGAGACGCTGGTCCTGCACACGGACGGCGCGGAGGAGGCCCGTGACCGGCGGGGCCGGTTCTTCGCGCTCGACGCCGCGCTGGCCGGAGCGCCGGGCGAGGCGCCCGCCGCCCTGGTCCGCCGGGTCCACGCGGAGCTGCTGCACCACACGGGCGGCCGGCTCGCCGACGACGTCGCGCTGCTCGTCGTGCGCAACGACCGCGTCCGGGTGCCGGCGCAGCCCGCCGAACCCGGGCTGCGCCGACCCCGGCCCGCCCCCTCCTCCCACCGCTGAGCGGAGGGGCGGGACCGGCGCCGCCCGCCCCGCCACGGAGTGTCGGGCAGATCAGCGGGGCGGGCGGCGCGGACCGGGCGGCCGCACTGTGATGAGGGGGGAGCCGGCGGCCCGGTCGTCGCCTTGCGGCGAGAAGCACAGTCAACCGGGGCCGGGGCGGGCGTGGCAGAGCACGCGGGCCGGGAGAACGGGTACTTCGTTCACACCCCGTGCGAAATCACCGGTACGGGGGGCTTCCGTTCGGTTCGCTCCGTATGAATTCGGCCACCGCTACGCTGAGTTCCCCGAGCGGAGCGGCCATGCGAGTGACCGGAGCGGCCATGCAGCCCAACACCTTGCTCGACGCCCTGCTCGACGAAGCGGGCGTCTCCCACGCCGGCCTGGCCGCCCATGTGAACCGGGCGGGCCGGGCCCGTGGCCTCGCCCTGCGGTACGAACACACCGCCGTGGCCCGCTGGTTGAAGGGGCAGCGGCCGCGCGGCCAGGTGCCGGACCTGATCTGCGAGGTGCTCGCCGCCCGGCTGCACCGGCAGGTGACCCTGGACGACATCGGCCTCGGGGTGCCGGGCGGACCGCCGCCGGCCGCCGGGACGCCGCTGTCCGGTTTCGTGGAGCGGGCGGCCGCGCTGTGGCGCTCCGACGAGCAGCAGCGGCCGCACATCGTGGCCGCTCCGGCGGTGACCGGCACCCAGGCGGTGATGCCGGTGTGGGAGTGGGAGAACCCGCCGGAGGACGTGGACGTCTCGCGCACGGGCCGGACGACGGTCTCGGCGGCCGACATCGCCGTCCTGAGCGCCGCCCGGTCGCACTACGAGCAGATGTACCGCAGGGCCGGCGGCATCGCGACCCGGGCGCGGATCGTCGGCTTCCTCAACACCGAGACCGCGCCGCTGCTGCGGGGCGCGTACGGCGACGCGCTGGGGCGGCGGCTGCACCGGGCCGCCGGCGGGCTCGTCGCGGTGGCCGGAATCTGCGCCTACGACGCGGACGCGCACGGCCTCGCCCAGCGCTACTTCCACCAGGCGCTGCGGCTCGCGAAGGCGAGCGGGGACCGGGGGCTCGGCGCGTACGTGATCGCGCTCCTGGTCAACCAGTCGCTGTTCACGGGGGAGTACCGGCAGGCCGTGGCGTTCGCGGAGGCGGCGCTGCGGGCGGCGGGGCGGCAGATCACCCCGGCGCTCGCCGCCGATCTGACGGCGATGCAGGCGAAGGCGTACGCGCATCTGGGCGACAGGACCGCGGCGCTGGCCTGCATCCGGCGGGCCGAGGCGGCGGCGGAGCGGATCAGCCCGGGGGAGGAGCCGGTCGAGACGGGCTACGTGCAGCCGGGGCTCGTCAACGTCCAGGTGGCGGAGGCCCTGTTCGGCCTGGGCGACCTCGACGCCGCCCACGAGCACGCCTCGGCGGCGGTCGGCGTGCCCTCGCACGACCGGGGCCGGGTGCACCGGCTCGCCATGCTGTGCCGGATCGAGCTGCGGCAGGGGGAGGCCGAGGAGGCGGCGCGCACGGCGGTGGAGATGACGGAGCGGGCGCGGGGGATGGAGTCGCGACGGCTGCGGGACCGGCTGACACAGGTGCGGGAGCAGCTCCTCGCGAGCGGCTGCGGGGAAGCCCGGGAGGCCGCCGCTCTCATCGAGGGGGCGCTGCGCGTTCCCCTCTGAGCCGCCAACTGCTGCGATATTGCCACCAAACAAGCACCGACCGATCGGAAGGTGGCAAGAAACGTGCAATGGACGAAACTCAGCGAACACTCGGTCTATGAGAACCGCTGGTTCCGAGTGAATCTCGCGGACGTCGAACTCCCCGACGGCCGCCACCTCGACCACTATCTGATCCGGCTCCGCCCGGTCGCCGTCGCGACGGCGGTCAACGAGGCCGACGAGGTCCTGATGCTCTGGCGCCACCGCTTCATCACCGACAGCTGGGGCTGGGAACTGGCCGCCGGCGTCGTCGAGGACGGCGAGGACCTGGAGACCGCCGCCGCCCGCGAGATGGAGGAGGAGACCGGCTGGCGGCCGGGGCCGCTGCGCCATCTCCTCACCGTCGAGCCCTCGAACGGCCTCACCGACGCCCGCCACCACCTCTACTGGGCGGAGCGGGCCACCTACACCGGGCCGCCCGAGGACGCCTTCGAGTCCTCACGGAGGGCCTGGATACCGCTGAAGGAGATCCCCGAGATGATCGCCCGGGGCGAGGTCCCGGCCGCCAACACGGCCGCCGGACTGCTGATGCTCCACCATCTGCGCCTCGGCTGAGGAACGGAGCGGGATGTGCCGGACGGCCCGTACCTGTGCGGGTGTACGGGCCGTCCGGCCGGAGCGCCGGCGTCAGGGGTCGGACGCCGGGCTCCGGGTCTGGGAGGGAGCCGGTGGTTCAGGAGTACGGGTAGAAGCCCGAGCCCGTCTTCCGGCCCAGCCGGCCGGCGTCCACCATGCGCTGGAGCAGCGGGGGAGCGGCGTACAACGGCTCCTTGAACTCGGCGTACATCGAGTCGGCGATCGACGCGATCGTGTCCAGGCCGATCAGGTCGGAGAGCTTCAGCGGACCCATCGGGTGGGCGCAGCCGAACTCCATGCCGTTGTCGATGTCCTCGCGGCTCGCGATGCCCGACTCGAACATCCGGATCGCCGAGAGCAGGTACGGCACGAGCAGCGCGTTCACCACGAAGCCGGAGCGGTCCTGGGCACGGATCGCGTGCTTGCCGAGCACCTTCTCCGCGAAGACCTGGGCCCGGCTGATCGTGCCCTCGGAGGTGGTGAGGGCCGGGATCAGCTCGACGAGCTTCTGCACCGGGGCCGGGTTGAAGAAGTGGATGCCGATGACCTGGTCGGGGCGGGAGGTCGCCACGGCCAGCTTCACCAGCGGGATGGAGGAGGTGTTCGAGGCCAGGATGGCGTCCGGCCGGGTCATCACCTGGTCGAGGACCTGGAAGATCTCGGTCTTGACCTGCTCGTTCTCCACGACCGCCTCGATGACGAGGTCGCGGTCGGCGAACTCGCCCAGGTCGGTGGTGAAGCTGAGGCGGGCGAGCGTCGCGTCCCGCTCCTCCTCGCTGATCTTGCCGCGTTCGGCGGCCTTGTTCAGCGAGTTGTAGAGCCGTGTGCGGCCGATCTCCAGCGCCTCGCCGGTGGTCTCGGCGACCTTCACCTCGAGCCCGCTCCGGGCACACACCTCCGCGATGCCCGCGCCCATCTGGCCGCAGCCCACCACTCCGACGCGCTCAATGTCGGCCATGGAGTCCGTCACCTCGTGCCTTTCGCTCTTCTCCGGCGGCGGGAGGCCCGTGTGATTCCGGGTGCGTCCGCCTCTACCCCCACGACGTTACCGCTCATTAACCGATGATCGATCGTCCGGAGTGGGCATGCTGTCCCGGTGGGTGTGACGTATCCGACAGAGGAGGGGGACAAGTGCGGCCTTTCGGGAGAAGAGGGTTCGTGAACGGTGCCGCCGGAGCGGTGCTCGCCGTGACCGGAACGACAGGAGCGGCCCTCCCCGCGCCGGGCACGAGGGGTTCCGCGCTTCCCGCGACGGACGTGACGGACGCGGTGCCGCCGCCCGCCGCCGGCACCGCTCCCGCGGCGCGCGGCAAGCCGCACCGCGGACGGGAGTTCCGCGGCATGTGGCTGGCGACGGTCGCCAACCGCGACTGGCCCTCCCGCGCCGGACTGACCGCCGGACAGCAGCGCGCCGAGCTCCTCCGCCACCTGGACACGGCGGTCGAGCGTCGGCTCAACACGGTGGTCCTCCAGGTCCGGCCGACCGCCGACGCGCTGTGGCCCTCGCCGTACGAGCCGTGGGCGCAGTACCTGACCGGCACGCAGGGCCGTGACCCGGGCTGGGACCCGCTGGGCACGGCCGTCGACGAGGCCCACGCCCGGGGGCTCGAACTGCACGCCTGGTTCAACCCGTACCGCGTGGCGAACCACGCGGACCCGAGCAGGCTCGTCGCCTCCCACCCGGCCCGGATCCACCCGGAATGGGTACTGCCCTACGGCGGGAAGCTCTACTACAACCCCGGGCTGCCCGAGGTCCGGAGCTTCGTCCAGGACGCGATGCTGGACGCGCTGCGCCGCTACGACATCGACGCCGTGCACTGGGACGACTACTTCTACCCGTACCCGGTGGCCGGGCAGGTCTTCGCCGACGACGAGGCCTACGCGCGGTACGGCGGGGACTTCCCCGACAAGGCGTCCTGGCGGCGGAACAACACCGACCTGCTGGTCTCGGAGATGTCCGCCCGGATCAAGGAGACCGACCGGCGCACGGCCTTCGGCATCAGCCCCTTCGGGGTCTGGCGGAACGCCGCCACCGACCCGGAAGGCTCGGACACCCGCGCCGGTGTCCAGACGTACGACGACCTGTACGCCGACACCCGCAAGTGGATCCGCGAGGGCTGGATCGACTACGTGCTGCCGCAGCTCTACTGGAACATCGGGCTGCCCGCCGCCGACTACGCCAAGCTGCTGCCCTGGTGGGACGCGGTGGTCCGGGACACCGGCGTGGGGCTCTACATCGGCGAGGCGCTCTACAAGGCGGGCGACCCCGCCCAGCCCGCGGCCTGGCAGGACCCGGGGGAGCTCTCGCGCCACCTGGAGCTGGCCGGCACGTACCCCTCGGTCGGCGGCCACTGCTACTTCTCCGCCAAGGAGGTCGCCGCGGACCCGATCGGGGCGATGACCACCCTGGTGGCCGATCACTACCCGACGCGGGTCCGTCCGCCGAAATAGGGGGTCGGGTCTCCGGGGCGGGGCCTCAGCCGGTCCCCGCCTCGGGACGATGGCGTACGACGCTGTCGGGGCCCGGCGACATCAGAGCCTCGTGACCGTCGTCCTCGAACTTCACGCGGTACGGGGGAGCGCCGTTCTCCCCCAGTACCTCCAGGACCTTGGCCGTACGGTCGTGGTGACCGACGGTCCGGCCGTGTACCAGCAGCTTGTCGCCCACGCTCGCCTGCATCGGGCTGTCCTCCTCGCGACCGGGCCGGTCCTGCCCCGTACTGCGCAGGGCCTCTGTCTGTCATTGTGACCCGGTATGCACAGATTCGTCGCGTCAGCTCTTCGCCCGCTGGGTGACCGCGATGCAGACCAGGACCGCCACCGCGGCGACCGGGGCGGCCAGCGGCAGGCTCTCGCCGAGCAGGAAGACCGACCAGAACAGGGTGAGGAGCGGCTGGGCCAGCTGGAGCTGGCTGGCCTTGGGGATGCCGATCGCGGCCATGCCGCGGTACCAGACGTACAGGCCGAAGAAGGTGGAGCCGGCGGCGACCCAGACGAGACCGATGACGCCGTGCGCGTTCAGGTGGACCGGCTCGATCGACAGCGCGACGGCCGAGGCGACCGCCATCAGCGGCAGGCAGAGGACCAGGGCCCAGCCGATGACCTGCCAGCCCGGCATGAGCGCGGCGAGCCGGCCGCCCTCGGTGTAGCCGGCCGCGCACACGAGCAGCGCCCCGAAGAGGTACAGGTCGCCCGTGGAGAACGAGCCGCCGCTCTGCTGGAGCGTGAAGCCCAGCACCACCACGGCACCCGAGACGGCCGCGAGCCAGAAGGCGCGGGACGGCCGGCGCCCGGTCCGCGCGGCGGCGATGGTCGCGGTGGTGAGCGGCAAGAGGCCCACGACCACGGCGGCATGCGAGGTGGTGGAGGTCTGCAGGGCCAGCGTCGTCAGGAGCGGGAAGCCGATGACGACACCGCAGGCCACCACGGCGAGGCCCGCCCAGTGGCGCCGCTCGGGCAGCGGCACCCGGCCCGCGAGGAGGAAGGCGCCGGCGATGAGCGCGGCGAGGGTGGAGCGCACGGCCACCAGCGACCAGGGACCGAAGCTCTCCAGGCCCCACACGGTCGACGGGAAGGTGAGGGAGAAGGAGACCACGCCGAGCCCGGCGAGCAGCGTGCCACGGGAGCGGGGGGCGGAGGCGGCGCGGGCGTCGGCGGCGGACCCGGCGCGGGTGCCGGAGGCGCCGGTGGTGCCGACGGCGGAGGCGGCGCCACCGGCCCCGGCGGGGGAGGCGGCCCCGGAGACGGTTCCGGTTCCGGTCGTCTCGGTCCGGGAGGACCCGGTGGCGGTGACCGCTATCGTGGTCCGGCTAGTAGCGCTATTCTGTGTCCTCATGCATGAGCGTAGCAGTGTTGCGGAACTGGCGAAATCCCTGAGAGCAGAGCTGGACCGCTACTCTCCCGGCGGAAAACTGCCATCGAGTCGGGCGCTCGTCGAGCGCTATCGTGTCTCCCCGGTCACCGTCACCCGGGCCCTCGCCCAGCTCGCCGCCGAAGGGCTCGTCGTCACCCGCCCCGGCGCCGGAGCCTTCCGCGCGGAACCGCGCACCCCCACCCCCGTCGCCGGTGACACCTCCTGGCAGGAGGTCGCCCTCAGCGCCGACAGCGCCACCGAACTCGTCCCCCGCGCCGTCGACGCCTCCGGCGTCCTCGTCACCCTCTCCGCGCCCCCGCCCGGCGTGATCGAGTTCAACGGCGGCTACCTCCACCCCTCCCTCCAGCCCGAGAGCGCCCTCGCCGCCGCCCTCGCCCGGGCCGGCCGCCGCCCCGGCGCCTGGGGCAGACCGCCCACCGACGGCCTGCCCGAACTGCGCGAATGGTTCGCCCGGGAGATCGGCGGCAGCGTCACCGCGGCCGAGGTCCTCGTCACCGCCGGCGGCCAGTCCGCGATCAGCACCGCCCTGCGCGCCCTCGCCCCGCCCGGCACCCCCGTCCTCGTCGAGTCGCCCACCTACCCCGGCATGCTCGCCGTCGCCCGCGCCGCCGGACTCCGCCCCGTCCCCGTCCCCACCGACACCGACGGGGTGCGCCCCGAACTCCTCGAAGCCGCCTTCCGTGCCACCGGCGCCCGCGTCTTCGTCTGCCAGCCGCTCTTCCAGAACCCGACCGGGACCACGCTGCGCCCCGAACGCCGCCGCGAGGTCGTCCGCATCGCCCGCGCCGCCGGGGCCTTCGTCGTCGAGGACGACTTCGCCCGCCGCCTCGTCCACGAGGACGCCGCCCCGCTCCCCGCACCCCTCGCCGCCGAAGACCCCGACGGCGTCGTCGTCCACGTCCGCTCCCTCACCAAGATCACCTCGGCGAGCCTCCGCGTCGGCGCCCTCGCCGCCCGCGGCCCGGTCCTCGAACGCCTGCGCGCCATCCAGGTCGTCGACAGCTTCTTCGTCCCCCGGCCCCTCCAGGAGGCCGCGCTCGAACTCGTCGGCTCCCCGGCCTGGCCCCGCCACCTCCGCGCCGTCGCCCAGGAGCTCAGGAACCGCCGGGAGGTCATGACCGGCGCCCTCGCCCTCCACCTCCCCGAACTCGCCCTCCCGTACGTCCCCTCCGGCGGCTACCAGCTCTGGCTGCGCCTCCCCGACACCCTCCCCGAGTCCTCCCTCCTCGCCGCCGGACTGCGCGCCGGCGTCACCGCCGCCCCCGGCCGCCCCTACTTCTGCGCCGAACCCCCCGCCGGCCACATCCGGCTGAGTTTCGCGGGTGTCGCGGGCCCCACGGAGATCGTCGAGGGCGTCCGCCGCCTGCGGACGGCGGTCGACGAACTCACCGGCTGACCCGGAGGGCGGGCCGCACCGGGCCCCGGCGCGGCCCGCCCCCCCGTTCCCGGCCCGGGGCAAATTCGCCTGACAAGCTCCCGCGCCCCCTGGAAGCCTTCACCCATGAGCGACAGCACCACTCCCGACGCCCCCGGCACCCCCGTCATGCACGGGGCGTACGAGATCTCAGCCGACCCCGCCCGCATCGACGCGGCCCGCGTCCACCACTGGCTCTCCACCGACGCCTACTGGGCACTCGGCCGACCTCGGGAGAAGCAGGACAGCGCCATCGCGGGCTCGCTGAACCTCGGCGCCTACCACCGGGAGACCGGGGAGATGAGCGCCTACGCGCGCGTCGTCACCGACTACGCCACCTTCGCCTGGCTCTGCGACGTCTACGTCGACCGCCCGGCCCGCGGCACCGGCCTCGGCACCGCGCTCGTCACCGCCGTCCGCGACCACCTCGCCCCCTACGGGCTGCGCCGCATCATGCTCGCCACCGCCGACGCGCACGGCGTGTACGAGAAGGTGGGTTTCGCGCCACTGCGGAATCCGGACAAGTGGATGGCTCTCGGACAGCAGTGAGCCCGCTCCCCTCGGGTCCCCGCGAATGACCCCTTGACCAGCGGCGCCACCGGCCCCACGATCGCGGCCATGAGTCTTCGGGTGACGCTCGTCACGGCGGCACGCAGCTCCTCCCTGCTCGCCGAACGCTTCGACGACGACCGGCCGCTCGACGAGGCCGGCTGGTACGAGGTGCAGCAGGCCGCGCCCGCGCTCATCCCGCTCGGCGCGGCCGAACTCCGCTACTGCTCCCCGACCCCCCGCAGCCGCGCCACCGGCACCGCCCTCGGCTACGCGCCCCTCGCCCAACCCGCGCTCCGCGACTGCGACATGGGCCGCTGGCGCGGCCTGACCCTCGCCGAGGTCGCCGCCCTCGAACCGGCCGCCGTCGACGCCTGGCTCACCGACCCCCGCACGGCTCCGCACGGCGGCGAACCGCTCCTCGCCTTCATCACCCGCATAGGGAACTGGCTCGACACCCGCCCCGCCGAGGACGGCTCCATCGTCGCCGTCGCCGAGCCCTCCGTCGTACGGGCCGCCCTCGTGTACGCCCTCAAGGCACCGCCCGCCACCTACTGGAACGTGGACGTCCGCCCCCTCTCCACCGTCACCCTCACCGGCCGCCCCGGCCTCTGGCACCTCCACCTCGCCACCGCCCCGTGCTAGGGCCTGTCGTTCGGATCACGCCGGGCTCGCGGGACCTGATCCGAACGACAGGCCCTGACCGCGAGAACCGGCGGCCCCGACCGGCTAGCCTGAGAGCACGATGAACCGTTTGAGCACGTCATGGGGCGCCTTCACGCTGACCCGTTTCCCCGAGGACCCACGCGACCAGCTGCGCGCCTGGGACGCGTCCGACGAGTACCTCCTCGGGCACCTCGCCGAGACCGGGACCGACCTCTCCGGCACCGTCGCCGTCCTCGGCGACCGCTGGGGGGCCCTCGTCACCGCACTGCAGGCCGCGGGACCCCGCGAACTCGTCCAGATCACCGACTCGTACCTCGGCGGACAGGCGACCCGGGCCAACCTCGCGCGCGCCGGAGCCGCCCCGGACGCCGTCCGGCTGCTCACCACCCAGGACCCGCCGCCCGAGCGGATCGACGTGCTCCTCGTCCGGGTCCCCAAGAGCCTCGCGCTCCTGGAGGACCAGCTGCACCGGCTCGCGCCCGCCGTGCACGAGGGGACCGTGATCGTCGGCACGGGCATGGTCAAGGACATCCACACCTCCACGCTCAAGCTCTTCGAACGGATCCTCGGCCCCACCCGCACCTCGCTCGCGGTGAAGAAGGCCCGGCTGATCCACACCACCCCCGACCCGGCCGCCGCGCCCGGACCGAACCCCTGGCCGTACCGGTACGACCTCCCCGCCGACACCCCCGCGCCCGGCCTCCCCGGCCTGACCGTCACCAACCACGCCGGGGTCTTCTGCGCCGACCGCCTCGACATCGGCACCCGCTTCTTCCTCGCGAACCTGCCGGGCGGCCTCGGCCGGGCCCGGGTCGCCGACCTCGGCTGCGGCAACGGCGTCGTCGGACTCGCCATCGCCCTCCACGAACCCGAGGCGGAACTGGTCTTCACCGACGAGTCGTACCAGGCCGTCGCCTCGGCCGAGGAGAACTTCCGCACCCATGTGGGCACCGGCCGCAAGGCCGACTTCATCGTCGGCGACGGGCTCACCGCCCTGCCCGCCGGCTCGGTGGACCTCGTCCTCAACAACCCGCCCTTCCACAGCCACCAGGCCACCACCGACCGCACCGCCCGCCGGATGTTCACGGACGCGCGGCGCGCCCTGCGGCCCGGCGGCGAACTGTGGGTCATCGGCAACCGGCACCTCGGCTACCACGTCACGCTCCGCCGCATCTTCGGCAACAGCGAACTCGTCGCCAGCGACCGGAAGTTCGTGGTGCTCCGCGCCGTACGCCAGGCCTAGGGGCCGGTCCGACGGGGTGTCCGGCCGGCCCGGCCGGACACCCGCCTCATATGTTCCAGGAACGGGAGCACAGCACGAGCCGGTACCCGTCGGGGTCGGCGACCGTGACGCCCCACTCGTCCCAGTACGGGTTGTGCGCGGACACCCGCGTCCCCCCGGCGGCGAGCAGCCGCTCCACCTGCTCCTCCTCGACGGGCGCGCCGAGGTAGACCACGAACAGGTCGTCGACGGTCGGGGCGGGCTCCAGCGGGTGCAGCGGATCACGGGTCAGCTCGAAATGCCAACCGCCGCCCGGGGGACCGACCATGAGCAGCTCGTGCTCCCCGGGGGCGGGGTCGGCGGTCCGCCACTGCACCTCGAGGCCCAGCCCGTCGACATAGAAACGCTCGGCGGCGGCGAGGTCCCGCGAGGGGCGGGCGACCCGTACGTGGTTCTGTGCATCGATCATGCTTCAAGGCTAGGCCGCCCCCGCGCCTTCGGTCCTCGGGGACCGCCCCCGGCCGTCCCGGACTTGACCCTGACGCGCGGGTCAGGGTCTACGGTCCTGCGGACCCGACCCACCTCCTCATGGAGCGCCTCATGGCCACCCATCGCGAGATCCGGCTGCGCACCCGACCCGAGCGCGGACTCCCGGCACCCGAGCACCTCGCACTCGTCCGCACCGCCCTGCCCGTCCCCGCTCCCGGCGAAGTCCTCGTCAGGAACCGCTGGTTCGCGGTCTCCGCCGCGCTGCGGACCCTCATCGGCGGCGGGGTGAAGGACGCTCCCTTCCCGCCCGTCGAACCCGGCGACCCGCTCGTCGGCGCCGCCGTCGGCGAGGTCGTGTCCGCTCCGGACGGCAGCGGGCTGCGCCCCGGAGACCTCCTCCGGGGTGACCGGCTGACGGGCCTCACGCCATGGCGACCAGCTTCCCGTACTCCGCGCTCCACAGGTCCTCGGCCGCGTCCGGGAGCAGCAGGACCCGTTCCGGGCGCAGCGCTTCGATCGCGCCCTCGTCGTGCGTGACCATCACGATCGCGCCCGGGTAGGTGCCCACGGCCGCCAGGACCTCGTCGCGCGAGGCCGGGTCCAGGTTGTTGGTGGGCTCGTCGAGGAGCAGCACGTTCGCGCCGGAGTGCACCAGGGCGGCCAGCGCGAGCCGTGTCCTCTCGCCGCCGGAGAGCACCCCGGCCGGCTTGTCGGCGTCGTCGCCCCGGAACAGGAACGCGCCGAGCACCGCCCGTACCTCACCGTCCGTCAGGTGCGGAGCCGCCGCCGCGAGGTTCTCCCGGACCGTGCGCTCCGGGTCCAGGGTCTCGTGCTCCTGGGCGAAGTAGCCGAGCCGCAGCCCGTGCCCGCGCACCACCCGTCCCGCGTCGGGGGCCTCCTGCCCGGCGAGGAGCCGCAGCAGGGTCGTCTTGCCGGCCCCGTTGAGCCCGAGGACGACAAGCCGGCTGCCCCGGTCCACGGCCAGGTCCACCCCGTCGAGCACGGGCCGCTCCCCGTACGCCTTGGTGAGGGACACGGCGCCCAGCGGCGTCCGGCCGCAGGCGGCAGGCTCGGGCAGCCGGATGCGGGCGACCCGCTCGGCCCGCCGCGCCGGGTCGAGCCCGGCGAGCATCCGGTCGGCCCGGCGCGCCATGCTGCGGGCGGTCGTCGCCGTCGCCACCCGGGACTTCATGCGGTCCGCCTGTGCGTGCAGGGCGGCGGCCTTCCGCTCGGCGCTGGCGCGCTCGCGCACCCGGCGCCGCTCGTCGGCGTCCCGCTGGGCGAGATACGCGTCCCAGCCGGTGTTGTGGACGTCCAGCGAGGCGCGCCGCGGGTCGAGGTGGAAGACCCGGTTGACGGTGTCGGCGAGGAGCCGCACGTCGTGGCTGATCAGCACGAGGCCGCCCCGGTGGGCGGCGAGGTGGCCGCGCAGCCAGCCGATCGAGTCGGCGTCCAGGTGGTTGGTCGGCTCGTCGAGCAGCAGGGTGCCGTCCCGGCCGTGACCGGCGAAGAGGATCCTGGCCAGCTCGACCCGGCGCTTCTGGCCGCCGGACAGCCGGCCGACGGGCCGGTCCATGAGCGCGTGGGGCAGGCCGAGGCCGGCGGCGACCCGGGCGGCCTCCGCCTCCGCCGCGTACCCGCCACCCGCCTCGAAGGCGGTCTCGGCGGCGTCGTACGCGGCGAGCGCCCGCGCGTCGGGCGCCTCCGCGAGCCGGCGGGCGGCCTCCGCGAGCCGCCGGGCCGCCCGGTCGAGGCCACGCGCGGAGAGGATCCGGTCGGTGACGGTCACGGCGGGATCGGCTGCCCGGGAGTCCTGGGCGAGATGGCCGACGGAGCCGGTACGGGTGACGGTGCCGGCGGCCGGGGCGCGCAGCCCGGCCAGGGTGTCGAGGAGGGTGCTCTTGCCGGCGCCGTTGCGGCCGACGAGGCCGATCCGGTCGCCGGGGGCGACGTGGAAGGAGACGCCGGACAGCAGGAGCCGGGCGCCGACGCGCACGTCGGCACCACGAACGGTGATCATGGGATAACGCTCCGAACGGACTTGAGGACACACGGGTGGCGTGAGTACGGGTCCTCAGCTAGGAGATTCGGGGCGTCGACATGCCACCGAGGCTAACGGGGCCGTCCCTTCGAGCGCACCGGAATTTCTCCCGGCCCGTGCCTCAGCTGTCGGGAAAGGCCAGGTCGAGGGCGCGCACCCGGTCCTCCCCGCTGGTCAGCGAGAGGGTGACGATGCGGCCCCGGCGGAGGGTGGCGCCGACCGCCGAGACCGGCCGGCCGGCGGCGAACCCGACCGCGCCGACGGCCCCGTCGACCAGCGCGGGCCGGGACACGTCCGCGCGCCCCGCGAAGGCGGCGGCCGTCTCGGCGACCGCGGCGACCCCGTGCACCGGGCCGTCCTCGGAGTACGCCACGACGTCCGGGGCGAGGACGGCCGCCAGCGCGCGGGCGTCACGCGCGCGTGCGGCCGCCAGGAACCGGTCCACCACCGCGCGCTGCCGCCCCCGTTCGCCCTCGGTGCGGGACGCCCCGCCGCCCCGGAGCCGCTCCCGCGCCCGCCGGGCCAGCCGCGCCGCCGCGTCCGGGGAGCCGCCGACGATCCGCGCGGTCTCGTACGGGGGCAGCCCGAACACGTCGTGCAGGACATAGGCGAGCCGCTCCTCGCCCCCGAGCCTCTCCAGCATCACGAGCAACGCCAACCACAGGGACTCGACGTCGTGGCGCGCGTCCCCACCGCTCCCGGCGCCCGCGTCCCCGTCGCTCCCGGTGCCCTCACCCCCGGCCCGTGGCACCCGCCCGCCCCCGCCGCCCGCACCTCCGCCTCCGCCGCCCGTGCCCCCGGCGCCCGGCACCCGCCCGCCCCCGCCGCCCGCGCCCCCGGCGCCTGGCGTCGGCCCGCTCCCGATCCCCGCGTCCTCGTCCCCCGGCACCCGCCCGTCCCCCTCGGGCCCTTCGCGCCGCCGCCCCTCCGCTTCCCGCTCCTGGAGTCCCCGCACGCACGCCCGGCCCACGGCCGCCGTCAGCCAGGCGCGTACCGTCGCACCGTCGTCCCGCCCGAGCTCCGCCCGCGCCGCCGCGAGCGCAGCCTCGGCCTCCGCCGGGGAGCCCGCGATCCGCAGCGCGACGGCCCGCAGCTGCTCCTCGTGGGCGTCGAACCGCCCGGCCAGGGCGGTCAGAAACGTGTCGTCGTGCATGGCGCCTCACTCCTCGTCGGTTCCGTCACCGCGTTGACGCGAGGGCCCGCCGGGGTGTGACAGCGACCGTCCCGGACGTCCGCGGAACCGGGGTCGGGCAGCGGAAAGGCCGGTCCGACACAGAGGTGTCGGACCGGCCTTTCCGGGACGGTGGTGCCGTGCGTCAGTCCGTGCCGAACTCCATCGCGGCCCGGTCGAGCATCTCCTCGTCCTCGGAGACCTCGCCGCGGGAGGCGATGGCCTCGGCGCCGCCCTCGGGCATCTGCGGCATGGTGCCGATCAGCCCGGTCGCGGCCGCCTGGTCGGCACCGATGGCGGGGCTGCCGGTGCCGATCAGGCCGAGGCCGGCGTACTGCTCCAGCTTGGCGCGGGAGTCGGCGATGTCGAGGTTGCGCATGGTGAGCTGGCCGATCCGGTCCACCGGGCCGAAGGCCGAGTCCTCGGTGCGCTCCATGGACAGCTTGTCCGGGTGGTAGCTGAAGGCCGGGCCCGTGGTGTCGAGGATCGAGTAGTCCTCGCCGCGCCGCAGCCGCAGCGTCACTTCGCCGGTGACGGCCGCGCCGACCCAGCGCTGGAGGGACTCGCGGACCATGAGGGCCTGCGGGTCCAGCCACCGGCCCTCGTACATGAGCCGGCCGAGGCGACGGCCCTCGTTGTGGTACTGGGCGAGGGTGTCCTCGTTGTGGATCGCGTTGACCAGGCGCTCGTACGCGGCGTGCAGCAGGGCCATGCCGGGGGCCTCGTAGATGCCGCGGCTCTTGGCCTCGATGATCCGGTTCTCGATCTGGTCGGACATGCCCATGCCGTGGCGGCCGCCGATGGCGTTCGCCTCCATCACCAGGTCGACGGCGGAGTGGAACTCCTTGCCGTTGATCGACACCGGGCGGCCCTGCTCGAAGCCGATGGTGACGTCCTCGGTGGCGATCTCGACCGAGGGGTCCCAGAACTTCACGCCCATGATCGGGTCGACGGTCTCGACGCCCGTGTCCAGGTGCTCCAGGGTCTTGGCCTCGTGGGTGGCGCCCCAGATGTTGGCGTCGGTGGAGTACGCCTTCTCGGTGCTGTCCCGGTAGGGCAGGTCATGGGCGAGCAGCCACTCCGACATCTCCTTGCGGCCGCCGAGCTCGGTCACGAAGTCCGCGTCCAGCCAGGGCTTGTAGATCCGCAGGTGCGGGTTGGCGAGCAGGCCGTAGCGGTAGAACCGCTCGATGTCGTTGCCCTTGAAGGTCGAGCCGTCGCCCCAGATCTGGACGTCGTCCTCGAGCATCGCCCGGACCAGCAGGGTGCCGGTGACGGCACGGCCGAGCGGGGTGGTGTTGAAGTAGGCGCGGCCGCCCGAGCGGATGTGGAACGCGCCGCAGGCGAGCGCCGCAAGGCCTTCCTCGACGAGCGCGGCGCGGCAGTCGACCAGGCGCGCGATCTCGGCACCGTAGGTCTTCGCGCGGCCGGGCACCGAGGCGATATCGGGCTCGTCGTACTGGCCGATGTCGGCGGTGTAGGTGCAGGGGATGGCGCCCTTGTCGCGCATCCATGCGACCGCGACGGACGTGTCGAGGCCGCCGGAGAAGGCGATGCCGACGCGCTCGCCGGCGGGCAGGGAGGTGAGGACCTTGGACATGGGAAGAGTATGCATCATTGCGCATGGTCATGCAAAGGGTGGTTCTCGCGGAGGCGCACGACCGCCCGCCGGAGGCGGTCCCCCTGCCCGGAGGCGATCCCCGCCCGCCGGAGCCGGTCCTCCTGCCCGGAGGCGATCCCCGCCCGCCGGAGCCGGACCTCCCGCCCGGAGGCGATCCCCGCCCGCCGGAGCCGGACCTCCCGCCCGGAGGCGGTTCCGGCCCGCCCGGAGGCGACGCTCGCCGCTCCGGGGCCGGCTCTCCCACCCGGGCGGCGGGGGCCGCCGCTCAGGCGCGGTTCCTGCCGCCGCCCGGAAGCGGCTCCCGCCGTTCGGGGAGGCCGGGAACGCCCGCCCGGTCCAGGAGCGCCCGCATCTCCTCCACCGGCAGCCTCCCGTTGCAGGCCGCCGCCGAGCCCACTTCCGGATCCTCCAGCAGTTCCACCAGTCGGGCCACCGGAAGCCGCTCGTCGAGGGCGGCCGCCTGCCGCACCCCCGCCGCCGGATCCCGGCTCAGCCGCTCGACGAGCGCGGGCGTCGCACCCGGATCGCGCAGGGCCAGCGCACGGGCCTCCGGCTCCGGCGCGTCCGCGAACCGCGCGGCGAGACCCGCCGCCGGGAAGCGGGGGAGGGAGGTCAGCATGCCGACGGCCCGGTGTGAGCCGTTCAGGTACAGATCGAGCAGCAGCTCCGGCGGCGCCATCGGGTGCCGCTCGGCCAGCAGCAGCCGTACGGCGAAGTCCTCGTCGCCCGCCAGCAGCTCCACGCAGTCCTCCGGCAGCCCCGGGCAGACCGCGGCGCTGCGCCGCAGCCAGGTGTGCGCGGACCTCGCGCACGCGCGCAGGACGTCCGCGTCCTCGCGGGCGTCCCAGACCCACCACAGGGTGTCGAGCCGGTCCTCGGGGCCGACCTCCCAGTCGATCGCGGCCCGCTCCTCCTCCGAGAGGCCGGGCCGGGCGGAGACCGCGAGCCGCACGGCGGGGTCCTCGTGGCCGGCGAGCCCCGCCGCCAGGTCGGAGGGGAAGGTCGGGTTGCGCACGAGCTGCGCGAGCCGCGTCCCCCCGGCGAGGAGCCGCTCGGCGAGGGCGCGCCCGAGCCGCCCCCGCTCCGCGACGTCCCCGAGCCGCCAGTCGTCGGCGAAGGCTTCGGCGAGCTCGGCCGTGCGCTCCTCGTCCTCGTGCATGACCTGCAGGCGAGCGGCCGTCCGTACCTCCGGGTCCGCGTCCGCGAGGAGCGCGGCGCGCACGTCGTCGGTGAGCTCGCTCCAGACGCGTCGGCAGGCGGCCCGCCGGAACAGCGGGTCCTCGTGGTCGGCGAGTGGTACCAGTACGTGCGCCGGCACGCCGGCGGATTCCACCGTCAGGTGCCGGACAGCGTCACGCTCGTGGTTCAGCAGCCGCTCGTACGCCCGGTCGGGCAGGGGCGGCGCCACGGCCCGGTAGGGCTCCGGCCCGACGGCGACCGCGAGGGCGTCCGACGGCGGGCCGTCGAGGAGGCGGGCGCGCAGCTCGGGGGCGGCGCCCGCGCTCTCCGCCAGCAGGGTCCGCACCCGGCGGCGGGGGTGGTGGAGCATGGCCTCGGCGACGCGGTCGGGCATCGACCGGCGCCAGGCTAGCCGGCGGGCGATCCAGTCGTCGTCGAGCGCGAGGAGTCGCAGCAGGACGTCGGCCGGGGCCGCCGGATTGCTCGCCAGGCCGTCTACCGCGTGATGCATCGTCATGAGTTCCCCCGCCCCTCGGGACCGCGCGTCCGACGGAAGCGTAGTTCCGGTCCGGACCGGCCTGGCGCGGGCCGCCCCGGAGCGGGGTCCGGCCGGGCCGTGCCGCGACGGGCGGTCGGGGTCGGACGGAGGTAGACCGGAGGTGTGGCGTGGTGCGTCGCGTGAAGATCGTTGCATAAAAGTTCGGCGACACGTATAGTCATGCTATCCATGAGGAGGGTTTCGATGACGGTACGAGTAGCAGTGGCGGGTGCGAGCGGATACGCGGGCGGAGAGCTCCTGCGTCTCCTCGTCGCCCACCCCCACGTGGAGATCGGGACACTGACCGGCCACTCCAACGCCGGCCAGCGACTCGGGGCCCTCCAGCCCCACCTGCTCCCGCTCGCCGACCGCGTCCTCGCGCCCACCACCGCCGAGGAGCTCGCCGGCCACGACGTGGTCTTCCTCGCGCTGCCGCACGGCCAGTCCGCCGCCGTCGCCGAGCAGCTCGGGCCCGACGTGCTCGTCGTCGACATGGGCGCCGACTTCCGCCTCGAGGACCCGGCCGACTGGGAGACGTACTACGGCTCCCCGCACGCCGGGACCTGGCCCTACGGCCTCCCCGAACTGCCGGGCGCCCGCGCCGCCCTCGAAGGGACCAAGCGCGTCGCGGTCCCCGGCTGCTACCCGACCGCCGTCTCGCTCGCCCTCTTCCCGGCGTACGGGGCAGGTCTCGCCGAGCCCGAGGCCGTGATCGTCGCCGCCTCCGGCACCTCCGGCGCCGGCAAGGCCCTCAAGCCGCACCTGCTCGGCAGCGAGGTCATGGGCAACATGTCCCCGTACGGCGTCGGAGGCGGCCACCGCCACACGCCCGAGATGATCCAGAACCTCAGCGGACCGGCGGGGGAGCGGGTCACCGTCTCCTTCACGCCCACCCTGGCGCCGATGCCCCGCGGCATCCTCGCCACCTGCACGGCCGCCGCGAAGCCCGGCGTCACCGCCGAGACCGTACGGGCCGCGTACGAGAAGGCCTACGCGGACGAGCCCTTCGTCCACCTGCTCCCCGAGGGGCAGTGGCCCGCCACGTCGTCCGTCCACGGTTCCAACGCCGTTCAGATCCAGGTCGCGTACGACGCGAACGCGAACCGGATCATCGCCATCAGCGCCATCGACAACCTCACCAAGGGCACCGCCGGCGGCGCGGTGCAGAGCATGAACATCGCCCTCGGCCTCCCCGAGGACACCGGACTCTCCACGATTGGAGTCGCTCCATGAGCGTCACCGCAGCGAAGGGATTCACGGCGGCGGGCATCGCCGCCGGAATCAAGCAGAACGGCAACCCGGACCTGGCCCTCGTGGTCAACACCGGGCCCCGCCGCGCCGCCGCGGGAGTCTTCACCTCCAACCGCGTCAAGGCCGCCCCGGTCCTCTGGTCCCAGCAGGTCCTCGCCGACGGCGAACTGACCGCCGTCGTCCTCAACTCCGGCGGCGCCAACGCCTGCACCGGCCCCCAGGGCTTCCAGGACACCCACGCCACCGCCGAGAAGGCGGCGGAGGTCCTGGGCATCGGCGCCGGCGAGGTCGCCGTCGCCTCCACCGGCCTCATCGGCCTCCTGCTCCCCATGGACAAGCTGCTCCCCGGCGTCGAGGCGGCCGCCGCCGAACTCTCCGAGCACGGCGGCGAGAAGGCCGCCATCGCCATCAAGACCACCGACACCGTCCACAAGACCGCGGTCGTCACCAAGGACGGCTGGACCGTCGGCGGCATGGCCAAGGGCGCGGGCATGCTCGCCCCCGGCCTGGCCACCATGCTCGTCGTCCTCACCACCGACGCCGACGTCGACGCCAAGGGCCTCGACTCCGCCCTGCGGACCGCCACCCGGCTCACCTTCGACCGGGTCGACTCCGACGGCTGCATGTCCACCAACGACACCGTCCTCCTCCTCGCCTCCGGTGCCGCCGGAGTCACCCCCGCGCAGGACGAGTTCGCCGAGGCCGTACGGACCGTCTGCGACGACCTCGCCCGCCAGCTCATCGGCGACGCCGAGGGCGCCAGCAAGGACATCCGCATCGAGGTGATCAACGCCGCGACCGAGGACGACGCCGTCGAGGTGGGCCGCTCCATCGCCCGCAACAACCTCCTCAAGTGCGCCATCCACGGCGAGGACCCCAACTGGGGCCGGGTGCTCTCCGCCATCGGCACCACCTCCGCCGCCTTCGAGCCCGACGAGCTGAACGTCGCCATCAACGGCGTCTGGGTCTGCAAGAACGGCTCCGTCGGCGAGGACCGCGACCTGGTCGACATGCGCTACCGGGAGGTCACCATCACCGCCGACCTCGCCGCCGGCACGGAGTCCGCCGTCATCTGGGCGAACGACCTCACCGCCGACTACGTCCACGAGAACAGCGCGTACTCGTCATGACCAACACCGCGCGGAAACACACCGCCCTCCCGAAGGCGCAGACCTTGATCGAGGCACTGCCCTGGCTCACCCGCCACCACGGCAAGACCGTCGTCATCAAGTTCGGCGGCAACGCCATGATCGACGACGACCTCAAGGCCGCCTTCGCCCAGGACGTCGTCTTCCTGAGGCACGCCGGCCTCAAGCCGGTCGTCGTCCACGGCGGCGGCCCCCAGATCAACCGCGCCCTCGACCAGGCGGGCCTGGTCAGCGAGTTCAAGGCCGGCCTCCGGGTCACCACGCCCGAGGCCATGGACGTCGTACGGATGGTCCTCGCCGGCCAGGTCCAGCGCGAGCTCGTCGGGCTGCTCAACCAGCACGGCCCCTTCGCCGTCGGCATGACCGGCGAGGACGCCCACACCATCACCGCCACCAAGCACGAGCCGGTCATCGAGGGCGAGCGCGTCGACATCGGCCGCGTCGGCGAGATCACCGCCATCGAGACCGGAGCCATCGAGGCGCTCCTGGAGGACGGCCGCATCCCGGTCATCTCCTCCATCGCCCGCTCCCAGGACGACGGACATGTCTACAACGTCAATGCTGATACGGCGGCTGCGGCACTCGCTGCGGCGCTGGGTGCCGAGACCCTGATGGTCCTGACCGACGTCGAAGGCCTCTACGAGGACTGGCCGAACAGCGACGAGGTCATCAGCAGGCTGACCGCGACCCAGCTGGAGAAGCTCCTGCCCGACCTCTCCAGCGGCATGGTCCCCAAGATGGAGGGCTGCCTGCACGCCGTACGGAACGGGGTCACCACGGCCCGCGTCATCGACGGCCGGGTCCAGCACTCGATCCTGCTGGAGATCTTCACCGACGAGGGCATCGGCACGATGGTCGTGCCGGACGGACAGGGGGACCGATGACCGGCAACACCGAGCTGACCAAGCGGTGGCAGGGCTCGCTCATGAACAACTACGGCACCCCCCGGCTGCCGCTCGTCCGCGGCGAGGGCGCCAAGGTCTGGGACGCCGACGGCAAGGAGTACCTGGACTTCGTCGGCGGCATCGCCGTCAACGCCCTCGGCCACGCCCACCCGGCGGTCGTCGAGGCCGTGTCGAAGCAGATCGCCTCCCTCGGCCACGTCTCCAACCTCTTCGTCGCCGAACCGCCCGTCGCCCTCGCCGAGCGGCTCCTGGGCCTCTTCGGCCGGCCCGGCAAGGTCTTCTTCTGCAACTCGGGCGCCGAGGCCAACGAGGCCGCGTTCAAGATCGGCCGGCTCACCGGCCGCTCCCACATGGTCGCCACCGACGGCGGCTTCCACGGCCGCACCATGGGCTCCCTCGCGCTCACCGGCCAGCCCGGCAAGCAGACCCCGTTCCTGCCGCTCCCCGGCGACGTCACCCACGTCCCGTACGGAGACGTGGAGGCGCTGCGGGCCGCGGTCACCGAGGACACCGCCTTCGTCGTCATCGAGCCCATCCAGGGCGAGAACGGCGTCGTCGTCCCGCCCGCCGGCTACCTGAAGGCCGCCCGGGAGATCACCCGCGCCACCGGCACCCTCCTCGTCCTCGACGAGGTGCAGACCGGCATCGGCCGCTGCGGCCACTGGTTCGAGCACCAGGCCCACGAGGGCGTGGAACCCGACGTCGTCACCCTCGCCAAGGGCCTCGGCGGCGGCCTGCCCCTCGGCGCGACGGTCGCCTTCGGCGAGGCCGCGGAGCTCTTCGCACCCGGCCACCACGGCACCACCTTCGGCGGCAACCCGGTCGCCTGCGCCGCCGGACTCGCCGTCCTGGACACCCTCGGCGCCGACGCGGCCCTCGACCACGTGAAGTCGGTGGGGGAGCGGCTGCGCCAGGGAATCGAGGGTCTGGGACATCCGCTGGTCTCCCACGTCCGTGGTGCGGGCCTCCTGCTGGGTATCGTGCTCACCGGGCCCCTCGCACCCCAGGTGCAGCAGGCGGCCCAGGACGCCGGCCTCCTGGTGAACGCGCCCGCCCCCGACGTCGTACGGATCATGCCCCCGCTGGTCCTCACCGACGCCGAGGCGGACGCCTTCCTCCAGGCCCTGCCCGGGGTCCTGGACGAGGCGAACGGGCAAGGACGAACCGGAGAATGAGACGACGATGACCGACGCGCAGGAGAACGAGCACGGCGGGCCGTCCGTTCCGCAGACCCGCACCGCACGCCACCGCAGGATCGTCGACATCCTCAACCGGCAGCCGGTGCGCTCGCAGAGCCAGCTCGCCAAGCTCCTCGCGGACGACGGACTGAGCGTCACCCAGGCGACGCTCAGCCGCGACCTCGACGAGCTCGGCGCGGTGAAGATCCGCAACACGGGCGGCGAGCTGATCTACGCGGTCCCCAGCGAGGGCGGTTTCCGCACCCCGCAGGCGCCGCTCGGCGAGTCCGCCAAGGAGGAGCGCATGCGCCGCCTCTCCGGCGAACTGCTGATCTCCGCCGAGGCCTCCGCCAACCTGGTGGTGCTGCGGACCCCGCCGGGCGCCGCCCAGTTCCTCGCGTCGGCCATCGACCAGGCCGAACTCCACGCCATCCTCGGCACCATCGCCGGTGACGACACCCTGCTGCTCATCAGCCGCGACCCGGTCGGCGGCCAGGCGCTCGCCGACCACCTGCTGAAGCTGGCGCAGAAATAGCCCCCGGGCTCAGTACCGGGTGATCGCCGTCGGACCGCCCCGCGTTCCGACGGCGATGTGCGGCCGGCGCGCGGGATCCGCCCAGGCGAGGACCGCGCGCATCGCGTCGGCCGGCACGGAGACGCAACCGGCCGTCGCCCCGCGCCCGTTGACGTGCAGGAAGATCCCGGCCCCGCGTCCGCGCACCGGACGCTCGTAGTTGAAGCCGATGACGAGCGCGTACGCGTACTGCGTGCCGTACGCGACGAGGTGCTCGGCCTCGCCGGCCCGGCAGTCGCGGGGCAGCCCCTCGACCCAGCGGTTGTACGCGCGGGAGGCGTTGTCCTGGCACCACCAGGAGCGGTCGGTGACCCGGGCGTACGGGAAGCGGGTCCCGGCCGGCCTGTCCCGCACCCCGAAGGCGTAGGGCATCGGGTGGAGCCCGGTGGGCGTGGTGTTCGTGCCCTGCCGGCGCGTGGCGCCCTCGGCGAGCCCCCTCGCCCCGAACCGGGCGGGCGCGGACCCCGCCGCCACCCAGCGCCCACCGCGCCGGTCCCACCAGGTCAGCGTGCCCGCCGTGGCGCCCGGGTCCGGGGCCTCGGCGGTGATCAGCTGGGAGCCCCCGCCGGTGTCGGCCATCCGCTCGGGCAGCGGTACGGGAGCGGGCGGGGCGCCCAGGGAGGAGAGCAGGACGGCGCCGAGGGCGATGAGGGTGCGCATGCCGCGACGCTAGGACCGCGCACGGGTCCCCGCCCGTCGTACGGGGCTATTCGGCGGGCAGCGGGGGCAGCGGGAGCGGCAGCCCGGGCAGTCCGTCGAGGCTGGTCGCGATGTGGTCCTTGCTCTCGCAGTAGTCGCTGAACTCCCGGTCCGTCTTCCGGTTGAAGTACTCGGCGTGCAGCGTCCGGTCCTCCCGGTACTCCATCAGCGGGACGGCGAACCCGCACGCGTCGCTGATCCGCCGCGCGTGCACGAGGACGATCGCCCGCGCGCTGCCCTGGCCCTCGACGGCCTCGGCGGGGAACCGCGTGAACAGCTCGCCCCAGCGCGGGTCGTCCCGCAGCACGGCCTCCCCGGTGCCGTGCACCCGCACGACGGTCGGCGGCCCGGAGAACGCGGTCCACATGAGCGTGATCCGTCCGTTCCCGGGCTCCCGCAGGTGCGCGATCGTCTCGGCACCGCTGCCGCCGAAGTCGACGTAGGCGAGCGTCAGTTCGTCGAGCACGACGAGGGTGCCCCTGCGCCCCTTGGGGGAGAGGTTGACGTGCCCGTCGCCGGCGAGCGGCGCGGTGGCGGTGAAGAAGACCGGCTGGTCCTCGATGAAGGCCCGGAGCCGTCCGTCGATACGCTCATACGTTTTTGCCATGGCCTGATTCTCCCTCACTCGAACCTGGTCGGTCGGGGCGTCAGTTCCGGAGCAGGGACAGGGAGTTGGCACGCAACTTCGGCTCGGCGTCGTCGATCAGCGTCCAGGCGATCTCCCGCAACTCGGGACCGCCGTGCGCCACGAGCAGCCGGAACGCCCCTACGCGCACGTGCCGGGGGTGTTCGGTCCCGAGCCGGGCCGTCAGCTCCGCCCGCGGCAGCCGGTCGGTCGACGGTACGAGGGCGGTCACCGTCTCCCGTACGACCCCGGGCGCCGGGTCGTCGAGCAGCGGCACCAGGCGTGCCCAGTCCGCCGCGTCCAGTACGCGCAGCCCGGCCACCGCGCGGGCGCGCACGCCCGGGTGCGGGTGGTCCGTGAGGCCCCACAGCACGGCGGCGTCGTCCCGTGCGCCGCACTCGGCGAGCCCGAGGGGCGCGGCGGGAGGCACCGACCCTCCCGCGCACAGGGCCCGGTAGAGCGGGGCCGGGTCGATGTCGTACCGGCGCAGCACGTACCGCGCGCACGCCCGCACCAGCGCCGACCGGTCCGTGAGGAACGCCTCGGCCCGCGTGGGGCGCCCGGCCCGCCGCAGCGCCGTCACACCGGCCGCGCGCACCCGGGGGTGCGGGGAGCGCAGCAGCGGGAGGAGCACCTCGTCCCCGGTCTCCGGCCCCACTCCGGCGACCGCGCCGTCCGCGCAGACGTCCTGGATCGCCACGTCCGGGTCGGCGGCGGCGGTCCGGGCGAACCGCTCGGGGGAGAAGTGCCGGCGCTCGACCGCGATCCGGTGCGCCAGACGCCGGGTCGCGCGGTCGTCGTGGACGAGGGCGGTTTCGAGGACGGGTGCCGGGCCCTCCCCGAGCGTCGCTTCGAGGAGGGCCCGGGCGGCCTCCCCGTGCCGGCGCCCGGCGACGCGCAGGACGACGGGTGCCAGCACGACGATCGTGTCGGGCCCGACACCGGGAAGCGCGGTCCGCAGCAGGTCGCGGGCGGGTTCGCGTATGGGCTCCGCCCAGTCCGCGCAGCGGATCGCCACGAGGGGCAGCAGCGGAAGCAGGTCGGAGGCGGGAAGGCCGGCCGCGCGCCGCAGGGCCGCCTCCCGTATCCGGCCGTCGGGGTGGCAGAGCGCGAGGGCGAGTGCGGGCCCGTCGGGCGCGAGGCGGGAGAGGTTCAGGGTGGGCAGCGGCGCGTCCCAGGACCAGTGGAGGCGGCGGCCGGTCGCCCAGGCGTGGTCCGGCAGCGCGGACGGGCGGGTGCGGGCGAGCTCCCGCACGGCGAGGTCGAGACCCGTCCAGGCCGAGGCGTCCGACGTGTCGATCGCCGAGGTGAGCGGCGTGCCCCGGGCCAGTCGGGTGGCCCCTGCGGTGTGGGTGTCGTCCATGGGCGGAGCGTAGGGGGAGGGTGTCCGGGGACGCTTCCGGATTTCGCCCCTCAGGCACCCTGATTGACAAAACATACGGCCATCCGCATAGTTATGCCCATCAACGTCGACCCCGCGCCATCCGCCCACGTTCGATCGAGGAGCAGCAGTGAGCAGCAACAACGGTGACGTCCGGCTCTGGGGCGGACGGTTCGCCGACGGCCCCGCCGAGGCCCTGGCGAAGCTCTCCGCTTCGGTCCACTTCGACTGGCGTCTCGCGCCGTACGACATCGCCGGCTCCCGCGCCCACGCGCGCGTGCTGCACAAGGCCGGCCTGCTCACCGAGGACGAGCTGACCCGCATGCTCGCCGGACTCGACCAGCTGGAGGCGGACGTCGCCGACGGCTCCTTCGTCGGCACCATCGCCGACGAGGACGTCCACACCGCCCTGGAGCGGGGCCTCCTGGAGCGCCTCGGTGCCGAGCTCGGCGGCAAGCTGCGCGCCGGCCGGTCCCGGAACGACCAGGTCGCGACCCTCTTCCGCATGTACCTGCGCGACCACGCCCGGATCATCGGCGGCCTGATCGCCGACCTCCAGGACGCCCTGGTCGGCCTCGCCGAGGCCCACCCGGACGTCGCCATGCCCGGCCGTACGCACCTCCAGCACGCGCAGCCGGTGCTCTTCGCCCATCACGTCCTCGCCCACGCCCAGGCCCTCTCCCGGGACGCCGAGCGACTGCGGCAGTGGGACACCCGGACGGCCGTCTCCCCGTACGGCTCCGGCGCCCTCGCGGGTTCCTCCCTCGGGCTCGACCCGGAGGCGGTGGCGAAGGACCTCGGCTTCGAGCGGGGCTCGGCCGGCAACTCGATCGACGGCACGGCCTCCCGCGACTTCGTCGCCGAGTTCGCCTTCATCACGGCGATGATCGGCGTCAACCTCTCGCGGATCGCCGAGGAGATCATCATCTGGAACACGAAGGAGTTCTCCTTCGTGACCCTGCACGACGCCTTCTCCACCGGCTCGTCGATCATGCCGCAGAAGAAGAACCCGGACATCGCCGAGCTGGCGCGCGGCAAGTCCGGCCGCCTCATCGGCAACCTCTCCGGCCTGATGGCCACCCTCAAGGCCCTTCCGCTCGCCTACAACCGGGACCTCCAGGAGGACAAGGAGCCGGTCTTCGACTCCTGCGACCAGCTGGAGGTCCTGCTCCCGGCGTTCACCGGCATGATGGCGACGCTCACGGTCAACCGCGACCGGATGGAGGAACTGGCCCCGGCCGGCTTCTCCCTCGCCACCGACATCGCCGAGTGGCTGGTCAAGCAGGGCGTGCCGTTCCGCGTGGCGCACGAGGTGGCCGGCGAGTGCGTGAAGGTCGCCGAGTCCGAGGGCAAGGAGCTGGACGAGCTCACGGACGAGCAGTTCGCCAAGATCTCCGAGCACCTCACCCCCGAGGTCCGCACCGTCCTCAACGTCCCCGGCGCCCTCGCCTCCCGCAACGGCCGCGGCGGCACCGCCCCCTCGGCGGTCGCCACCCAGCTGATCGAGGTCAAGGCGGACCTGGTGATCCAGCACGCCTGGGCCGAGGCCAAGAAGTAGTCCTCAGCACGTCACAGCGCCGCCGCCCACTCCGCGAGCGCGTCGAAGTCCGGCCGGGTCAGCCCGATCCGTTCGTCGACGCGCAGCAACAGGGCGGCGGCGAGGTGGTTCCGCTCCACGTACTCGCGGTCGTACGGGGTGATGTCGTCGTCGATCCAGGCGAACGGCCGCCCCGCCGCGTACTCCAGGACGTACTGCGTCTTCCGGAAGGTCCCGCGAGGGGCCTTCCCGTGCATCCGGGGCCAGTCGATCCAGGGCGGCTCCGGCAGCCCGAGCCGGGGCCCGATCCACTCGTTCGCCTCGCCCTTCCAGGTCGTCGCCCACACCGGTTCGTACGCCTCCGCCGGCGCGAGCAGCTCGTCGCCGTGCTCCGGATCGAGCCACACCCGCAGCGGCTTCGCCCCCGTCCAGCCCGTCGGGCTCATCCGGTGGGTCTCGTACCCCGCCGGGCGCCGCTCGGGCTGCGCCGCGTACGGATTCAGCGGCCCGTCGACGTCGATCAGCAGCAGTGGCTTCCTCATGATCACGGCATTCCTTCCCCGACCCGATGAGGCTTCGAAATATCGAATGAGACACTGGTGTCTCAGTCGGTGTACTCTTGTCTCATGTCAGTCGATCGCACCCAGGTGCTCCGCGCCGCCGCCGCCCTCCTCACCCGCAAGGCGACCGCCACCATGGACGAGGTCGCCCGGGCCGCCGGGATCGGGCGCGCCACGCTGCACCGGCACTTCGCCGGACGGGACGCCCTGGTGCGGGCGCTGGAGGAGCTCGGGCTCCAGGAGCTGGAGGCGGCCCACGACCGGGCCCGCATCGACGAAGGACCCGCCGACGGAGCCGTACGGCGGCTCGTCGCCGAGGTCGAGCCCGTCGCGCCCCTGCTGTCGTTCCTCGTCACCGAGAACCAGCTCTTCGAGGGCGACCAGCAGAACGAGGGCTGGGAACGCCTCGACGCCCGCGTCTCCGCGCTCTTCCGGCGCGGCCAGGAACAGGGCGTCTTCCGCATCGACCTGACCCCCGCCTGGCTCACCGAGGCCTTCTACGGGCTCGTCGGTTCCGGCGCCTGGGCCGTGCAGGACGGCCGGGTCGCCGCCAAGGACTTCCAGTACATGATCGTCGAGCTGCTGCTCGGCGGAGCGCGCAGGAGCGTGGAGAAGTGATCACCAGCAGCATCAGTACCGAGAGCCATACCGAGGGCGTGCGCCGCCCCGGCCGGTGGCTCGCCCTCTCCGTGCTCGTCCTGGCCGTCCTGCTCGTGGCGGTCGACGCCACGGTGCTCGGCCTCGCCACGCCCTTCCTCTCCGAGGACCTCAAGCCCTCCGGCACCCAGCTCCTCTGGATCGGCGACGTCTACTCCTTCGTCATCGCCGGACTCCTGGTCTCCATGGGCAGCCTCGGCGACCGCATCGGCCGCAAGAAGCTGCTGCTGATCGGCGCCACCGCCTTCGGCGCCCTCTCGGTCCTGAACGCCTACGCGACCAGCCCCGAGATGATGATCGTCGCCCGCGCCCTCCTCGGCGTCGCCGGCGCGACCCTCATGCCGTCGACCCTCGCGCTCATCCGGAACCTCTTCCACGACCCGCGCGAGCGCAGCCTCGCCATCGGCATCTGGGGCGCCATGGCCTCGGCCGGCGCCGCCGTCGGACCGGTCGTCGGCGGGTTCCTCCTGGAGCACTTCTGGTGGGGCTCGGTCTTCCTCATCAACCTGCCCGTCATGGCCGTCCTCGTCCTCGTCGGCGCCAGGCTGATCCCCGAGTCGAAGAGCCCGAGCCACGGCCCCTGGGACCTCTCCAGCGTCGCCCTCTCCCTCGTCGGCGTCATCGGAATCGTCTACGCCGTCAAGGAACTGGCCTCCCACGGCCCCTCCCTCGACGCCGGGATCGCCGCCCTCGCCGGCGCCGCCGCCCTGACCTGGTTCGTCCGCAGGCAGCTCACCCTGCCCGCGCCGCTCCTGGACATGCGGCTCTTCCGTCACCGCGGCTTCTCCGGCGCCGTCCTCGCCGACCTGCTGACCGTCCTCGGCCTCTCCGGCCTGGTGTTCTTCCTGTCCCAGTTCTTCCAGCTGGTCCAGGGCCGCCAGCCCCTGGAGGCCGGACTCGCCGAACTGCCGGCCGCGATCGGCGCGGTGGCGGCCGGCCTGGTCGCCGGCCTCGTGGCCCGCCGCTTCTCCGTACGGTCCGTGGTGGCCGGCGGCCTCGCGGCGGTCGGCCTCGCCCTCGGCGTCCTGACGACGCTCGACCCGCACACCGGCTACCCGCTGCTCGGCGCGAGCCTCCTCGTCGTCGGCGTGGGCGCGGGCTTCGCCTTCACCGTGACCGCCGACGTGATCCTCTCCAGCGTCCCGAAGGAGCAGGCCGGAGCCGCCTCCGCCGTCTCCGAGACCGCGTACGAACTCGGCGCCGCGCTCGGCATCGCCGTCCTCGGCTCCATCGTGACCGGCGTCTACCAGGGCTTCGTCACCCCGGCCGGCGTCCCCTCGGACATCGCGTCGGCCGCCCACGAGTCGCTCGGCGGCGCGGTCGAGGCCTCCGCCGGCCTCGCCCCCGGGACGGCGACCGCCCTGGTCGCCTCCGCCCAGGACGCCTTCGTCGACGGCCTGCGGATCGCGGCCGGCGTCGGCGCGGCGGTCCTCCTCGCCGCGGCGGTCGCGGCCTGGTTCCTCCTCAGGGGCCAGAGGCTGGAGAAGTAGAGGCCGCGAACGCGCGAGGGCGGCGTCCTGTCCAGGACGCCGCCCTCGTCACCACCGCACCGCGCCTACGCGGCCTTCGCCTTCGTGGCGTACATGTCCACGTACTCCTGCCCGGACAGCCGCATCACCTCGGACATCACCGAGTCGGTCACCGCCCGCAGGACGTACCGGTCGCGGTCCATCCCGTCGTACCGCGAGAACTCCATCGCCTCGCCGAAGCGGACCGTCACCCGGCCCGGACGCGGGAAGCCCGACCCGCCCGGCTGGATCTTGTCGGTGCCGATCATCGCGAACGGCACCACCGGCGCCCCCGTCATCAGGGTCAGCCGCGCGATGCCCGTACGGCCCCGGTACAGCCGGCCGTCGGGGGAGCGGGTGCCCTCCGGGTAGATCGAGAAGATCCTGCCCTCCTCCAGGACGCGACGGCCCGTCATCAGCGCCGCCACACCACCGCGGCCGCCGTCCCGGTCCACCGGGATCATGCCGACGCTGGTGAAGAACCAGGCCATCGCCCGGCCCTTGAGGCCCCTGCCCGTCACGTACTCGTCCTTGCCGATGAAGTGGACCGGACGGTCCAGGCAGATCGGCATGATCATCGAGTCGATGAAGGTCAGGTGGTTGCCCGCGAGGATCACGGGACCCGTCCCGGGGATGTTCTCGGCGCCCTCCACGCGGGGGCGGAACATCAGGCGCATGACCGGCCCGAGCACTGCCTTGATGATCGCGAGACGGGACAACGGTTCCTCCGGGTGGGAAGCGGGTCGGTCGAGCTGTCGAGACGACAGTCGCAGCTGGCGACGATACTCGCGGGTCACCCCCACGCGCACATCGGGTTCATCGAACGGATACGCAGTGTTGACGCGTGTTTCCGCCATGTTCCGCCGAGGTCTGCCGCCCGTAGGGCCCCGCTGCCTAGCGTCGGGGACAACAGTTGACAGGTGCGGGACATCACACCGCGGCTCACACAGGAGGATCCCTCATGACCCAGGGCGAACGCCGGACCCCGGCACGGCGGACGGTTCTCGGAGCGGCGGGCGCCACCGTCCTCGGCGCCTCCACGGCCCTCGCGGCCGGCACCGCGCGGGCCGACGAGCAGCGGGCCGCCGGCCAGGACCGCGCGCCCGGCCGCGGTCACGGCTACCGCTCCCTCCCCGTCCCCACCGTCATCGGCCACCGCGGCTCCGCCGGCTACCGCCCCGAGCACACCCTCGGCTCCTACCGGCACGCCCTCGACCTCGGCGCCCACGTCGTCGAGCAGGACCTCGTGCCCACCCGGGACGGGCACCTGGTCTGCCGCCACGAGAACGACATCACCGGCACCACCGACGTCGCCGACCACCCCGAGTTCGCCTCCCGGAAGACCACCAAGACCGTCGACGGCACCGCGCTCACCGGCTGGTTCACCGAGGACTTCACGCTCGCCGAGCTCAAGACCCTGCGGGCCAAGGAGCGCATCCCCGGCACCCGCCAGGAGAACACCCTCTACGACGGCCGCTGGACGGTCCCCACCTTCGAGGAGGTCCTGATCTGGGCCGAGGAGGAGGGCCGCCGCCGGGGCCGCGAGATCTGGCTCCACGTCGAGACCAAGCACCCCAGCTACTTCCGCTCCCTCGGCCTCGGCCTGGAGGAGCGGCTCGCGAAGCTCCTGCGCCGGTACGGACGCCACCGCGCGAACTCCCCCGTCTTCCTCCAGTCCTTCGAGCCCAGCAGCATCCAGCGCCTGGCGAAGCTGGTGGACGCCCCCGGCGTCGTCCTGCTCTCCGGCGCGGGCAGCCGCCCCTGGGACTTCGTCGAGGCCGGGGACCCGCGCACGGTCGCCGACCTGGTCACGCCCGAGGGCCTCGCCTGGATCGCCTCGTACGCGCGGGGCATCGGCCCCACGCTCGACCTGGTCATCCCGAAGGACGCGGGCGGCCGGCTCGGCACCCCGACCACCCTGGTCCGCGACGCGCACGCCGAGGGGCTGATCCTCCACCCGTACACGCACCGCAACGAGAACACCTTCCTGCCCGCGGACTTCCGCAAGGGCACCGACCCGACGGCGTACGGCGACGCCTTCGGGGCGCTCAAGCGGTACCTGGAGACGGGGATCGACGGCATCTTCTCCGACAACCCGGACACCGCCCTGCTCGCCGCCGCGGACCTCACCGCCCGCGACTGACCCGACGAGGGGGCGTACGACCGGCCCGCCGGACGTGCGCCCCCCTCCCGGGTGGTTTACGCCCCGCACCGCAACCACGGCCGCGCACCCCGGCATCGTGCCGGTCATGACCACCCCCGAAACGCTCCCCGAGACCGCCCCCGCCGAGGAAGCCCCGGCCCCGGAAGCCGCCCTCGCCCCGGAAGCCCACGCCCCCGGCCTCCTCGCCGCCCTCGCCCCCCTCCTCTCCGCCGAGTCCGACGCCGAGGCGCCGGCCGCCGGCGTCGACCCGGGCGACCTCGAACAGGCCGTCTGGCTCCGCCTCCTGGAGCAGCTCCGGCAGACCGGCGCCGCCCCCGAACGGCCCGCCGAATGGCTGCGCCGCGCCGTCCGCGCGGAGGCACGCCGCGCCCGCAGGACCCACGACCGGGAACGCCCCTACCGGGACGAGCCCGTCCACGAGCCGGGCGGCGCCGAGCCCCACGGCTCCCCGGAGCACTCCCTGCTGGTCGCCGAGGGCCGCCGCACCCTGCGCGCCGCCGTCACCAGGACACCGGGCCGCTGCCCGAAGGTGCTGACCGCGATGCTCGACCCGAAGGACCCCACCTACCGAGAAATCGCAGGAGAGTTGGGTATCTCACAGGGCAGTCTGGGGCCGATGCGTTCCCGTTGCCTGGGATGCCTGCGCAGAATGCTGGCTGCGGAGGTTCCCGCTCCCGGCCGACGGGGAAGGGTGCGGTAAACCGATGATCGACAGATGAGCGGGAGGCATGCGCACATGGGCCTGAGCGTGACCATCTCAGCGGCGGACGCGCGGGACGCGGAGCACATCCTGAAGCTGCAGTACCTCTGCTACCAGAGCGAGGCGGAGCTGTACGGGGACTGGTCCATCGAGCCCCTCACCCAGTCGCTCGACGCCCTGCGCGCCGAACTGGCCGAGGGCCACGGACTCGTGGCCCGGCTCGGCGACGAGGTGGTCGCCTCCGTGCGGGCCCGCCTCGACGAGGACGGCACCGTGCGGATCGCCAAGCTGATCGTCCACCCGCGCATGCGGCGGCACGGCCTCGGCGGACGTCTCCTCGACGGCATCGAGCGCCACTTCGCGGCCGCCGGCGCCGAGGCGACGACGTCCGCCAAGCGCTTCCAGCTCTTCACCGGTCACCGCAGCGAGGGCAATCTGCGCCTCTACCGCAGCAAGGGGTACGAGCAGGTCGCCACCCGCGAGCTCGGCCCGAAGCTCACCCTGGTGACCCTGGAGAAGGCCGCCTGAGCCTAGGCGGCCTTGGCGGACTTCCGCAGCCACCAGATGCCGGTCAGCGGCAGCAGCACCGGGATGAAGACGTAGCCGTAGCCGAAGTCCGACCAGACCGTCGCGTCCGGGAAGGCGGACGGCTCGACCAGCGTCCAGGTCCCCACGACCAGCACGCCCGCGAGCTCGGCGGCGCAGCACACCAGCGCCGCCCTGCGGGCCTTCTCCCCGCCCCGTACCAGCGTGTACGTGATGAAGACGTAGACGACCGCCGCCACCGCCGACAGGGAGTACGCCAGCGGGGCCCGGTCGAACTCGCTCGCGATCTGGTAGATCGAGCGCGAGACCGCGCCGACCGACATCACGCCGTACAGCCAGACGAGCAGCATCCCCGGGCCCTTGACCAGACGGGTCGTTCCCTCGGTCGCGGTCATGGTCAGCCCACCGTCCAGATGTCGTAGAGACGCACTTCGAGCACGGCCAGGACGACCGCGCCGGCCGCCACCGTCGCCGAACCCCACCGGCTGCGCTCCGCGAGCGACATGAAACCGGCGATGGGCACCGCGCACAGCGCGCCGAGCAGATAGGCGACGAAGATCGTCGTGCCCTCCTCCGCCTTCTCGCCGCGCGCCAGCTGCACGATGCCGACGATCAGCTGGACCAGGACCAGGAAGGTCACCACGGCCATGCCGATGAAGTGCCAGTCCTTGGTCGACTGGTCCCGGAAGGCGGCGAAGCCGCACCAGGCGGCGAGGGCGAGCGCGGCCACGGAGACCGCGACCGTCAGGGCGTCAAGCATGCGCCCGAGGGTATTACGGCCCGAAGCACCCGATGCGCTCACCCCCCGGCCCACCGAGGCCCACCCCCCTGGTTCGTCAAGGCCCGCCCCTTAGCTCACCGAGGCCCACCTCCCGGTTCGTCAAGGCCCACCCCCCAGCCCGCCGAGATCCATCCCCCCGGCCCACCAAGGTCTCCCCCCGGCCCGCCGGACCCCGCCTGGCGCGTGGCCTCCGCCACATCCCGTACCCGATCGCCGTCCCCTCCGCGACCGGCCCGGCACCCTCCCCGCCAGGCCACGCACGGAAAGGCGCGCCGCGGAGCGGTGCGGACGCGTCCGCATGTCGTCTCAGCGATGTCCGCTATTCGGACAGGCCGCTTCCCTTCGCAGCTGCGCATGTTTTACTTGCAGCCATGACCACGACGAGCAGCCGCACCCTTGCGACCGAGGCGAACACGACGCCCGGTGCTCGTTGTACGTGTCGAATGTGCGCCATCTGAGGGCCCCCGCCTGAGCCTCGCGCCCCGAAGCGAGACCCCGACGGCCGAGCCGATCCGCCCGCCACCCGGCGCCGGACCGTGCCTGCCCCGCGCACCGCTTTCCACCGGCCACCAGCCGACCGGAACAGCCTCCCGTGCGCCTGACTGTCCGAAGACGAATGCCCCGTGCACGACGGACCCCGCGTCGCGCACTCGACAGTGACGGAAACCCCTGTGATCACCACTTCGGGCCTGACCAAGGTCTACGAGTCGCGCGGCCGACAGGTCACCGCTCTGGACGGAGTCGACCTCCACGTCCGCGAGGGCGAGGTCTTCGGCGTCATCGGCCAGAGCGGCGCCGGCAAGTCCTCGCTCATCCGCTGCGTCAACCTCCTGGAGCGCCCCACCTCCGGCACCGTGACCGTCGACGGCGTCGACCTCACCGCCCTCGCCGGAAAGGGCCGCCGCGCCGGCAAGGACCTGCGCCGGGCGCGCAGCAGCATCGGCATGGTCTTCCAGCACTTCAACCTGCTGTCCTCCCGCACGGTCAAGGACAACATCGAACTTCCCCTGGAGATCCTCGGCGTCTCCGGCGCCGAGCGTTCCCGCCGGGCCCTGGAACTCCTCGATCTGGTCGGCCTCGCCGACAAGGCGAAGTCCTACCCCGGCCAGCTCTCCGGCGGCCAGAAGCAGCGCGTCGGCATCGCCCGCGCCCTCGCCGGCAACCCCAAGGTCCTGCTCTCCGACGAGGCCACCAGCGCCCTCGACCCGGAGACCACCCGTTCCATCCTCCAGCTCCTGCGCGACCTCAACCGGCAGCTCGGACTCACCGTCCTGCTCATCACGCACGAGATGGACGTCGTCAAGACGATCTGCGACTCCGCCGCGCTCATGCAGAAGGGCCGCGTCGTCGAGTCCGGCACCGTCGGCGAACTGCTCGCCACCCCCGGCTCCCAGCTGGCGGCCGAGCTGTTCCCGGTCGGCGGCGCCCCCACGGGCCCCGACCGCACCGTCGTCGACGTCACGTTCCACGGCGAGGCCGCGACCCAGCCGGTCATCTCGCAGCTCTCCCGCACGTACAACATCGACATCTCGATCCTCGGGGCGGCGATGGACACCGTCGGCGGGAAGCAGATCGGCCGGATGCGGATCGAACTCCCCGGACGGTACGAGGAGAACGTCGTCCCGGTCGGCTTCCTGCGCGAGCAGGGCCTCCAGGTCGAGCTCGTGGAGGACGACGCACAGGAGTCGGGCGCCGCGCCCGTACTGGTCAAGGAAGGTGCCAAGTGACCTGGTCGGAGATGCAGCCCCTCCTGGAGCAGGGCACCGTCGACACCCTCTACATGGTCCTGTGGGCCACCGTCGTCACCATCGTCGGCGGCCTGCCCCTCGGCATCCTCCTCGTCCTCACGGACAAGGGCGGACTGCTGCAGAACCGGCCGGTGAACAAGGTCGTCGGTGCGATCGTGAACATCGGGCGTTCACTGCCGTTCATCATCCTGCTGATCGCCCTCATCCCCTTCACGACCTTCGTCGTCGGCACCTTCATCGGCCCGACCGCGATGATCGTGCCGCTCGCCATCGGCGCCATCCCCTTCTTCGCGCGCCTCGTCGAGACGGCGATCCGCGAGGTCGACCACGGACTCGTCGAGGCCGTCCAGGCCATGGGCGGCGGCATCCCCACCATCATCCGCAAGGTGCTGCTCCCGCAGGCCCTGCCCTCGCTGGTCTCCGCCGTCACCACCACCGTGATCGTGCTCATCGGCTACTCCGCGATGGCCGGCGCGGTCGGCGGCGAGGGCCTCGGCTCCAAGGCCGTCACCTACGGATACCAGCGCTTCGACACCACGTTCATGCTGGTCACCGTCGTCGTCCTGGTCCTGATCGTGACCGTCGTCCAGCTCATCGGCGACGGGGTCGTCCGACTCCTCGCCCGCCGGGGCCGTACCGCGTAACGGCCCCCGGCCACCCCAGGCTTCGTTTCCCGAAGAACAGCCCGGACTTGTTGTCCAGGCAAAGAATCCGCTCCACCGGAAAGAGGCACTCTTCGTGCGCAAGAACATCAAGCTCACCGCCGGTATCGCCGCCACCGCCGCCCTCGCCCTCGGCCTCACCGCCTGCGGCACCTCCTCGGACCCGTCCTCCGCCAAGGACTCGGCCGGCGCCGCCGACAAGCCCCTCGTCGTCGCCGCGTCCCCGACGCCGCACGCCGACATCCTCAACTTCGTCAAGGACAACCTGGCCGAGAAGGCCGGTCTGAAGCTGGAGGTGAAGGAGTTCACGGACTACGTCCTGCCGAACACCGCCACCGAGTCCGGCCAGGTCGACGCCAACTTCTTCCAGCACAAGCCGTACCTCGACGACTTCAACAAGAAGAACAACACCCACATCGTCCCGGTGGTGAACGTCCACCTGGAGCCGCTCGGCCTCTACTCCAAGAAGGTCAAGTCGGTGAAGGACATCAAGGCCGGCCAGACCGTCGCCGTCCCCAACGACACCACCAACGAGGGCCGCGCGCTCCACCTCCTCGCCGACAACGGCCTCATCACCCTCAAGTCCGGTGTCGGCACCGACGCCAAGCTCTCCGACATCACCGACAAGAAGGGCCTGGAGTTCAAGGAGCTGGAGGCCGCCACCGTGCCCCGCGCCCTGAACGACGTGGACGCCGCCGTCATCAACGGCAACTACGCCATCGAGGCCAAGCTCTCCCCGGCGAAGGACGCCCTCGTCCTGGAGAAGGCGGAGGGCAACCCGTACGCCAACTTCCTCGCCGTCAAGGCGGGCAACGAGAAGGACGCCCGCGTGCAGAAGCTCGCCGAGCTCCTCAACTCGCCCGAGGTGAAGAAGTACATCGAGGACACCTACAAGGGCTCGGTCGTCCCGGCCTTCGGCGCCGCGAAGTAAGGCACGGCGCCCGAGGGACCGTCAGACCGGATCCCCCGTACAGTCCTTGAGCAGAAGGCCCCCGCACCCCGTCCGGTGCGCGGGGCCTTCGCCACACCCACCCCCCCCACACCCCCGGCACACCCGACCCGGCCATGCGCACCGGCGGCCGCATGCTGCATGCTGTGCGTTCACGGTCGATTCGGACGGTCCACGGCATGGAGCTGCGCATGACTACCACCTTCCCGGACATCTCCATCAACACGGACCGGCTGGTGCTGCGCGCGCTCGAGGAGACGGACGCCCCCGCCCTCGCCGAGATGATGAACGACGAGATGGTCGCCGCCTGGACCGCCGTGCCCCAGCCCTTCACCGAGGCCGCCGCACACCGCTGGATCACCGAGTACGCCCCCACCGAACGCACCGCCGGCCGGGGCCTCGACCTCGCCGTCACCGAGTTCCTGACCCAGCGTCTCGTCGGCGTCGTCCAGCTGGGCAACACGAACTGGCGGGTCCGCTCCACCGAGATGTCCTACATCATCGCCCCCTGGGCCCGCGGCGAGGGCTACGCCTCCGAGGCCGCGCTCGCCACCGCCCAGTGGCTCTTCGGCGACCAGAAGTTCGAACGCCTCGAACTGCGCACCGCCGCCGACAACACCGCCTCCCAGCAGGTCGCCCAGAAGATCGGCTGCATCAGCGAGGGCGTCCTGCGCAACGCCTGCATAGCCCGCACCCGCACCGAGGACGGCAGCTGGACCGAACTGCGCACCGACTTCATCGTCTGGGGCCTCCTCCCCGAGGACCTCGACGGCGTCGCCGACCAGATGGCCGAAGCCGGCTACTCCTCCTACACCGACTGGAGCTGAGCCCCCGGAGCGATCCCGGGGTACGCTCGGCACGCCCCCGACCTGCGACGACACCAGGGAGACAGACGACGATGGCCGACCGCGTCACGGTGATCGGCTGGGACGGCTCGCCCCTCACCGCGGCGGCCCGGTCCGCGCTCTCCGCCGCCACCCTCGTGGCCGGCGCCGGCCACCACCTGGCGCTGCCCGAAGTGCCGCCGGGCGCCGAACGCATCCGCCTCGGCAGCGTCGACCTCGCCGCCCGCCGCATCGCGTCGCACCGCGGCACCGCCGTCGTCCTCGCCGACGGCGACCCCGGCTTCTTCGGCGTCGTCCGCACCCTGCGCGCCCCCCAGCACGGCCTGGAGGTCGAGGTGGTCCCCGCCGTCTCGTCCGTCGCCGCCGCCTTCGCCCGCGCCGGCATGCCCTGGGAGGACGCCCGGATCGTCGTCGCCCACCAGCGCACCCTGCGCCGCGCCGTCAACGTCTGCCGCGCCCACCCCAAGGTCGCCGTCCTCACCTCGCCCGGCGCGGGACCGGCCGAACTCGCCCTCCTCCTCGACGGCGTCCACCGCACCTTCGTCGTCTGCGAGGAACTCGGCACCGACCGCGAACAGGTCTCCGTCCTCACCTCCGACAAGGCCGCCGACCACAGCTGGCGCGACCCGAACGTCGTCCTCGTCATCGGCGGCGCGCTCGGCGGCACCCCCACCGCCCCCTGGCTGATGGGCCGGGACCCGGCCACGCGCACGGTACGCGGCTGGGGCCTTCCCACCGAGGAGTACGACTCCGAGGGCGAAGGCCCCGGAACCGGCCCGGCCCACACCGGCGCGGGCACGGACCCCGCCCTCCGAGCCGCCCAACTGGCCCGCCTCGGGCCCCGCACCGGCGACCTCGTCTGGGACATCGGCTGCGCGGGCGGCGCCTTCTCCGTCGAGGCCGCCCGCTTCGGGGCCGCCGTCATCGCCGTGGACATCGACCCGGACGCCTGCGCCCGCACCGAACGGGCCGCCCGCCGGCACGGGGTCCTCCTCCAGACCGTCCCGGGCCGCGCCCCGCACGTCCTGGAGAGCCTGCCCGAACCCGACGTCGTGCGGATCGGGGCCGGCGGCGTTCCCGTCGTCACCGCCTGCACCGACCGGCGCCCGGAGCGGATCGTGGTCCACGCCTCCACCCGCGACGAGGCCGAGGCGATCGGTGCCGCCCTCGCCGACGGCGGCTACGCCGTCGAGAGCGTCCTCCTCCAGACCGTGGGGCTCGACCCGGACGACTGGTCGGAACGCGAGCGCTCGGTCGTCTTCCTGCTGTCCGGACGCAGGGCGAACTCCCCCTAGCTCCGCCGGGGGACCCCCACCCGTGACCAGGCCGCCCCACCGGGGCAGGGTAGGCTGGCCGATTGTTGTACCGCGCCGGGACGTTCGGCAGTCTGTTCGCCAATGTCCCGAATGGGTGGCCGCTTTGTGCCACTGATGTGGTACTTGACAACGGGGGGACCGCGCGACGTGGCGCAGTCCACAGCGCACCGTGGCAGATCTCCCTGCCACGATGGCCGAAGGCCGCGACAATGTGTGGGTGTCCGCGCGTGTTTCGTGCCGCGCGGCGCGCGCGCTCGTTCTTGTCGACGGGCGCAGGTCTGAAGGAGCACAAGCGATGGGCGAGGGGTACGCATGACGGACACCGGCCAGGTCCCGGGCGAGGGGCTGCCGGAGAACGCAGGCATGGTCGAGCAGCCGGGCATCCCCGCTCCGGACGCCTACACCTTCCTGGACCCCTCCGGCCACCCCACCGAGGACGACGACATCCTCCTGATGCCGGGCGCCCAGGGCGCCTGGAGCGAGCACCCGCCGGGCGTCGTGCCCGCGCCGCCGGTCGCCGTCCCGGCCCCGGCCGTCCCGGAGGCGCAGGCCCCGATGGGCGACCCGCTCACCGACCCGCTGCCGGACCCGCTCACGGGCCCGCTCCCCGACGGGGTCGCGCTCGCCGACGTGCTGACCGCCCCGCAGGGCCAGACCCCGCCGCAGGGCGTGCCGCTCGGCACCCCGGCGCACGGCGTCCCCGTGCCCACCGAGCACGGCTACGAGCCCGGCATCCTCGACACCGGCGCCCACGAGGCGGCCGGCCGCGACTCCGGCTCCGTCGACCTCGGCGGCGTCCGCATGCCCCCGCCGGCCGCGGCCCCGACCCCGCCGCCGGCCCGCCGCCCGCTGCACATGGGCCCGCCGGTGCCCGACGCCACCAGCGGCGTCGTCCTCTCCCTCGCCGACCGGGGCCCGGCCACCGCGCCCGCTCCGGCCCCGCAGCCCGCTCCGGCTCCCGAGCCGGTCGTGGCCACGGCCCCCGCCCCGATGCCGGTGCGGAACCCGGGCCCGCCGACCACCGGCCCCGAGTACTTCGAGATCGCGCAGGACCAGCAGCTCGCCCCGCAGGGCGCCGAGCCGTGGGTCGCGCAGCCGCAGGAGCCGGCCGCGCCGCATGCACCCGCAGAAACGGTCGTCCCGCAGGCGGCCCAGTTCGTCCAGGTCGAGGGCTCCGTCCCGACGACCCCGCACCTGGCCCCGGTCCCCGCCGAGGCGCCCCAGGCCGCCGAGCCGGCACCGGTCGCGGAGCAGGCCCCGGCAGAGGAGCCGCAGCTTCCGGCCGAGCCGGTGGCGGAGACGCCCGTGGAGCCGGTGGCGGAGGCCCCGGCGGACGTGGTCGAGCCCGTCGTGGAGGCCCAGGCGACCGTGCCCGCGCCCCGCGAGGGCGAGCCGGTGGCGGAAGCGCCCGTACAGGCGGTGCAGGAGACCGAGCCCCAGGCCGTCGAACCGGTGGCCGAGGCCCCCGCGGAGGTCGCCCCCGAGGCCCCGCAGCCTGTGGAGGAGCCCGCGCAGGCCCAGCAGGCCGCCCCCGAGGAGCCTGTCCAGGCCCCCGAGGTCGCGCCCGCCGAGGCCCTGGTGGAGGCCGCCCCCGAGGTCGTGGAAACCACGGTGGAGCCGGTCGCGGAGCAGCCCGCCGTCGAGCAGCCCGCCGCCGTCGAGCCGGTGGCGGAGCCCCCGGCCCCGGCCCTCGCCGAAGAGCCGGTGGAGGCGACGGCGGAGGACGCCCCGGCCGCGGCCGAGACCGCCCCCGAGGCCCCGCTGGAGGCTCAGGCCGCACCGGCCGCGGCAGAGGCCGCCCCCGGGGCAGAGGCCGTCCCTCAGGCAGAGGCCACCCACGAAGCCCCGGCCGAACCCGCCCCGGCATCGCCGCAGGCGGAGGACGACTCCACGCCCGCGACGGAAGAGCACACGCCCGCGACCGAAGAGCAGACGGCGGAAGAGCAGGCGCAGGCGGAACAGGCCCAGGAGGAGCAGGCGCAGGCGGAACAGGCAGGGGAGGAACCGGCGACGGAACCTGAACCGCGCCCCGACTCCCCGGCCCCGGCCTACGACGACGCCGAGCGGGAGGCCGTCCTCCGCGTGATGCGCGAGCGCCGCGACATCCGCAACGGCTTCCGCAGCGACCCGATCCCGCACGAGGTGCTCCTCCGGGTCCTCGAAGCGGCGCACACAGCGCCCAGCGTCGGCCACTCGCAGCCCTGGGACTTCGTCGTCATCCGCTCCGCCGAGACCCGGCAGACGATGCACGAGCTGGCCCAGCGTCAGCGCGAGGCCTACGCCAAGTCGCTGCCGAAGGCGCGGGCGAAGCAGTTCAAGGAACTGAAGATCGAGGCCATCCTCGACACCCCGGTGAACATCGTGGTGACCGCCGACCCCACCCGGGGAGGCCGCCACACGCTGGGCCGCTACACGCAGCCGCAGATGGCCCCGTACTCCTCGGCGCTCGCCGTGGAGAACCTCTGGCTGGCGGCCCGTGCCGAGGGCCTCGGCGTCGGCTGGGTCAGCTTCTTCGACGAGCGCGAGATGGTCCGTGCGCTCGGCCTCCCCGAGCACCTCGAAGTGGTCGCGTACCTCTGCGTGGGCTACGTCGACGAGTTCCCCGAGGAGCCCGAGCTGATGCAGGCGGGCTGGTCCAAGCGCCGCCCGCTGGCCTGGGTCGTCCACGAGGAGACGTACGGCCGCCGCGCGCTGCCCGGCGAGGAGCCGCACGACCTGCTCCAGGAGACCGTCGCGAACATCCGCCCGCTGGACGCCAAGGCGCTCGGCGAGGCGTGGGAGCGGCAGAAGCGCATGACCAAGCCCGCCGGGGCGCTGGGCATGCTGGAGATCATCTCCGCGCAGCTCTCGGGTCTCTCCCGCGTCTGCCCGCCCCCGATCCCGGAGCCGGCCGCCGTGGCGATCTTCGCCGGCGACCACGGGGTCCACGCCCAGGGCGTCACCCCGTGGCCGCAGGAGGTCACGGGCCAGATGGTGGCCAACTTCCTCGGCGGGGGAGCGGTCTGCAACGCCTTCGCGAACCAGGTGGGCGCCGAGGTCTGCGTCATCGACGTGGGCGTGGCGGCGGACCTCCCCGCCACCCCGGGCCTCCTGCCCCGCAAGGTCCGCCCGGGCACGGGCGACTTCACCACGGGCCCGGCCATGACCCGCGAGGAGGTCCTGGCGGCGATCGAGGTGGGCATCGAAACGGCCCGCGACCTCGTGTCGGCCGGCAACAAGGCCCTGCTCACGGGCGAGATGGGCATCGCGAACACCACGGCGTCCGCGGCACTGATCTCGGTCTACACCGGGGTGGACGCGGCCGAGGTCACGGGCCGGGGCACGGGCATCAACGACGAGACGCACGCCCGCAAGGTGGACGTGGTCCGGCGCGCCCTCGACCTGCACAAGCCGGACCCGGCGGACCCGATCGGCGTCCTGGCGGCGGTCGGCGGCCTGGAGCACGCGGCCCTCGTGGGCCTGGTCCTGGGCGCGGCCTCGCTCCGTACCCCGGTCATCCTGGACGGCGTCTCCACGGGCGCGGCGGCCCTCGTCGCCCGCGCCATCGCCCCCGAGTCCCTCGCGGCGTGCATCGCGGGCCACCGCAGCGCCGAGCCGGGCCACGTGGCGGCCCTGAACAAGCTGGGCCTGCGCCCGCTGGTCGACCTCGACCTCCGCCTCGGCGAAGGCACGGGCGCGCTCCTGGCCCTCCCCCTGGTCCAGAGCGCAGCACGCGCGATGCACGAGGTGGCCACGTTCGACTCGGCGGGAGTCACCGAGAAGTAGCACCACGGACGCGTCCCCCACCCACCCGCGGGAGTGGGGGACGCGCAGGGGCCGGGTTCGGGACGTGAAGCGTGATGTGGGGCGCCTGTGGGAGGCCCACCCTCTGGTGGGCCCGCAGGCGCCGTGAGTCATGCGGTCCCGAACCCGGTTCCGGAGCGTCCCCCACGCACGCGCCAACCGGCCGGGGGACATCCGTCACACCCGGCAACCCCCAGGTCACCGCTATCGTGATCGTGCAGAGCCGCTCCACCGCAGCAGCGGCACCCTCGCCCGCACCGCACACCCTCCGAGGAGCCGCTCACCCATGGCAGAGAACGCCGAGCACCCCGCCTACCCCGTCGGCCTGCGCCTCGCCGGCCGCCGCGTCGTCGTCCTCGGCGGAGGCCAGGTCGCCCAGCGCCGCCTCCCGGCCCTGATCGCCGCGGGCGCGGAGATCACCCTGATCTCCCCCTCCGCGACCCCGTCCGTGGACGCGATGGCGGAGACGGGCGAGATCACCTGGATCAAGCGCCGGTACGAAGAAGGCGACCTCGCCGACGCCTGGTACGCCCTGGTGGCGACCACGGACGAGAAGGCGAACGCCGCTGCCTCCGCCGAGGCCGAGCGGACCAGGACCTGGTGCGTACGGGCGGACGACGCCGAGGCGGCCACCGCGTGGACCCCGGCGACCGGCCGTGACGCGGGCGTCACGGTGGCCGTGCTCACGGGCCACGACCCCCGCCGCTCCGCCGCCGTACGGGACGCGATCGTCGAGGGCCTCCGCGACGGGTCCCTCGCCGCACCCGCGCACCGCGACCGCACCCCCTTCGTCGCCCTGGTGGGCGGCGGTCCCGGCGACCCGGACCTCATCACCGTCCGGGGCCGCAGGCTCCTCGCGGAGGCGGACGTGGTGATCGCGGACCGCCTCGGCCCCCGCGACCTCCTGGACGAGCTGCCGCCGCACGTCGAGGTGATCGACGCGGCGAAGATCCCGTACGGCCGCTTCATGGCCCAGGAGGCCATCAACAACGCGCTCATCGAGCACGCCAAGCAGGGCAAGTCGGTGGTCCGCCTCAAGGGCGGGGACCCCTTCGTCTTCGGCCGGGGCATGGAGGAGGCGCAGGCCCTGGCGGCCGAGGGCATCGCCTGCACGGTGGTGCCGGGCATCTCCAGCTCGATCTCGGTCCCGGGAGCGGCCGGCATCCCGGTGACGCACCGCGGGGTGGCCCACGAGTTCACGGTGGTCAGCGGCCACGTGGCCCCCGACGACCCGCGTTCGCTGGTGGACTGGGCGTCCCTGGCGAAGCTGACGGGCACGCTGGTCGTCCTCATGGGCGTCGACAAGATCGGCAAGATCGCCGAGGCGCTGATCGCCCACGGCAAGTCCCCGGAGACCCCCCTGGCCCTGGTCCAGGAAGGCACCACCGCGACCCAGCGCCGCGTGGACGCCACCCTCGCCACCGTCGCCGACGTCGTCAAGGCGGAGGAGGTGCGTCCCCCGGCCGTCATCGTCATCGGTCCGGTGGTCGCCGAGGGGCCGGACAAGCTCACGAAGTAACCCGGGGTAACGGAACCCCGTCGCACACATTGGCACCACACCCCGGACAAGGCAGTATCACCTCGTGGCCGAACTCATCACGATCGACGACCCCGACGACCCGCGCCTGCGCGACTACACCGGTCTGACCGACGTCGAGCTGCGCCGCAGGCGCGAGCCGGCCGAGGGCCTGTTCATCGCGGAGGGCGAGAAGGTCATCCGTCGCGCGAAGCAGGCCGGCTACGAGATGCGGTCGATGCTGCTCTCGGCCAAGTGGGTCGACGTCATGCGCGACGTCATCGACGAGGTCCCCGCCCCGGTGTACGCGATCCAGCCGGACCTCGCGGAACGCGTCACCGGCTACCACGTGCACCGCGGCGCCCTCGCCTCCATGCAGCGCAAGCCGCTCCCGGAGGCCGCGGAGCTGCTCGCGGGCGCCCGCCGGGTGGTGGTCATGGAGTCGGTCAACGACCACACCAACATCGGCGCCATCTTCCGCAGCGCCGCCGCCCTGGGCATGGACGCGGTCCTGCTGTCCCCGGACTGCGCGGACCCGCTGTACCGACGCTCGGTGAAGGTCTCGATGGGCGCGGTCTTCTCGGTGCCGTACGCCCGCCTGGAGTCGTGGCCCCGAGGCCTGGAGACGGTACGGGAGGCGGGCTTCAAACTCCTCGCCCTGACCCCGGCGGAGAAGGCGACCTCGATCGACGAGGCCGCCCCGCACCGCCTGGACCGGGTGGCGCTGATGCTCGGGGCGGAGGGCGACGGCCTGTCCACGCAGGCCCTGCGCGCCGCCGACGAATGGGTCCGCATCCCGATGGCCCACGGCGTCGACTCGCTCAACGTGGGCGCGGCGGCGGCCGTCGCGTTCTACGCGGTGGCGACGGGCCGCCCGGAGGCCTGAGGCCTCAGCTCTGAAGGGCCTGCGCGGCGGCGATGCCGAGGGCCACGACGAGGGTTACGACCACGAAGACGAAGAGCCGCTGCCGCAGCAGCCGGGGGTTGGCGGGCCGGCGGCCGGTCGAGGTGGAGCGGGCGCCGGGCCGGGTCCCGGGGCGGGACTGAGGCCCCCGGGAGCCACCGGTCCGGGGCCCGGCCGAGGGCCGCGACGAGGCCCCGGTCGCACGCTGCCCCCGGTCGGCGCCCCGCTCCCGCTCGGGACCACGGCCGGGCACGTCCCGATCGGTGTACCGCTCGGTGGGCCGGACGGTGTTCCGCTCCTCGGCGCGCTCCCGCTGCACCGGCGGCCGGGAGACGGGCAGCCCCTGGGCCTCGCGGGCCGCGATCTCCTTGAGGCGCATCGACAGCTGGAGGGTGCTGGGACGGTCCTCGGGGTCCTTCGCGAGACAGGCCCTGATGAGCGGCGCCAGTGCGTCCGGCACCCCGTGCAGCTGGGGCTCCTCGTGCACGACGCGGTAGAGCATGACCTCGGAACTGCCGTGCCCGAAGGGGGAGTCGGCCATCGCCGCGTACGCCAGGGTGGCACCGAGCGAGAAGACGTCGGTGGCGGGGGTGACGGCCGCGCCGCGCACCTGCTCGGGCGCGAGGAATCCGGGGGATCCGACGGCCGTGCCCACATGGGTCAGGGTGCTGGCTCCGGTGGCCCAGGCGATCCCGAAGTCGATGATCCGGGGCCCCTTGGGCGACAGGAGGATGTTCGAGGGCTTGAGGTCGCGGTGGACGACCCCGGCCTCGTGGACGGCGACGAGGCCCTCCGAGAGCGCCGCCCCGATGGAGGCGACGTCGGCGGCCCGCAGCGGACCCTCCTCGGCGACCCGGTCGTGCAGGGAGGGGCCGGGCACGTACTGGGTGGCGAACCAGGGGCGGTCGGCCTCCAGGTCGGCGGCGACGAGCCGGGCGGTGCAGCCGCCGCGGATCCGCCGGGCCGCCGACACCTCACGGGCGAACCGCGAGCGGAACTCCTGGTCCTCGGCGAGGTCGGGCCGGATCACCTTCAGCGCCACCCGCTGGCCGCGCCGGTCGGACCCCAGGTACACGACGCCCATCCCGCCGGCCCCCAGCCTGCGGTGGAGCCGGAACGACCCGACGATCCGCGGGTCCTCGCGCCGGAGCCGCATCATCGCCATGTCCGTCCCCTCGTCCGTTCGACGTGGCACAGCTTACGTAGTGGCGCCCGTACGCGCTCATAGGCCGCGCCCTCGCACCGGGATCGATTGTCAGTGCTGAGGGGGAGACCGGGGGACCGGCGGTAACAGCGGCGGGCCCCAACCCCCCTGCCGGAAAACCCACTTGACGTGCGGACGCGAGTGCGGCCGGACATCCCGGCGGGCGCTTCCCGGGACCGCCGGACGGGGCCCGGGCACCGGGGGGCACCTCCGGCGTCCGGGAAGTGATCGAAGTCACTCGCACCCCGTCCCTTCCGGGAAGACCCCGGGTTCCGGGCCGCCGTCTCCACCCAGGGGAGTACGCCGCAGGGGCGGGCGTCATCCTTCGGGAGGCCCGGAAGTCGGTACGCGGGCATGACGTCCCGGCGCTTCCCGCTCCCTAGTGTTGAGGTCATGCGGCGGGTGCAGCACTCGTCCCCCGAGGTCACGCACCCGCCGCACCAGACACGACAGGAGAGGAACCATGGCGTACACGGCACCGCGGACCACCCGGCCCTCCGGCCGCCGTCACCCCCTGGTGGCCACGGCCATGGTCCTCCCTCTCGCGGCCCTGCTCGTGGTCGTCTTCGGCGGCTGGGAAGCGGTGGTCACACAGGCGTCGTCCGTGGGCGTGATGCTGGGGCGCTGAGCGGCGCCCCGGACCCGGGAGAGCGGCCCGGGTCGGGACATCCGGCCATCAGCCCCGTGGGGACGGGGGTGCGGCGGACGGCAGCGTGGGGCCGGTCAGCTGGGGAGCTGACCGGCCCTCGCGCGTTCCCGAGGACCGGCCGCCCACCGAGCGGCAGCCGGCACGGCGGGCCACCGGCACGGGCACCAGCCGACACGACCGCCCCGAACGCGAGCAGCAGCCGCAGGACCGGCCACCCGCACGAACAGCCACCCCGTACGCTCCGGGGGTGGCCCCAGCACCCCCGACACCCCCGACGTCGCCCCCGCCCCCGATACCCCCGCCCTCCGCGCCCGCCGACCGAGGCACGCTCCACGGCCTGGCCGCCCTCGCGCACACGGCCGCCCACCCCTCCGGCGAGCCCTGCCGTTGTGCGGGCGGCCTCGTCGGGGCGCTGGCGGACCGGGACGACGGGACCGTCGTACGGCACGGGGGGCTGGTCGCGAAGGCGCACGCGCCCGGCACCGACCCGGAGGCCCATCGCGTACGGCTCGCGCTGGCCGCGCACCAGGACGTCGGCGGCGTCTTCCTGCCACCCCTGCCGCCGCCGCGGACGGGCCCCGAGGAGCTGGACGGCCGCCCGGTCACGGTCTGGCCGTACGGTCCGCCCGTCGACCCGGGGGACCCCGACGCCGCGCCGTGGGAGGAGGCGGCGCGGCTCCTCGCCCTGCTGCACCGCACCCCGCCCCCGCCGGGCTGGGCCGTCCGGCTCCCGGACATGCGGGCCCCGGAGAAGGTGGCGCTCGCCGTGGAGCGGATGCGCCGCACGGCCCCGGACCATCCGGCGGCGGCCACGGTCCTGGGCGCCTGGCGGACGGTTCCCGACGGCGCCGGTACGCACCGGCTCCTGTGCCACGGCGACTTCCACCTCGGCCAGCTGGTCCGCGACACCCGCTCCGGGACCGAGGGGGGCACGGCCGGCGCCGCGCCCTGGCGGCTCATCGACATCGACGACCTCGGCCTGGGCGACCCGGCGTGGGATCTGGCCAGGCCCGCCGCCTGGTTCGCCGCCGGTCTCCTGCCGCCCGAGGTCTGGACGCGTTTCCTCGGCGCGTACCAGGAGGCGGGCGGTCCCGCAGTGGAGGCGGAGCCCTGGGGCCGACTCGACGTGCCCGCCCGGGCGCTGACGGTCCAGACCGCCGCGCTGGCCCTGGCCAAGTCCACGGCCGAGCGCCGGCCCCTCGACGAGGTCGAGGAAGTGATGATCGACACCTGTGCCCGCATCGCCGGACATCGAACCGGGTAGGCCCTTTCGGCGTCCACGTAAGGTGAAGCCACCATTCGAACGGCAATGTCAGGGAGTTGAGCCGAGCATGCAGTGTCCCAAGTGCCATGCGGCCATGCACACGTACAACCGCAACGGCGTCCAGATCGAGCAGTGCAGCGGTTGCCGGGGCATTTTCCTGGACTACGGCGAGCTGGAGGCCCTGACCCGCCTGGAGTCCCAGTGGGTCCAGCAGGCCCCGCCCGCCCCGCCGGCGTACCCGGCGCAGGGTGCGCCCGCCGCGCCCGCCTGGGGCGCCCCGCACCACGGCGGCCACCACGGTGGTCACCACGGCGGCCACTACCGCAAGGGCGGCTTCGGACGGATGCTCTTCTCCTCCTGACCGGACGCGAAGAAGCCCCCGGCCGCGAGCTGCGGCCGGGGGCTTCCTGCTGGTGCGCGATACTGGGATTGAACCAGTGACCTCTTCCGTGTCAGGGAAGCGCTCTCCCGCTGAGCTAATCGCGCGGGTACACCCGAGGGGTGCCGGTACTGCGTGCGCGATACTGGGATTGAACCAGTGACCTCTTCCGTGTCAGGGAAGCGCTCTCCCGCTGAGCTAATCGCGCGGGCGCACCCGAAGGGCGCGTGAACTGTGGTGCGCGATACTGGGATTGAACCAGTGACCTCTTCCGTGTCAGGGAAGCGCTCTCCCGCTGAGCTAATCGCGCGGGGGATCCGAAGACCCAGGACCCGAAGGTCCAGTGGACGATACTGGGATTGAACCAGTGACCTCTTCCGTGTCAGGGAAGCGCTCTCCCGCTGAGCTAATCGTCCTTGGAGGTGGAGACGGGATTTGAACCCGTGTAGACGGCTTTGCAGGCCGTTGCCTCGCCTCTCGGCCACTCCACCAGGAGTGAATACGGGGGTTCGGGAAGATCCCCCACATCGAGCGGACGACGAGATTCGAACTCGCGACCCTCACCTTGGCAAGGTGATGCTCTACCAACTGAGCCACGTCCGCTTGTCGTTTCCGTTCCGCTTGCGCGTCCCGGCGACGTGTTGAACTCTAGCGGATTCCTGGGCCAGTACAAAAACGCGTTTCCGCAGCGTGCTGACCTGCGGGCCCTTCCCCGTGCCCCGCGGGGCCTCACGGAGGGTTCGCACGCCGTTCACCCGCCGTGTCCCCGAGGTGGCGGGGAGCCTCCCCCGGTCACGTCTTCCGTCCCCCGCCCCGCGCGCCTCCGCACACGCCCCCGTGCCCCCGCCCCGCCGGACCTAGACTCGATGCGTGCACGACCTTGCTCCCCTGGCCCGCTTCGGCGGCCTCGTCGCGACCGACCTCCGGGACGTCACCCATGATCCCGAGGCACTGGACTCCGCGGGCTTCTGGGCCGTCTGCGCGGACTTCGAAGGGCGCCTCACCTGCGCGCGCTTCGGAGACGTCCGGCCCGACCCGGTTCCCCTGCCCGTCCCGGGCGCCTGGCGCGGACCCGCCGCCGGTGACTGGACGTCCTCGCTCGACCGCGCCGCGTACACCGCGGGCGTACGGCGCGTGCGCGAGCACATCGCGCGCGGCGAGGTCTACCAGGCGAACCTCTGCCGGGTGCTGACCGCGCCCCTGCCGGATCCGGCGGGGGCCGACGTCGACGCCCTCACCGCGCTCCTGGCCCGGGGCAACCCCGCCCCCTACGCCGGAACGATCCGGCTGCCCGCCCACGGCGTGGAGATCGCCACCGCCTCCCCCGAGCTGTACCTGCGCAGGGAAGGGGCCCTGATCTCCTCGGGGCCCATCAAGGGGACCGGCCGCACCGCCGACGACCTCCTGCCCAAGGACCACGCGGAGAACGTGATGATCGTCGACCTGGTCCGCAACGACCTGGGTCGCGTCAGCGAGACCGGCACCGTCGCGGTCCCCGAGCTCTGCGCCGTCGAGGAGCACCCCGGCCTCGTCCACCTCGTGTCCACGGTCACCGGACTGCTGCGCGAGGACGCCGGCTGGCCCGAGCTGCTCGCCGCCACCTTCCCGCCCGGCTCCGTCACCGGCGCGCCCAAGTCCAGCGCGCTGCGGATCATCGAGGCGCTGGAGACCGCGCCCCGGGGGCCGTACTGCGGGGGCATCGGCTGGGTCGACGCCGACGCGGACACCGCCCAGCTGGCCGTGGGCATACGCACCTTCTGGATCGACCGCCCCGAGGGCGTGCTCCGCTTCGGCACGGGCGCCGGGATCACCTGGGGTTCCGATCCGGAGCGCGAGTGGGAGGAGACCGAGCTGAAGGCGGCCCGGCTGGTCGCGATAGCGTCGGGCGCCTACGAGGCAGGCGCCTCTGAGGCGAGCGGAAAGGCCATCTCTCGATGAAACTCTGGGTCAACGGCGGGCTGCACGACGCGGAGACCGCCCGGGTCTCCGTACTGGACCACGGACTGACCGTCGGCGACGGCATCTTCGAGACGGTCAAGGCGGAGCGCGGCGAAACGTTTGCTCTCACGCTCCACCTGGAGCGGCTCACCCGCTCCGCCCGCGGCCTCGGCCTGCCCGACCCCGACCTCGACGAGGTCCGGCGCGCCTGCGCGGCCGTCCTGGAGGCCAACCCGATGGAGCTCGGCCGGCTCCGCATCACGTACACCGGCGGGCTCTCCCCGCTCGGCTCGGAGCGCGGCGACGCCGGGACGAGCCTGGTCGTCGCCCTCGGCGAGACCGGCCGCCGCCCCGACTCCACCGCCGTGATCACCGTCCCCTGGACGCGCAACGAGCGCGGGGCCCTCACCGGTCTCAAGACCACCTCGTACGCCGAGAACGTCGTCGCCCTCGCCAGGGCGCGCGAGCAGGGGGCCTCCGAGGCGCTCTTCGCCAACACGGCGGGGCGGCTCTGCGAGGGCACCGGCTCCAACGTCTTCGTCGTGGTCGACGGCCGGATCCTCACCCCGCCCGTCTCCTCCGGCTGCCTCGCGGGCATCACCCGCGCGCTCGCCGTGGAGTGGACCGGCGCCGAGGAGGCCGATCTGCCGCTGGAGGTGCTGGAGAGCGCCGACGAGATCTTCCTGACCTCGACCCTGCGCGACGTCCAGGCCGTGCACCGGGTCGACGGCCGCGAACTCGCGGCCGCGCCCGGCCCCGTCACGGCCAAGGCGATGCGGATCTTCGACGAGCGGGCGGCCGGGAACCGGGATCCGCGGCTCGGGTAAATCCGGATGACGGGTGCCGGGAGGATGGGTAGAACACCCGTGATGACCACCACCCTGCGGCCGACCGAGCCGCTTCAGCAGTCCGCCGACGGCGGCCGTTCCCGCAGCTACGACATCTGCGTGAACAGCCGCCGGGTCGGGTCCGTCCGCGTCGCCACCGACCGGGCCTTCGGCACCGCCTCGGGCCTGATCGACCGCCTCCGGGTCGACGAGCCCGACCGGGGCCGTGGCCGGGGCACGGTGGCGGCGCTCGCCGCGGAGGAGGTCCTGCGGAGCTGGGGCTGCGGCGAGGTGCAGATCTCCGTGCCCGCCGACGCCGAGGCGGCCCTGCGGATGGCCCGCTCCCTCGGGTACACCGAGCGCAGCCGGAACATGGTCAAGGAGCTGCCGGCCGAGCCGCCGCCGCTGCCGGAGGGCTTCGCGCACCGGCCGGTGACCGAGGCGGAGTTCGAGGAGTGGTCGAGGAAGTCCACGGCCGCCTTCGCGCAGAGCTGGATCGACCGGGGCGTCCCGGAGGAGCAGGCGCTCGCCAAGGCCGAGGACGGCCGCCGCCGCTTCCTCCCACAGGGCCTCGCGACCCCGGGCGTCACCGTGTCCGTCGCCGTGCGCGACGGGCAGGTCGTCGGCTACCTGTGGGTCGGCCGGCTGGAGCGCGAGCCCGGGAAGGGGACGGGCTTCGTCTTCGAGATCGAGGTCGTCGAGGGGCAGCGCGGAAAGGGGTACGGCCGGGCCCTCATGCTGCTCGCCGAGCACATCGCCCTGGAGGCCGGGGAGCGCCTGATCGAACTGCACGTGTTCGCGGGCAACACCCCGGCGATCCGGCTCTACGAGTCGCTCGGCTACCGCACGACCCTCCACAACAACGCGAAGCCGCTGGTCTGAGCCGCGCTACGCTCCCAGAAGCCGGTCGGCGATCGTCTCGATCCGCTCCCGCAGGCCCTCCTGGCTCTTGCCGCCGTCCAGGCGCTCGCCGCCGATGACGTAGGTGGGGGTGCCGGTGACCTTGATCGCCTTGCCCTCGGCCTCGTCGGCGTCCACGGTCAGCAGGTGCCGGCCGTCGATCAGCGCGGTGTCGAACTCCTCGGCGTCCAGGCCGAGCCCGGCCGCCACCTCCAGGAGGACCGGCTCGCCCCGCTCGCCGAGCTCGGCGGTCCTGGCGAGCAGCGCCTCCGCGTACGGCCAGCCCTTGCCCTGCTCCGCGGCCTCCTCGGCGGCCTGGGCGGCGGCGTACGCGTGCTTGTGCTTGGCCAGCGGGAAGTGGCGCAGCTGTACGTCGAGCCGGTCGCCGTACTTCTCGCGGAGCGCGCGGACGTCGTCGAGGGCCTGGAAGCAGTCGGGGCACTGGAGGTCGAACCACGCCTCCAGGACGACGGGGGAGGCGGGTGCGGTGGTGGAGTCGTTCATGGCAGCAGTCTCCCTCACCGGGACCCGGGGAGGAGATCCCGGCCGGGACGACCCGGAGATCTCCCTGAGACCGGGGCCGGGACATGGCCCCGGGCCGTCCCCGCGGTGCACGATGGAGGAGACGTATCGTCCGGCACCTGGAGGACCGCATGCTCGCCGAGACCATCTGTTCCGCGGTGTCCGCGGCGGGCCTGGGCATCGCCGCGATCTCGGCGTACCGGAAGCGATTCCTGTCCGCCGCACGGATCGCGGCCTACGCCCTGGTGCCGCTCGGTCTGGTGATGACGGGCGCGGTCGAGTGGATCGCCGACACGGCCTTCAGCCCGGTGGCCTGGGCCGGCTTCGGCGTGCTGGGCGTCGCCTGGCTGCTGTTCATGTCCACCCGGGCCGTGGAGCGCCGCCGGGCCGGCCGCGAGGTGCCCGCCGGGGGAGCCGAGCCGAGAGCCGTGGCCCCGGCCGCGTCGGCGCCCTCCCGCGGCGCGGCGGCGAAGCCGCGGGCCGGCCAGTCCGCCGGTGAGGACTTCAGCGACATCGAGGCGATTCTGAAGAAGCACGGAATCTGATCACTTCTGGCGGTTCCGCTGTCCGTCCCCTTTCCGTGAACCACGGGAAGGGGTGAACGGCCCCCGCGGTGGGGCGTGTTGCGGGATTCGCCGGGTGCGGGGTGCGTCATCATCCCCCCGAGATGCTGGATACCTCGCGGGAGCCCGTGCCCGCCGCCACCGACGCCCCTGCCGAAGAGCCGCGCGGCTGCCTGTTCGCGCTCTCCCAGCCCCCGCTGATGATCTTCCTCGGGGTGATCGGCTGTCTGCTGCTGATGGCCGCCGTGCACGACCTCTTCGTGCTCTGACCCTCCGGCCTTTCCGACCCTCCCGGGCGGAGCTCCCTCCCGGGCTGGGCTCCCTCCCGGGCTGGGCTCCCCCCGGCGGGGCTCAGCCCGCGGCCTCCTTGCGGCGCGCCCGGTACGCGGCCACGTGCAGACGGTTGCCGCAGGTGCGGCTGTCGCAGTACCGGCGCGAGCGGTTGCGCGAGAGGTCCACGAAGGCCCGGCCGCAGTCCGGCGCCTCGCAGCGCCGCAGCCGCTCCTGCTCGCCCGCCACGACGATGAACGCCAGGGCCATGCCGCAGTCGGCCGCCAGGTGGTCCGCCACCGAGGCGCCCGGCGCGAAGTAGTGCACGTGCCAGTCGTAGCCGTCGTGGTCGGTGAGCTGGGGAGTGGTGCCCGCGCCCGCCACCAGCTGGTTGATCAGGGGAGCCGCGATCCGGGCCTCGGGGGCGGAGAAGACCGCCGCGAACTTCTCGCGCACCTCGCGCACGGCGCGCAGGTCGTCGGGGCCGAGCTCGCCCACGCCGCTGACCTTGTGCGCGCGCAGGAAGTCGTGGAGCGCCGGGACGCCCGCGAGCTCGTCGGCGCGGTCGCCCTGGGGCGCGGTGTTCATCAGATCGACGACGGTGTCGAGGGCGATCCGGGTGTCGTGGGGGATCAGCACGATTCGCTCCCTGGCCGGCCGCGGGCGGGCGCCTGCGGAATGGCGCTGACTTTAGCGCGCCCCGGAAAACGACACCGGCGCCCACCACCGCGCCGGCTGCGCGGTGGGAGCGCCGGATCTCGTGCCTATGTGACTGTCCGCGCGGCGCCGTCTCCCCGAGTCGGACGGCGCCGTGCGGCTCTCGGCCTGGCTCAGCTGTCGGCCAGGATGTGGGAGAGCTCCGTATCCAGGTCGAAGTGCCGGTGCTCGGTGCCCGGTGGCACGGCGGCGTCGGTCCTCTTCAGGAACGACTCCAGGGCCCTCGCCGGGGCCTCGAGCAGGGCTTCTCCCTCGGGGGAGCTCAACGCGATGCAGACGACTCCCTGACCGTGGCTGCGGGACGGCCAGACGCGGACGTCGCCCGTGCCGGTGGGCCGGTGCAGCCCCTCGGCGAGAAGGTCGCGGGCGAAGACCCACTCGACCGTCTCCTCGGCTCCGGTGTGGAAGGTGGCGTGCACGGCATACGGATCGGCCGTGTCATACCGCAGGCCCGCGGGTACAGGCAGTGAGGACTCGCTCGACACAACGAGGCGCAGGTGCAGCTCGCAGCTGACCGTGGTGTTCATAAGCGCCAGGGCCTTTCGCTCAGTGTGCGCTCGGGGATTCGCACGTCGGCGAAATCGACATGCCACCTCCGGTGGCGTTGTAAACCCCTCTGTCGTTTTTGTGCGTGTTCAGGTAGCTCGTATGGGGGTGTGTGACCTGCGGTAATACCTCCATTCCGGTGCGGCCCCCCGGTCCGGTAGGTTGGGGGCATGAATGCGGAGAGTGACGAGCGCGCCGGGGAGTCCGCGGACGGCCAGGAAGCCGAACTGGGATCCCGCGCGCCGGAGTTCATCAAGTCCCGGCGAGGCCTGCACCTGAGCTGGCAGGTCGGCGTCTTCGTCGTGGGGCTCGCCGTGGTCGGCGCCGGAGTGGTGATGCTGCCGCTCCCGGGACCCGGCTGGCTGGTCATCTTCGGCGGCATGGCGATCTGGGCGACCGAGTTCGTCTGGGCCCAGCTCGTGCTCCGCTGGACCAAGCGCAAGGTCACGGAGGCCGCACAGCGCGCCCTCGACCCCAAGGTCCGCCGCCGGAACATCATCCTCACCACCATCGGTCTGGTGATCGTCGCCGCCCTGCTGGGCGTCTACCTCTGGAAGTTCGGCTTCGTCATGCCGTGGAAGATCGACGAGTGACCTTCCGATGGTTCGGAAACACCGCTGACATGCGGTAATGTTTGCGGTGCGCCGGGGCGATTAGCTCAGCGGGAGAGCACTTCGTTCACACCGAAGGGGTCACTGGTTCGATCCCAGTATCGCCCACCACCCGGCCCGAAGGCCCGGAGACGGACACACCGTCTCCGGGCCTTCGGCGTCTCACCGCATCCGTCCGAGCCGCTCCCGCAGTCTCCGGGCGTCCCGCAGCCGCTGCTCGTACGTGGCACCCACCGCGAGCAGCAGCAGCCCCGCCAGGGCCGGCGGCAGCCAGCGCGGCAGCGCGCCCACCACCTGCACCACGTACGGCGCCAGCTCGTGCAGTCCGTCCAGGGCGAGCACCGCGCCGCCCAGCACCAGGAGCGCCTGGAGCCGGAAACGGGCGCCGAGGAGCGTCACCCCGAGCGCCGCGACCCCCAGGGCCAGCGGGCGCGCCCACTCCGGGTCCACCCAGGCCGCCGGCAGGCTCGGCAGCAGCGTCACCGCCAGACCGGGGCCGTACGCCGTCCAGGACGAGGCCTCCGGGTCCCGGCGCCGCCGCAGGTACCCCACGACCAGCGCGGGAACCGACACCGGCAGCGTGTACGCCTCCGGGGCCGTCACGTCCCAGACCGCCAGCCGCACCCACGTGGCCAGCAGGAACAGCACCGCCGCCGTCCACGAGGCGAACCGCCGCCGCTCGGGCCGTACGGCCGTGGCCGCCGCGATCACCCCGCCGAGGGCCAGCGTGAGCGCGAGGAACGCGGGCCGGGACGCGGCGATCCCGAGGGCGAGCAGCCCCACGGACCCGCCCGCGACCTCGACCGCCAGGGCCACCGGGCGGGGCGCCCCGGAGCCGAGGGCGGCGGTCGCCGCCGGGACGAGCAGCAGCGCGAGAGCCGTCCACCGGTCCTCGAACCCGCCGGCGGCCGCCACCGCGAACACCAGCCCCGTCGCCGCGAGCACCGCGCCGACGGCGGAGACCACCCGGCGGGCGTCCGTGCCGAGCACCGCGACGCCCGTGAGGAGCGCGAGGACCACGCCGAGCGCGGCGAAGGTGGCGCCCCGCACGTCCAGGGCGAGCGCCACCGCGCTCCCGGCGGACGCGAGCCCGACGACGTACGCCGTCCACCCGAGCACGGCCGCCGGCTCCACGGCCGGAGCCTGCGCCCGGGGCCGGGAGGGCGCCCAGGCGGGCCAGGAGGTCCCGGCCCCGGGGACCGGCGGGCCGGCGGTCGTCGGCGCGGAGGCCCCGGACACGGCCGGGCCGGCGGCTTCCCGGGGAGCGGCGTGCGGGTCCCGCGCGTCCGTACCCGGCGCGTGGGCGCGTCCGGCCGGAGCAGTGGCCGGGCGCAGGCCGCGGCTCAGCGGGCCGGGACGGACCGCGAGCCACAGGGCCGCCGCCGAGGTCAGCAGCTGGAGGGCGAGCGTCGCCGCGTACGGCAGGCCGAGGGAGACCGGCAGGGCCGTGAGCAGCGCCCAGGCGAGGGCGAGGGCCCCGCACCGGGCCCAGAGGCGGGGGAGGGCCGCGAGGGCGGCCACGGCCGCCGCGAGGACGAGGAGGGCGGTCGCCGGAAAGGAGGCCAGGGGACGCGCGGCGTGCTCGCCCGACCAGACCCCGGTCGTCCGGGCCACCGGCCCGAGGAGCCCCGCCACCACCGGCGGCAGCGCCCACACGACCCCGAGCGCCACGACACCGGCACCCGCGCCGGCCAGGCCGGTCCGTATCCCACGCGGCACACGCGCTCCGAAGCCGCCCGCGCCGACGGGAGCCGCCGGGACGGACCGCGCGCCCGCCGATCCCGAGCCGGCACCGACCGCGCCGGGCCGCACGTCGGCCGGACCGGCCTCCCCGGCGGGGGCCACCGGACCGAGGGCCGTGCCCGCCGGGGCGGGCTCCGGCCGGACCGGCTGCGCACCGCCCAGGCGCCACGTCGAGGTCAGGGCCAGGGCGCAGAGGACGTAGCCCGGTACCGTCCAGTCCGGTGGGAGGGCCGCCCGCAGGAGGCCACCCGCGGCCGCCAGGACCGCCAGACCCGCGACCGCCGAGGCCGCCGCCGCGAAGGCGGGGACGCGCCAGGCCGCGTACAGGGTCACCGCCGCGCCCGCCAGGAGGAGCGGCGCGCCGCTCCACGGGGTGACGAGGGAGAGCCAGCCGCCCGTCAGCAGGGCCCAGCCGCCCAGCGCGGTCGCGGCCGCGCCCGCCGTGATCCGGACGGACACCGGCCGGGTCCACAGCACGACCGCCGCGTCCGCCGTCGCCGTCAGGAGCGCCGCCCACGCGAAGGCCGTCGCCCCGCCCCCGGCCGCGAGCACACCCAGCGGAAGCGGCAGCTGCGCCGCGACCACCGCGGCCGGCAGCGGGGTCCGCAGCCGGGACAGCGCCGAGCCGTACGCCGCCCACACGCCCGCGAGGACCGCCGACGCCACCGCCGCGTACCCCGGGCCGTCCGTCTCGGCCAGTGCCACCCGGTGCAGCGCGTACGCGTCGAGCACCGTCAGGACGAGCCCCAGCGCGGCCACCGACTCGGCCGTCGACGCCAGGCCCCTGCGCAGCAGCGCCACCGGCGCCGCGAGCGCCGCGCCCGTCACCACGGCCAGCACCGTCGCGCGGCCGCCGATCCCCATCGAGCCCCAGCTCACCAGGGTGAAGGCGACCGCGGCGATCGTCAGCAGCGTGCCGCCGAGCATCAGCAGCACGTTCTGCGCGCTCCGGGGCGTCGAGTCCGCGACCGGCGGTCGCGGGCGGAGCGGGGCCGCCGCCGCGACCGGCGGGTACAGCACCTGGATCAGCCAGGCGCGGCGGGCCAGCAACTGGGACCGGCGCGCGTCGAGTTGCGCCAGCTCGCGGTCGACGAGCACCAGCTCGTCCGCGGGCGGCAGGGAGTTGTCCATACCCGGAGTGTGGCTCCGGCCACAGCCGGCCGGAATGCGTCCCGGTACTCAGATTCCCGCCTGAGTACGCCCACACTGGGGGCATGGACTGGTGCCGGTACCGCTTCCGCTGCGTCTGGCGGCTCGCCGCCCCGCCCGACGCCGTCTACACGGTCCTCGAACGCGCCGAGGACTACCCCCGCTGGTGGCCCCAGGTCCGTGAGGTCGCCCCCCTCGACGACACCGCCGGCACCGCCCGCTTCCGCTCCCTCCTCCCGTACGACCTCGTCGTCACCGTCCGGGCCCTGCGCCGCGACCCGGACGCCGGCGTCCTGGAGATCGGCCTCGGCGGGGACCTGGAGGGATGGGCCCGCTGGACCCTCACGGCGGACGGGGCCGGCACCCGCGCCCTGTACGAGCAGGAGGTGGAGGTACGCACCCGTCTCCTGCGGGCCCTCGCCGTCCCGGGGCGGCCGGTCTTCCGCGCCAACCACGCCCTGATGATGCGCGGGGGACGGCGCGGACTCGCCGCCCTGCTCGGCGCGGTTTGAACGAAGGGCGCGCGGGCCTGTATGGTTCAACCCGTTCCCGGGCGATTAGCTCAGCGGGAGAGCACTTCGTTCACACCGAAGGGGTCACTGGTTCGATCCCAGTATCGCCCACCGGGAGAGGCCGGTCCGTCGAAAGGCGGACCGGCCTTCCGCATTTCCGGCCCCGTCACGCCGCCGTGCGCAGCTCCGGCCGCAGCGGCCACGCCGGGTCCACCGTCTCCGGCGTGCCCTGCCGGGTGAACCAGGCCTGGAGCCCCCGCGCCTGCGCCGCGTGCCACACCGCCTGGAGCGTGTGGAGCTCCGCCGGCGTCAGCCGTTCCAGACGGGACGAGAAGCGCCGCGCCACCGCCCGTACGACGTCCATCGCCGCCGTCGCGTCCGCCGCGGCGTCGTGCGCGCCCGACAGCTCGACCTCGTAGTGCGCGCACAGGTCCGTCAGCGTCCTGCGGCCCTTCCGGTAGCGGTCCAGGTGCTTGTCCAGGACCCGCGGATCGAGCACGCACAGGGGGTTGGCCGCCGTGTAGTCGCCCAGCGTCGACGCCCGGTGCCGGCGCAGTTCGCGGTCCAGGATCGTCAGATCGAACGGCGCGTTCATCACCACCAGCGGCCGCCCCGCCGCCGACTGCTCGGCCAGCGCGCGCGCCAGCTCCTCCATCACCGGGGCCGGCCACCGGCCGTTCCGCTGGAGGTGATCGTCCGTCAGGCCGTGGACGGCCGTCGCCCCTTCCGGCACCGGTATGCCCGGGTTCACCAGCCAGCGCGTCACCCGCGGACGCGCCCCCTCCGTGTCCTGGACGACGAGGGCGGCCGAGACGATCCGGTCCTCCTCGACGTCGATTCCCGTGGTCTCCGTGTCGAAAGCCGCCAGGGGCCCTTCGTACCAGTGCATCGACATCCCCGAACTCCCTGCACACGTGCGGCAGATGGCCAACCCCCTGCCCCGAAACGGTGATACCCGGACTGTTTGCGTCGTACGCGGACCGGTCACAACACAAGGGACGGGGAAGGAAGACGACATGGCGCTCGCCCAGCCCGAGTCGGGAGGGCTGCCGCCCCAGCGGGCGGTACCGACGCGCGGCTCACTCGCCACCACCGCCTGCATGGAGACCCTTCAGGTGGGATACCTGCACGCCGTCGCCGCCGCGGCCGGCTGCTCGCTGTCCCAGCCCTTTCCGGACAACGGCATCGACTGGCACGTGAGCCACAGCGCTCCCGGGCACACCGTCGACGACGAAGTGACCATCAAGGTGCAGCTCAAGTGCACCTACCAGATACCGCCGCGCCCGCCGGGCAGCACGTTCTCGTTCACCCTCGACAACGACCACCTGGTGAAACTCGCCCGGACACCGGTGTCCGTGCACAAGATCCTGGTCGTGATGCTCGTCCCGAGGTCGCAGGACGACTGGCTGAGGGCGAGCCACGACCGGCTCGACCTGCGGCACTGCTGCTACTGGATCAACCTGGCCGGGCACCCGGTCACGGGACGGCGCCGGACCACCGTGCGCATCCCGACGACGCGGATCTTCGACGACCGGGCGCTCTGCGAGATCATGACCCGGGTCGGCGTGGGAGGGAGACCTTGATGCACCGACCGATCGACGAACCCGGATTCGGGCACGAGGGGGACGGGGCCGGGCGCGGCCCCGTCCCCCCGCCCTACCGACCCCATCCGGCACCCGGCGAGACCCCCGGACCCTGGACCGGCGTCCCCGCCCCGCCCGTCGGCCCCTGGGCCGACACCCAGGGCGCGCCCGACCCCGGCAGGGTCGACCCGCGGGTGCTCGGCGCGCTGCTCGCCCGGCACGGCTGGCGGCGGCGCGGCGGTGCCGCGGGCCGCTACAGCCGCTGGACCCCGCCCGGCAGCGGCACCAGCACCAGCCTCCTCGTCCCGGAGAGCCGCGCCTTCCCGGACTGCGAGGACCTGCTCGGCGAGGCGCTCACCGCCCTCGCCCACAGCGCCACGCCCTCCGCCCGCGAGGTCCTCACCGGCCTCTCCGTGCCCAGCGACGAGATCCGCTGGTGGCGCGACGTCCCCCCGGGGCCGGCCGGCACCGTCCCCTGGACCGTGCAGGAGCAGCTCAGGTCCGCCGCCCGCCAGCTCCTCCTCGCCGGCGCCCTCGCCGTGCGCGGCCAGGCCGGCTACCACGGCGCCCGCCACCGCCGGGCCGCCCGGGCCTCCCTGGAGACCGTCGTCGTCGGCGCGGCGCCCGGCGGCCGCGGCCTCACCGCCTTCCTGCCGGTCGAACCGGGCCGCCCGATCGCCGTCCGGCTCTACCACGCGCTCCACGCGGCCCGTGAGGCCACCGACTACCAGCGGGCCACCGGCGGCATGGAGGCCTTCGACGCCGCCGTCGAGGCGGGCGTCAGCCGCGAGCTCACCGAGGCCCTCGTCGCGCTCGTCCGGGGCACCGAGGGCGCCCGCGTCGCCCTGGAGTGGGCGCCGGCCGCCGGCGCGCCCGAGGGGTGCGCGGCCCGGCCCGAACCGGTCGAGTTCTCGCCCGGCGACCTGCCCGCCCTGCGGGAGGCGAGCGCCCGCTATCTGACCGACGAGCCGTCCGTGCCGGTCCGGCTCACCGGCGTCGTCGTCCGCATGCGCCGCTCCGGGCCGCGCGGCGAGGGGATCGTGCGGCTGCGGGTGCTCGCCGGCGCGGAGGTGCCGCACGTCCGGGTCGCCCTCGACGAGGAGGCGTACCGGACGGCCGGGCAGGCCCACCTCGTCGGCCTCCCGATCCGGGTCGCGGGCCGGCTGGAGAGCCGTGGCGGCTTCCGCCGCCTCACCGACGCCACCGGGGTCGTCCCCGTCCAGGTCGACGAGACGGAACGGGACCGGCTCCTGAAGGGCCTGCACGAGCACCTCGACCTCTTCGAGGAGATGTGCGAGCCGGACGGGGAGTGAGGAGCCCGGCCGGACGGGGAGCGGTCGGCTCGCAGGGGTGCGGAGCCGGACGGGGAGCAGCGGCGGGAGCGGGCCGGGGGCGGACGGGGAGGAACGTCGGGAGCGGGTCGGGCACGGAGGCGGAGGAGCGGCGGGAGCGGGCCGGGGACGGAGGCGGAGGAGCGGCGGGAGCGGGTCGGGGACGGGAAACCGTTTCGCGGGCGGTGCGGGCCGCTCGGTAAGATCGGTGACGACGCGGCACCTCGTCTCTGCCGCGCGTCGCCGGCGCCGGCACCTCGTGTCTGCCTGCGCCCTTATGTATGGAGTACCCGTGTCTGATGTCCGTGTGACCGTCCAGTCCGCCTCGGAGGCAGAGGAGAGGGCGGTGAGCGCGGGCACCACCGCCGGCGCCCTGTTCGCCGACGACCGCACCGTCATCGCCGCCCGCGTGGGCGGCGAGCTGAAGGACCTGTCGTACGAGCTCCGCGACGGCGATGTCGTCGAGGGCGTCGAGATCTCCTCCCCGGACGGTCTCGACATCCTGCGCCACTCGACCGCGCACGTCATGGCCCAGGCCGTGCAGGAGCTCTTCCCCGAGGCCAAGCTGGGCATCGGCCCGCCGGTCCGGGACGGCTTCTACTACGACTTCGACGTCGAGAAGCCCTTCACCCCCGAGGACCTCAAGGTCATCGAGAAGAAGATGCAGGAGATCCAGAAGCGCGGCCAGCGCTTCGCCCGCCGCGTGGTGACCGACGAGGCCGCCCGCGAGGAGCTGGCGGACGAGCCGTACAAGCTGGAGCTCATCGGCATCAAGGGCTCCGCGTCGACCGACGACGGCGCGAACGTCGAGGTGGGCGGCGGCGAGCTGACCATCTACGACAACCTCGACGCCAAGACCGGCGAGCTGTGCTGGAAGGACCTCTGCCGCGGTCCGCACCTGCCGACCACCCGGAACATCCCGGCGTTCAAGCTGATGCGCAACGCGGCCGCCTACTGGCGCGGCAGCGAGAAGAACCCGATGCTCCAGCGCATCTACGGCACCGCCTGGCCGTCGAAGGACGAGCTGAAGGCGCACCTCGACTTCCTGGCCGAGGCCGAGAAGCGCGACCACCGCAAGCTGGGCAACGAGCTCGACCTCTTCTCCATCCCGGACGAGATCGGCTCCGGCCTCGCGGTCTTCCACCCCAAGGGCGGCATCATCCGCCGGGTCATGGAGGACTACTCGCGCAAGCGCCACGAGGAGGAGGGCTACGAGTTCGTCTACTCGCCGCACGCCACCAAGGGCAAGCTGTTCGAGAAGTCCGGCCACCTGGACTGGTACGCCGAGGGCATGTACCCCCCCATGCAGCTCGACGAGGGCGTGGACTACTACCTCAAGCCCATGAACTGCCCGATGCACAACCTGATCTTCGACGCGCGCGGGCGCTCCTACCGCGAGCTGCCGCTGCGCCTGTTCGAGTTCGGCACCGTGTACCGGTACGAGAAGTCCGGCGTCGTCCACGGCCTCACCCGGGCCCGTGGCTTCACCCAGGACGACGCGCACATCTACTGCACCCGCGAGCAGATGGCGGAGGAGCTCGACAAGACCCTCACCTTCGTCCTGAACCTGCTCCGCGACTACGGTCTGAACGACTTCTACCTGGAGCTGTCGACCAAGGACCCGGAGAAGTTCGTCGGCTCCGACGAGGTGTGGGAGGAGGCCACCGCGGTCCTCCAGCAGGTCGCCGAGAAGCAGGGCCTCCCGCTGACCCCCGACCCGGGCGGCGCCGCCTTCTACGGCCCGAAGATCTCGGTGCAGGCGCGGGACGCCATCGGCCGCACCTGGCAGATGTCGACCGTCCAGCTCGACTTCAACCTGCCGGAGCGCTTCGACCTGGAGTACACCGCGCCGGACGGCACCAAGCAGCGCCCGGTCATGATCCACCGCGCGCTGTTCGGTTCGATCGAGCGCTTCTTCGCCGTGCTCCTGGAGCACTACGCGGGCGCCATGCCGCCGTGGCTGGCCCCGGTGCAGGCGACCGGCATCCCGATCGGCGACGCCCACGTCGACTACCTGCACGAGTTCGCCGCCAAGGCGAAGAAGCAGGGCCTGCGGGTGGAGGTCGACTCCTCCTCGGACCGGATGCAGAAGAAGATCCGGAACGCCCAGAAGCAGAAGGTCCCGTTCATGATCATCGCGGGTGACGAGGACATGGCCGCCGGCGCCGTCTCCTTCCGCTACCGCGACGGCTCGCAGGAGAACGGCATCCCCGTCGACGAGGCGATCGCCAAGCTCGCCAAGATCGTCGAGGACCGCGTCCAGGTCTGACGACCCGATCCTTCAGGAGGCCCCCGGGGAATCCCCCGGGGGCCTCTTCCCGTCCTCCTTCTCGTCCTCCCGGGTGAACGCCTGGATCAGCCAGGACGAGAACGAACCCGTCACCGCGCCGAGCAGGGCGAGCCCCACCCCCATCATGCCCACCGCCGTCAGGCGGCCCATCGGCGTCACCGGGGTCACGTCTCCGTAGCCCACCGTCGCCAGGGTCGCGCACGCCCACCACACCGCGTCCCCGAACGTGCGGATCGTCGCGCCCGGGGCGGTGTACTCGTAGTGGTAGACGGTCAGCGCCCCCGCGAAGCCCAGCAGCCCCGCCGTCATTCCCGCGTACGCCATGACCCGGGCGTAGAGCGTGAGCCGGGGCTTGTCGCGGCGGCGCTGCACCCGGTCGTACACGCTCACCACCCGGAGCGGGCGCAGCAGCGGCAGCAGCACCACCACCGTGTCGAGGAAGTGGTGGCGCATGAAGCGGAACAGGCCGAGACCGCTCAGCCTGACCCGTACGACATAGTCGGCGATGAAGACCGCCCACGCCGCGTACGTCAGCACGAGGCACAGGTCGCGCAGGGGCCCCGCCAGGTCATGACCGAGGATCCGCAGCGCGTAGGCGGCGAGATAGACCAGGGCCATCACCGTCAGCGGGGTCTCCATCAGATCGTCCCAGCGTTCCTGCGCGGGCGGGATCAGCGGCCTTTCTCTCATCGGATCAGCATGGCCGCAGGATGGATCTTCCGCCCCGGCGACACGTTCCGAACGGACGACGCAATATGCTGCTCGGCATGACGACTGAGCCGGAACAGCAGATCGGAGTGGGGACGCAGGACGCGTTCCAGCGCCTGTGGACGCCTCACCGGATGGCGTACATCCAGGGCGAGAACAAGCCGACCGGGCCGGGGTCCGAGGACGGTTGCCCGTTCTGTGTGATTCCGTCGAAGTCGGACGAGGACGGTCTGGTGATCGCGCGCGGCCAGGGCGTGTACGCGGTGCTCAACCTCTACCCGTACAACGGCGGTCACCTGATGGTCGTCCCGTACCGCCACGTCGCCGACTACACCGACCTCGACGAGGCGGAGACGGCCGAGCTCGCCGCCTTCACCAAGCGGGCGATGGTCGCGCTGCGGGCGGCGTCCGGCGCGCACGGCTTCAACATCGGCATGAACCAGGGCGCCGTCGCCGGCGCGGGCATCGCCGCGCACCTGCACCAGCACGTGGTGCCCCGCTGGGGCGGGGACACCAACTTCATGCCGGTCGTCGGGCACACCAAGGTGCTGCCCCAGCTGCTCGCCGACACCCGGAAGATGCTGGCCGACGCCTGGCCGGCCACCCTGTGAGGCGCTGAGCGCGGTGGAGGACCCGGGTCAGGCCTCGTAGACGTCGGCCTTCTTCGGGCCCGGGTCCTGGACGCCGCCGCTGAGGAACAGCGAGCGGGCGGTGAAGCGCTCCGTGTCCACGTTGTGCTCGTCGAGCACCTTGAGCGTGGCGGCGTGGACGGCCCGGAGCACGGGCGTGGCCATGCGGATGGCGTCGTCGGCCATGAAGCGGTTCTTCCAGAGCGGCCCGGCCCAGACGTGCCGCAGCCCGAAGGGCTCGGGCAGGGTCATCTTGCCGCCGAGGAACTCCAGGACCGGCGGGTACCAGGTGAACGGGGCGCGCACCGCGAGCCGCACGATGTCGTTGGTCGTGAGCAGCGGCTGCTGGATCTCCCTCGTCTCCCAGAAGCGGACGGTCTTGGAGACCTCCCTCGTCTTCGCCTTCGGCTTCGTGGTGAAGAGGCTGTGGACGGGACCGAGTGCGTGGCCGGTCACCTCGATCCGGAGGGTGTGGTGGAGCGAGGTGACGGTGACCATCATGGTGAGGACGAGGTTCCCGTCCCAGAGCGTGAACTGCACGCCGAGGTAGTGACGGTTGCCCGCGCCGAACTGCTGGTCGTTGCAGATGCGCTGTATCTCGTGGGGCTTGACCTGGTAGTGGACGATGTCGTCGCCCTCGGGGCGGGTGACCTCGTCGGCGCCCTCGCCGACCGGGGAGACGATCCAGTGCTTGACGGTCGGCTTGGGGAAGCCGGTCTTCAGGGAGCCGCGCTCCAGGAGCGTCAGCTCGTCGTGGATCCTGCGGATGACGTCCCAGGCGCGGAAGGCGTGGATCTCCCGGCCGGGCTGGGGGACCAGCTCCTCGGCGAGCGTCCAGCTGCCCCAGCGGGTGCCCAGGCCGAGGATGCCCTTGGTGCCGGCGTAGAAGACGATGTTGGACTGCTGCTCCGCGGAGAGCTTCTCCAGGTTGAGCCGGAGGGCCTCCGCCTCCTTCTCGCCCGGGTCCTTCGGGACGGACTTGGGGACGTGCGGGCCGATCCCGCCGCCGCCGAGCAGGCCGGACCAGCGCTCGCGCAGGTCGACCGCGGCGTTCAGGCAGATCCGGCTCGCGAGGTACCAGCCGACGACGGGGGCGACGACCATCGCGCGCAGGTAGTTCGGCAGGATGCCGTCGAAGGGCAGCCTGATCAGGACGAGCGCCGCGAAGAGCCCGGCGGCCCACAGGAGGGCGGTGCCGAGGGCGCTGTTCCGCTTGTTGTCGGAGCCGGCGACGAGGCGGCGGAGCTGGATGACGCCGAGCCAGAGCAGCAGGCCGGGCAGGAAGAGGACGCCGCAGAAGAAGGTGACCAGGGTCAGCTTGACGTCGCGCTGCCTGCGCAGGTGGGTGGCGGCGAGGCAGTGCTCGACCACCGGCTGCGGCTCGGCCCCGAAGGACTGGATCAGGGCCTTGCGGGCGCCGCCGAGCATGCGGACCTGGACCGCGCGGGAGAAGGCCTCGCCGAGGTCGGGGCTGAAGAGCCCCCACTTCCCCTCCTTGATCGTGGTCTTGTAGAGCTCGTTGTCGGCTTCCTGGATCGTCTTGAGGGGGCTGTCCCGGTACGCGGCGGACGCGAGCGCGTTCGTCGCGCCCGTGCCGCCCCCCGAGTTCTGGAGGGGGATCTGAGCCCCCGGTCCGAAACCGTCGATCGCCACTGCCGCCCCCATCGCGAGCGAGTACCTGTGCGGGCTGTTCCCAACTGCCGCCCCCCGCACACCTTCTGAGCTGGGCACCACAGCGTAACCGGGTACGGCCGGATGCGTCACGGCCTGTGGATGTCGTCGGCCGAATGACGTCCGCCCGGCAGCCGCCGGGCGGACGAGTGCCCCTGGTGTTCCGTCAACTATGAGCCCTTTTCAGCCTGTTCGCGGACCTTCGCCGCCAGCTGCGGCGGCATCGGCTCGTGCCGGGCGTAGGTGCGGTCGAACCGGCCGGTGCCGTGTGAGATCGAACGCAGGTCGATCGCGTACCGCCCGATCTCGATCTCCGGCACCTCGGCCCTGACCACGGTCCGCCCGGGACCGGCCTGGTCGGTCCCGACGACCCGGCCGCGCCGCCCCGACAGGTCGCTCATGACCGGCCCGACGTACTCGTCCGGGACGAGGACGTCGACCTGGGCGACCGGTTCGAGGAGGTGGACGGGCACGTCGGCGGCCGCCTCGCGCAGCGCGAGCGCCCCGGCGGTCTGGAAGGCGGCGTCCGAGGAGTCCACGGAGTGGGCCTTGCCGTCCCGCAGGGTGACCCGGATGTCGACGAGCGGATGGCCGGTGGCGAGCCCGCGCGCCGCCTGCGCCCGCACCCCTTTCTCCACGGAGGGGACGAACTGGCGCGGGACGGCCCCGCCGACCACCTTGTCGACGAACTCGATGCCACTGCCCGGCGGCAGCGGCTCCACGTCGATCTCGCAGATGGCGTACTGGCCGTGGCCGCCGGACTGCTTGACGTGCCGGCCCCGGCCCGACGCGGCGCTCCCGAAGGTCTCGCGCAGCGCCACCTTGTACGGCACGGCGTCGACCTGCACGCCGTACCGGCCGCGCAGACGCTCCAGGGCGACGTCCTGATGGGCTTCGCCCAGGCACCACAGCACCACCTGCCGGGTGTCCTGGTTCTGTTCGAGCCGCAGGGTCGGGTCCTCGGCGACGAGCCGGGCGAGGCCCTGCGAGAGCCGGTCCTCGTCGGCCTTGCCGTGGGCCTGGACGGCCAGCGGCAGCAACGGCTCCGGCATGGTCCACGGCTCCATCAGGAGCGGATCGTCCTTGGCGGAGACGGTGTCACCGGTCTCGGCGTGGCCGAGCCGGGCGACACAGGCCAGGTCGCCGGCGATGCACTCCGCGAGCGGGCGCTGCTGCCTGCCGAAGGGGGAGGTGAGGCCGCCGACCCGCTCGTCCGCCTCGTGGAGGTCGTGGCCGTCGTGGGACCGGTCCGCGAGGCCGTGACCGGAGACGTGCACGGTCTCGTCGGGGCGCAGGGTGCCGGAGAAGACCCGGACCAGGGAGATCCGGCCCACGTAGGGGTCGGCGGCCGTCTTGACGACCTCGGCGACCAGCGGCCCCTCGGGGTCGCAGGTGAGCGGGGGGCGGGAGCGGCCGTCGGGGGTGGTGACGGTGGGCGCCTCGTGCTCCAGGGGGGAGGGGAAGCCGCCGGTGATCAGCTCCAGGAGTTCGAGGGTGCCGAGGCCCTGCGTCCCGCCGTCGGCGGCGGGGGCGGCCGCGAGCACCGGGTGGAAGGCGCCCCGGGCGACGGCCTTCTCCAGGTCGTCGACGAGGGTCTTCAGGTCGATCTCCTCGCCGCCGAGGTAGCGGTCCATGAGGGTCTCGTCCTCGCTCTCGGCGATGATCCCCTCGATGAGCCGGGCGCGGGCCTCCGCGATGAGCTCCCGCTGCGCCTCGTCGGGCGGGACCTCCCGGCGCTCCCCGGAGGAGTAGTCGAAGATCCGTTCCGAGAGCAGGCCGACCAGGCCGGTGACCGGCGCGTGCCCGTCGGCTCCCTCGGCGCCGCGCACCGGCAGGTAGAGGGGGAGGACGGCGTCGGGGTCGTCCCGGCCGAAGAGCCCGGCGCAGACGGCGGTGAGCTCGGTGAAGTCGGTGCGCGCGGTGTCGAGGTGGGTGACGACGATGGCGCGGGGCATCCCGACCGCGGCGCACTCCTCCCAGATCATGCGGGTGGAGGCGGCGACGGCGTCGGCCTCCTGGGCCGCCGAGACGACGAAGAGGGCCGCGTCCGCCGCGCGCAGACCGGCCCTCAGCTCCCCGACGAAGTCGGCGTACCCCGGGGTGTCGAGGAGGTTGATCTTGTATCCGTCCCAGCCGAGCGGGACGAGGGAGAGTTGTACGGACCGCTGCTGGCGGTGCTCGATCTCGTCGTAGTCCGAGACGGTGGCGCCGTCCTCGACCCGCCCGGCCCGGTTGACCGCTCCGGCGGTCTGCGCCAGGGCCTCGACGAGGGTCGTCTTGCCCGATCCGCTGTGGCCGACCAGCACCACGTTCCGCACGGCCGAGGGCCGGTCGGCCGTAGGAGCCCTGCCGGCGGCTCCGGCGGGCGTCTTCGCCTTGTCACCCATGATGTTTCCTCCCGACTGCTCGCACGATGCGGCGGGACGCGGGCGCGGGGGAGTGGTGTGTCGCGGTACGGCTCCTGCGGTGCCCGCGGTGGTCCTTCGAGCTTTGCACCGACGTGGGGAAGCGTCCATACGTCGTACACGCCGGGGCCCCCGAGGGGGACGTCGGCGGGACGCCGACGCGACGGGGCGGGTGCCCGCCGGTGCGCCGGGACGCGCGTGGCTACGATGGGCGAGCCGGTGGTCGTAGGGGCCGCGCGGCCCACCGAACCTCGGGAAGGCCATGCTGAACAAGTACGCGCGTGCCTTTTTCACGCGTGTCCTCACACCGTTCGCCGCGTTTCTGCTCCGGCGGGGCGTCAGCCCCGACGCGGTCACGCTCATCGGCACGGCGGGGGTGGTGGCCGGTGCGCTGGTCTTCTTCCCCCGCGGAGAATTCTTCTGGGGCACGATCGTCATCACCCTGTTCGTCTTCTCCGACCTCGTCGACGGCAACATGGCCCGGCAGGCGGGGATCTCCAGCCGCTGGGGAGCCTTCCTCGACTCGACGCTCGACCGGGTCGCCGACAGCGCGATCTTCGGCGGCTTCGCGCTCTGGTACGCGGGCAGGGGCGACGACGACGTCCTGTGCGCGGTGGCGATCTTCTGCCTGGCCAGCGGCCAGGTCGTCTCGTACACCAAGGCCCGAGGAGAATCGATCGGCCTGCCCGTCGCCGTGAACGGCCTCGTCGAACGCGCCGAGCGCCTGGTGATCTCGCTGGTCGCCGCCGGCCTCGCCGGACTCCACGCGTTCGGCGTGCCCGGCATCGAGGTCCTGCTCCCGATCGCCCTGTGGATCGTGGCCGTCGGCAGCGCCGTCACCCTGGGCCAGCGCGTCGTGACCGTGCGCCGGGAATCGGCCGAGGCGGACGCCGCCGCGGCCGGGGGCGGCGGGGCTGCCTCGTGAGCACCCTGAGGGAACGCCTGAGCGACGGGCTGTACGGCGCCGGGTGGGCGACCGTGAAGAAGCTGCCGGAGCCGGTGGCGACGGGCCTCGGCCGGCGGATCGCCGACCTCGCCTGGAAGCGGCGCGGCAAGAGCGTCCTGCGCCTGGAGTCCAACCTCGCGCGCGTGGTGCCGGACGCCACGCCCGAGCGGCTCGCCGAGCTGTCGAAGGCCGGCATGCGCTCGTACATGCGGTACTGGATGGAGTCCTTCCGGCTGCCGACCTGGAGCAAGGAGCGGGTCGAGCGGTCCATCGACGTCAAGGACCGCCACCACCTGGAGGACGGCCTCGCCTCCGGGCGCGGCGTCGTCCTCGCCCTGCCGCACCTGGCCAACTGGGACCTCGCGGGCGTGTGGGTGACCCGCTCGGTCGGCGTGCCGTTCACGACGGTCGCCGAGCGGCTCAAGCCCGAGTCGCTGTACGACCGGTTCGTCGCCTACCGCGAGTCCCTCGGCATGGAGGTCCTGCCGCACACCGGCGGCTCCGCCTTCGGCACGCTCGCGCGCCGGCTGCGGGCCGGCGGCCTGGTCTGCCTGGTCGCCGACCGCGACCTGTCGGCCTCCGGCACCGAGGTCACGTTCTTCGGGGACACGGCGCGGATGCCGGCCGGCCCGGCGATCCTCGCCCAGCAGACGGGCGCGCTGCTGCTGCCCGTGACGCTCTGGTACGACGACACCCCGGTCATGAAGGGGCGGATCCACGCGCCGATCGAGGTGCCGGAGTCAGGTACGCGCGCCGAGAAGACGTCCTCGATGACACAGGCCCTGGCCGACGCGTTCGCCGGCGGCATCGCCGACCACCCGGAGGACTGGCACATGCTGCAACGACTGTGGCTCTCCGACCTGGACGAGCGGGAGGGACCGGGCGCGTGAAGATCGGCATCGTCTGCCCGTACTCCTGGGACGTGCCCGGCGGCGTCCAGTTCCACATCCGCGACCTCGCCGAGCACCTCGTCCGGCTCGGCCACGAGGTCTCCGTCCTCGCCCCCGCCGACGACGACACCCCGCTGCCGCCGTACGTCGTCTCCGCGGGCCGCGCCGTGCCCGTGTCCTACAACGGCTCGGTGGCCCGGCTCAGCTTCGGCTTCCTCTCCGCCGCGCGGGTCCGCCGCTGGCTCCACGACGGCACCTTCGACGTCGTCCACATCCACGAGCCGACCTCGCCGTCGCTCGGACTGCTCACCTGCTGGGCGGCGCAGGGGCCGATCGTGGCCACCTTCCACACCTCGAACCCGCGCTCGCGGGCCATGATCGCCGCGTATCCGATCCTCCAGCCCGCCCTGGAGAAGATCAGCGCCCGCATCGCGGTCAGCGAGTACGCGCGACGCACCCTCGTCGAGCACCTCGGCGGCGACGCGGTCGTCATCCCCAACGGCGTCGACGTCGACTTCTTCGCCCGCGCCGAACCGAAGGAGGAGTGGCAGGGGGAGACCCTCGGCTTCATCGGCCGCATCGACGAGCCGCGCAAGGGCCTGCCGGTCCTGATGAAGGCGCTGCCCCGGATCCTCACCGAGCGCCCCGGCGCCCGGCTCCTGGTCGCCGGACGCGGCGACGAGGTGGAGGCCGTGGCCTCGCTGCCCGTCGAGATGCGCTCCCGGGTGGAGTTCCTCGGCATGGTCAGCGACGAGGACAAGGCGCGGCTGCTGCGCAGCGTCGACGTGTACGTGGCGCCCAATACCGGCGGCGAGAGCTTCGGCATCATCCTCGTCGAGGCGCTGTCGGCCGGCGCCCCCGTCCTCGCCTCCGACCTGGACGCCTTCGCGCAGGTCCTCGACCAGGGCTCCGCGGGCGAACTCTTCGCCAACGAGGACGCCGACGCGCTCGCGGACGCGGCGATCGCGCTCCTCGGGGACGCGTCCCGCCGGGCGGAGCTGAGCGCCCGGGGGTCGGCCCACGTGCGGCGCTTCGACTGGGCGACGGTCGGGGCGGACATCCTGGCGGTGTACGAGACGGTGGCGGACGGGGCGGCAGCGGTCGACACGGACGAACGCACACCGGGCTTGCGCGCGCGACTGCGCTTGTAGCCCAGCCGCCCGCCGGGCCCCGCGCCCACGGGGCCCCGCGCCCACGGGGCCCCGCGCTCGCCGGGGCGGCGCCCCTGCCCGCGGGACCCGCGCCCGGCGGGGCGGTGCCCCTCGCCCACCTCCGTGTGGGCAATCGTCCCGCTGGGGCGGGACGGGTGGGCACACGGGACGGCGCCCATCAGCGGCGCCTCCGCGTTCCGCGCCTGAACCCGCACC